>JABFXP010000018.1 GCA_013361685.1 Catenulispora sp.
CGATCAGAGCTCGATCAGACCTCGACGGTCAGCTCGACCTCGACCGGGGCGTCCAGCGGCAGCACCGCCACCCCGACCGCCGAGCGGGCGTGCCGGCCGGCCTCGCCGAAGACCGCGCCGAGCAGTTCGGAGGCGCCGTTGATCACGCCCGGCTGCCCGGTGAAGTCCGGCGCGCTGGCGACGAAGCCGACCACCTTCACCACCCGCTTGACCAGGGCCAGGTCGCCGATCTCGGACTTCACGGCGGCGAGTGCGTTCAGCGCGCAGCGCTGCGCCAGCGCCTTGGCGTCCTCGGCGCTGACCTCGGCGCCGACCTTGCCGACCATCGGCAGGGCGCCGTCGACCATCGGCAGCTGGCCGGAGGTGTACACCAGGTCGCCGCTGCGCAGCACCGGGATGTAGGCCGCGACCGGGGCGGCGACCTCGGGCAGCTTCAGGCCGAGCTCGGCCAGCTTCTCTTCGGGGTGGCTCATGGCTCAGGACTCCGTCGTCTTCGGACGCTTCAGGTAGGCGACCAGCTGGTCCGGGTTCGGGCCGGGCACGACCTGGACGAGTTCCCAGCCCTCGTCGCCCCAGTTGTCGAGGATCTGCTTGGTCGCGTGGACCAGGAGCGGCACCGTCGCGTACTCCCACTTGCTGTGATTCGGGCTCAGCGTCATGGGCCAAGCCTACGGTGAGGCGACTACCCGCTCACATCGCCGGGCAGTTGACGTCCGCCGGTGTTGACCATCACACAGCGCAGGGTGTGGTCGGCCTTCCAGTCCGGCGGCAGGTCCGGGGCGCCGTTCCAGAGGTCCTCGCTGGGGATGAGCGCGGCGTAGGTGTACGCGCTGCCGGCGGGCTTCGCCCAGGGCCCGATCAGCCGGTCGGCCCAGCAGAGCTGCTTGGCCAGCGCGGCCAGTGCGGCGCCGGGATAGGGGATCGGGCCGTTGCCGTCCGAGCCGTACTTGCTGAAGCTGGTGTTGACCATGTCGGTCTCGTAGTACAGCTCCAGGTCGTGCGGCTTCGTGCAGTCCACGTTCTGATAGACCGGCGTGCCGGGGGCGAACGGCGGGCCGCTCAGACAGGTGTTGTAGCTGTCGAAGCCCAGGGAGGGGAAGTCGGCGTGCGGGCCGCCGACGGTGTACACCTGGACCGCGTCCGAGGGCTGCGCGTCGGCCGCGAGCTGGTGCTTCTTGCCCGTGTCGTACCCCGAGGAGTGGCCGAACACGAAGCTGCCGCCCCCGACGGCGGCCAGCGCCACCGCCGCGGCCGCCGCCACCGGCCACAGCCTGGGCCCGCGTCGCCCGGCCGGCACCTCGCCGACCTGGTTGACCTGGGTCGGCACCGCCCCGGCCGGCATCATCATGGTCCCGGCGTATCCGCCCTGCTGGGGCGGCAGGACCCGGGTCCCGGGCACCGCGCCGAGCAGGCTGCGGATCTGCGGCGCGCTGAGGCGGCCGGCCGGCGAGGCGGCCAGCATGCCCGACACCGCGGCGGCCAGCGGTCCCTGCACCCGGGTCAGGTACGGCACGAAGTTCAGCACCGCGCCGAGCGTCGCGGCGGTGGTGTCGCGTTCGAACGCGGCGTGCCCCTCGATCGCGAAGTACAGCACCGCGCCGAGCGACCAGATGTCCGAGGCCGCCGTCGCCTCGTGCCCGGACAGCCGCTCCGGGGCCAGATACGCCGGGGAGCCGATGACCGCGCCGGTCTTGGTCAGCGTCGGGTCGTCGGCGGCCTGCGCGATCCCGAAGTCGGTGAGCTTGGCCCGGCCGGTGTCGCCGAGCATGATGTTCGACGGCTTCACGTCGCGGTGCACGATCCCGGCGGCGTGCGCGGCCTCCAGCGCCGAGAGCACCTGGCGCCCGATCTCGGCGACCGCCTCCGGGGCCAGCGGCCCGGACCGGCGCACCACCTCGGCCAGCGTCGGCGCCTCGACCAGTTCCATGACGATGTAGATGGAGCCGTTGTCGTGGACGACGTCGAAGACGGTCACCACGGCCGGGTCGTTCAGCCGGCCGGCGGTGCGGGCCTCCCGCAGGATCCGCTCCTCGAACTCGGCCCGCTCGGCGGGGGTGACGCCCTCGCCGAGCCGCATCTCCTTCACCGCCACGGCCCGGCCGATCACCCGGTCCTCGGCCCGCCAGACCACGCCCATGCCGCCGCGTCCGAGTTCGCCCCGCAGCACGTAGCGCTCGGCGATCACGCGCTCGCCGGGCGTCAGGCGTTCGGTGTGGACCTCGCTGCTCATGTCGCCGCCCCCCAAGTCACCAGGTTCCTGATAACACTGCGCCTCGCGGTTCCCTACAGTAGCGGCAGGGACGGCCCGTTCCGGGCGCGAGTTACCGACGGTTAGTCTGGAACCATGAGCCGACCCTGGCCGTCCCGATTCTGGCCGACACAGTGCCGCCTGCACATCGTCACCGGAAAGGGCGGCACCGGGAAGACCACGGCGGCGGCCGCCCTGGCGCTGGCGCTGGCCGAGGGCGGGGGCCGGGTGCTGCTGGTCGAGGTCGAGGGCCGGCAGGGGATCGCGCAGCTCTTCGACACCGCGCCGCTGCCCTACGAGGAGCGCAGCATCGCCATCGCCCCGGGCGGCGGAGAGGTGTTCGCGCTGGCCATCGACCCGGAGCAGGCGCTGCTGGAATACCTCGACATGTTCTACAAACTGGGCCGGGCCGGCAAAGCCCTGAAACGGTTCGGTGCCATCGACTTCGCCACCACGGTCGCCCCCGGCATGCGCGACGTGCTGGTCACCGGCAAGGCCTGCGAGGCGGTGCGGCGCACGGCGACCGACCGCCCGGGCCGGGCCTTCGCCTACGACGCGGTGGTCATGGACGCCCCGCCCACCGGCCGCATCACCCGGTTCCTCAACGTCAACACCGAGGTCGCCGGGCTGGCCCGGGTCGGCCCGGTGAAGAACCAGGCCGAGGCGGTCATGCGGGTCCTGACCTCGCCGCAGACCGCCGTGCACCTGACCACCGTGCTGGAGGAGATGCCGGTCCAGGAGACCTTGGACGGCATCGGCGAGCTGCGCGCGGCCGGTCTGCCGGTGGGCGTGGTCCTGGTGAACATGGTCCGCACCGCGCACCTGACGATCGGCAAGCGCGCCGCGGTCAGCGCCGCCGCCGAGAAGCGGGTCGCGGCGCTGCTCAAGCCCTACGGCGTCGACGCCGCCGAGACCAGCGCGCTGGCCGTGCTGGGCCGCGAGCACGCCGAGCGGCTGACGCTGGAGGAGAACGAGCGGCAGACCCTGGACGAGGCCGGCCGGCCGGTCGTGGAGCTGCCGCTGATCGGCGAGGGCATCGACCTCGGGGGACTCTACGAGCTGGCCTCGGTGCTCACCGCGGCCGCGGGAGGCACCGACGGATGAGCGTCACCCCGAAGCACCTCGACGTGGACGGCCTGCTGACCGACCCCGCCACCTCGATCATCGTCTGCTGCGGCTCCGGCGGCGTGGGCAAGACCACCACCGCCGCCGCGCTGGCGCTGCGCGCGGCCGAGCAGGGCCGCAGCGTCGTGGTGCTGACCATCGACCCGGCGCGCCGGCTGGCGCAGTCCCTCGGCCTGACCGAGCTGGACAACAACCCGCGCGAGGTCGAGGGGGTCCCGGGCTCCGGGCGGCTGTTCGCGATGATGCTCGACATGCAGCGGACGTTCGACGAGATCGTCGAGAAGCACGCTGATCCCGACCGGGTCGAGCAGATCCTGACCAACCCGTTCTACCAGTCCCTGTCCGCCGGTTTCTCCGGCACGCAGGAGTACATGGCGATGGAGAAGCTGGGCCAGCTCCGCCGCACCGGGGAGGAGACCGGCAGCTGGGACCTGATCGTGGTCGACACCCCGCCCAGCCGTTCGGCGCTGGACTTCCTCGACGCCCCCAACCGGCTCGGCAGCTTCCTGGACGGCCGGCTGATCAAGGTGCTCATGGCGCCGGCCAAGGCCGGAGGCGGCTTCGCGCTGAAGGTGCTGGCCTCCGGATTCTCGATCGCGACCATAGCCCTGAACAAGCTGCTCGGCTCCGGCCTGCTGCACGACGTGCAGACCTTCGTCGGCTCGCTGGAGTCGATGTTCGGCGGCTTCCGGCAGCGCGCCGAGGAGACGTACCAGCTGCTCCAGGCGGAAGGCACGGCGTTCCTGGTGGTGGCGGCGCCGGAGCCGGACGCCTTGCGCGAGGCGGCGTATTTCACCGAGCGGCTGGCCGCCGAGAGCATGCCGCTGGCCGGACTGATCCTGAACCGCGTGCACCCGGTGGCGGTACCGGAGCTGTCGGCGGAGAAGGCCCTCGCCGCCGCTGAGGAACTGGACGGCGACTCGGCCGATGAGCGCCTGGCGGCGGGGCTGCTGCGGCTGCACGCCGAGCGCGTCAGGCTCGCCGCCCGGGAGCGGCGCCTCGCCGAGCGCTTCACCGCGTCCCACCCGGGAGTGGCGGTGGCGGAGATTCCGGCGCAGCCGGGGGACATCCACGATCTCGACGGGCTGCGGCTGGCCGGGGGGCTGCTGGCGGGGTGAGGCAGCCGGGCTGGGCTGAGGCCGCGGGCATGCCCTGCCGCGGCACGCCGCGCGCGGCACCTCGCGCTAGCGCGACCGCTGGCTCAGCCGCTCGACATTCGTCAGCACCACGGCGCGCGCTTCCAGGCGGAGCCAGCCGCGCCCCGCGAAGTCGGCCAGGGCCTTGTTGACCGTCTCGCGGGAGGCGCCGACGAGTTGGGCCAGTTCCTCCTGGGTCATGTCGTGGGCGACGTGGATGCCGTCCTCGGCGGGGGTGCCGAAGCGGGCCGACAGGTCCAGCAGGGCCTTGGCCACGCGGCCGGGGACGTCGGAGAAGACCAGGTCCGACATGGAGTCGTTGGTGCGGCGCAGGCGGCGGGCGATGGCGCGGAGCAGGGCGCGGGCCACGTCGGGGCGGCTGGCCAGCCAGGGGGTCAGTTCGTCCGAGCTCAGGCCCAGCAGGGTGGAGTCGACCAGGGCGGTGGCGCCGGCGGAGCGGGGGCCGGGGTCGAACAGGGAGAGTTCGCCGAACATCTCGCCGGGGCCGAGGACGGCGACCAGGTTCTCCCGGCCGTCGCCGCTGGTGCGGCCCAGCTTGATCTTCCCCCGCAGCACCACGTACAGCGAGTCGCCGGGGTCTCCCTCGTGGAACAGGAGCTCACCTCGGGCCAGCTCGATCTCGTTCATGGAGGCGCGCAGTGAGGCCGCGGCGTCCTGGTCGAGGGTGGCGAAGAGGGGCGTACGGCGCAGTACGTCGTCCACGGGTTTCTCCTCTTAATGGCAGTGCTGTTCCGAGACCAGTGTGACGCAGGGAGCACCTGTGCAGCACGCCGGGTCGGGCTATCGTGCGATGTCCATTAGACCGTATGAGTAGTCATCTCCACGAAAGGGTCCGAACCAGAGCGTCCAGCGCGCGGGGGTAGGCAGCCTCGGTGGGGGAGCCGAAACCGACGACGATCCCCTGCGGACGGGCCCTGTTCTGCCCCGAACGGCCCTTCGGGCCGGTGTCCCACAGGCCGCCGAGGCCTTCCAGCCCGAGTCCGAATTCGGCGGCCCTGGCCAGCACCTCCGCCTCGCTCATGCCGGCCGGCTCCAGCCGGACCAGGGCGTGCAGTCCGGCCGCGATGCCGCCCAGGGCGAACCCGGCCGCCGGGCGGCCGGCCTTGGTGCGCAGGCGTTCGGCGAGCAGGTCCCGGCGGCGGCGGTAGCGCAGGCGGGAGGCCCGGATGTGGCGGTCGTAGTCGTGGGAGGTGATGAACTCGGCGAGGGTCACCTGTCCCAGCGTCTCGGACTGGTGGTCCAGGTGCCGCTTGGCCTCGGTGACCGGGTCGAGCAGCGCCTCCGGCAGCACCATCCAGGCCAGGCGGACGCCCGGGCCCAGGGTCTTCGAGGCCGTCCCCAGGTAGACGGTGCGGTCCGGGAGCATGCCCTGAAGCGCGCCGACCGGCTGGCGGTCGTAGCGGAACTCGCCGTCGTAGTCGTCCTCGACGACGTAGCGGCCGGCGCCCTCGCGGGCCCACTCCACGAGGGTCTGCCGCCGGGCCGGGTGCAGGGTCGAGCCGATCGGGTACTGGTGGCTCGGCGTCACCACCACCGCCTCGACGTCGCGGAACGCGCGCCCGCGCAGTTGTTCGACGCGGGCGCCGTCGTCGTCCACCAGCAGCGGCACCACCTCGGTGCCCGTGGTGCGGACCGCCTTGTGGAACAGCGGGATGTACGGATCCTCCATGGCCATCCCGCCGCCGAGGACCCGCCCGAGCAGCGCCAGCCCCTGAAGGGCGCCGGAGACGATCACGATGTGCTCCGGGTCGGCCAGCACGCCGCGGGTCCGGCCGAGGTATTCGGCCAGTGCGCGGCGTAGTTCCAGGCGGCCGCGCGGGTCGCCGTAGCCGAACACGTCGGACGGCGCCTCGTTCACCGCTCGGCGGGCCGCGCGCAGCCAGGCTTCGCGGGGGAACCGGGACAGGTCGGGGGTACCGGGCCGCAGGTCGTGCGGGAAACGCACGGGGTCGGCGGCGCGCTGCGTCCCGCTCTTGGCGGCGGTGCCTGCTCCGCTCGCAGCGTCCGTGGTCCGTGCGTCCGACGGCGCCCGTCCGCTCTGCGCGGCCACCCGCGTGCCCGATCCCCGGACCGCCACCAGATGCCCCTCGGCGACCAGCTGGTCATAGGCGGCCGACACCGTTCCGCGCGCCAAGCCCAGCTCCACCGCCAGCGTCCGCGTGGACGGCAGGCGTGCCCCGGCGGCCAGCCTTCCGTCCCGGATCGCCTCCCGCAGCGCGTGCTCCAGACCGACCCGGCGCCCGGAGTCCGGGTCGACCGCCAGGTGCAGGTCGACGTCCAAAGTGGACCAATATTCGGCCATGGGATTGGATCCTAACAGCAGTCCACATCTGGCCTAAAGTCATAGTCATGACAACGAACACACAGACCAGCGAATATGTGAAGCCCACCGTCCGCCTCGCCGTCGACGAGCTGGCCCCGAAGATCGCCAAGGCGATGAACGGCCTGGAGCGCGCCGCTACCGAGGGCATTCTGGAGAAGCCGCTGCGCGAGATCGTGAAGCTGCGCGCGTCCCAGATCAACGGCTGCGTCTACTGCGTCGACATGCACACGCGCGACGCCGTGGCCGGCGGCGACGTCTGGCGGCGGATGAGCCTGGTCGCCGTGTGGCGCGAAGCGCCGTACTTCACCGCCCGCGAGCGCGCCGCCCTGGCCCTGACCGAGGCCGTGACCCGGCTGGCCGACCGCGAGGTGTCCGACACGGTGTGGGCCGAGGCCGCGGACCACTTCAGCCCCGAGGAGCTGGCCGAACTGGTCTGGCAGATCGGCATCATCAACCTGTGGAACCGGCTCGGCGCCACCGCGCGGCCGTGGGAGCTGTCCGGCGACGCCGAGGACTGAGCACCGCATCGCCTTTTGATCCCGGTCCGGCAGGGGACGCTGCCGGACCGGACCGCTGGTATCCGGCCGGTGAGCCGCGTCGGGCGCACGAGGGGGGCGCCCGGCTCGGCTCACCGGCTTCGTGCTGCTAGCGGGCGTCCGCTGTCGAGCCGTCCGCCGCCACGTCCATCTTCGTCACCGCCAGCACCCCGACGAGGACCGCGATGATCCCCAACAGGACCAGGCTCACCGGTCCGGTGCCCCAGTCCAGGCCGCCGCGCTTGGCCGAGACCCCCATCCAGTCGGCGAACGAGGCGCCGAACGGCCGGGTCGCCACATACGCGAACCAGAACGCGGTGACGCCGTTCAAGCCCAGCTTGTACCCGACGGCCGGCACCGCGAACAGCACCGCGAAGAGCACACCGGAGGAGAAGTACCCCAGGTTCAGCGAGGTCGCCGTCAGGTCGCCGACCGCGGTTCCCAGCGCGAAGGTCGTGACCACCGTCAGCCAGTAGAACAGTTCGCGGCGCGGGGTGGTGATGCTGTGGATGGACAGCGTGCCCTCGACCCGGAACCACAGAACGAAGATCGCCGCGAGCGCGACCGCGAAGAAGGCAGTCGAGACCGCGTAGGGGATGCCCAGCGCGACGTGCAGCACGTCGGCGCACATCGTGCCGAACACGCTCACCATGACGACCGCGGCCCAGTAGATCCACGCCGAGTAGCGCGGCGCCCGGAACTGCACCCACAGGACCCCGGCGAGGACCAGCCCGGCCAGCACCACCATGATCTGCGGGTCGTAGGTCTTGTTGAGGAAGTCCGACGTGGTCTCCCCCATGCCGGTGGTCAGCACCTTGGTGACCCAGAAGATCAGCGTGACCTGCGGGACCTTGCCCGCGGCGGCGGCCCCGGCAGACCGCGCGGCTCCGGCGGTCCCGGCGGCTCCGGCCCGGCTCCCGGCCAGTTGTTCAGTCGTCATATCGGCCGAGCATGGCAGAGCTCGCAGCCCGCGGTCCGGGTTGTCCGAAGACTGTTACAAGATGTAGCAGAAACCCCTCAGCCCCGGGGGATCCAGCGTGCTCCCAACTCCTCGTCGCTCGGTGGCGGACCCGGCATCTCCGCCGTCGCCGCCTCCGGCCGCAGCGCGTCGAAGTGCATCGCCAGATAGCGGTGCCGCAGCTCCCTGGTCCGCTCCACGCTCGGCCCGGTGACCGCCGTCAGCTGCTCCAGCAGCATCGCGATGTCGGTGAAGGCGAAGTCGGCGCGGATCACGCCGGCCGCCCGGGCCCGCTCCAGGACCTGTCCGGCCAGGTCCACGGCGCGCGCCGTCTGCTCGAACATCGCAGGGGTCGGCGTGAAGGTCCCGGCCAGGTTCACCGTCAGCGCGTGCACGTCGGCGTCGATCACCGCGCGCACGAAGCCGGCGAACGCCTCCCACGGTCCGGCCTCGGAGGCCAGCGCGGCCTCGGCGCATGCGATGTAGGTCTCCAGCCCGTTCGCACACAGCGTCTGCAGCAGCACTTCCTTGCTCTCGTAGCGCCGGTAGAGGGCGCTGATGCCCACTCCGGCCTCCTTGGCCACGGCGGAGATCGGCGCGGACGGATCGGCGACGAAGACCTCGCGGGCGGCCCGCAGGATGGCCTCGTCGTTGCGGTTGGCCTGGGCTTTGCGGCCGCTGAGCGGTCCGGTGCGGGGGGAGTTCGGCATGGCCCCACTCTAGCAGTTGAACGGAATGCTTTGTTCCGCTACAGTGGAAGCAGAACGGAACGAGAGATTCCGTTCCGCACAAGGAGGAGTCCTGATGACCGCCGAGATCCGCCCCTACCGCGTCGAGATCGCCCAGTCCGCCATCGACGACTTGAACGACCGCCTGGACCGCGCCCGCTGGACCGACACGATCGAGGGCGCCGACGGCGAGTACGGCACCGCGGTCTCCCGCGTGCGGCGGCTGGCCGAGTACTGGCGGAACGGCTTCGACTGGCGCGCGTACGAGGCCCGGCTGAACGCGTACCCGCAGTTCCTGACCGAGATCGACGGCCAGGACATCCACTTCCTGCACGTGCGGGCCCAGGCGCCGAACGGCACCGCGCTGCTGCTCACCCACGGCTGGCCCGGTTCCCAGGCCGAGTACCTGGACGTCGTCGACCCGCTCACCGCCGCCGGGTTCGACCTGGTCATCCCGTCGATCCCGGGCTACGGCTTCGCCGGCCCCACCACCGCCCGGGGCTGGAACCTGCACCGGACGGCCCGGGCCTGGGTGGAGCTGATGGCCCGCCTGGGCTACGAGCGCTACGGCGCGGTGGGCAACGACGGCGGCTCGATGATCTCGCCGGAGGTCGGCCGTCTGGACCCCGAGCACGTCGTCGGGGTGCACGTCACCCAGCTGTTCTCGTTCCCGTCGGGCGACCCGGCGGAGCTGGAGGCGCTGACCGACGACGAGAAGAAGGCCGTCCAGACCCTGCAGTGGTTCTGGGAGAACATGGGCGCCTTCAACCAGCTCCAGTCGCAGCAGCCGCAGACCCTGGCGCACGCGCTGGCCGATTCACCGATCGGGCTGCTCGGCTGGAACATCCAGCTGCTGCCGGAGAACCTCGACGACGACTTCGTCCTGGCCAACGTCGCCACCTACTGGCTGACCGGCACGGCGGGCTCGTCGATCCGCTTCTACCGGGAGATGGCCCTGGACCGGGAGCGCGCGGACGGCCCGACGACGGTGCCGACCGCGCTGGCCGGCTCGGCGAATGACTTCTACGGCATCCGCCGCTTCGCCGAGCGCGACCACGCGAACATCATGCGGTGGAACGTGTACGAGACCCCCGGTCACTACACCGCGCACCAGGCCCCCGAGGTGCTAGTTCGCGACGTTGTGGAGTTCTTTGACAGCCTCGGCTGAGGCGTCGGCGGCCGAAGCAGCATCGGCGGCCGCGGATGACATCGAGACCGACCGGGTCTCTTTCGCGAAGTACAAGGCGACGACGGTCACCAAGGCCGCCAAGCCCAAGTACAGCGAGAGCCACCCGGCGGTCTTGCCGCCGTTGTGCTCCAGGATCGCCACCGCGATCAGCGGCGCCGGGGCGCCGGCGGCGACCGAGGCCACCTGATACCCGATCGACGCGCCGGAGTAGCGGACCCCGGTCGGGAACATCTCGGCGAAGAACGCGGCCTGCGGCCCGTACATCAGCCCGTGGAAGGCCAGCGCCACCGTGACGGCGACCACCGCCAGCGGATACGACTTCTGGTCCACCAGCGCGAAGAAGATCGGCGTCCACACCCCGATCCCGATCGCCCCGGCCAGATACACCGGCCGCCGCCCGATCCGGTCCGACAGCGCCCCGGCCAGCGGGATCAGCACCGTCTCGACGGCCGCCCCGATCATCACCGCGTCCAGCCCGAAGGACTTCGACAGCTTCAGATGCTGGGTGATCCAGGTGACCGAGAAGGTGGCGACTATATAGAAGGAGATGTTCTCCGCCATGCGAGTGCCGAAGGCGATGAGGATCTCGCGCCACGAGGTGCGGAAGACCTCGAGCACCGGCAGCTTCGGCGGCGCGCTCTCCTTCTTCCGCAGCGCCGTCCGGAACGCCTCGGTCTCGTTCAGGGTCCGCCGCACCCACACGCCGACCAGCAGCAGGATCGCCGACAGCCCGAACGCCACGCGCCAGCCCCAGTCCAAGAACGACTTCTCGCTCATGTTCTGCGACAGCAGGATGATGACGCCGGTGCCGAGCACCAGTCCCAGCGGCGCCCCGGCCTGCGGCCACGACGCCCAGAACCCGCGGCGCGCCTTGTCCCGCTCGGCCACGATCAGCACCGCGCCGCCCCACTCGCCGCCGAGCGCGAAGCCCTGCACCATGCGCAGCGTGGTCAACAGGATCGGGGCCCACACATGGATGGAGTTGTAGGAGGGGACGAACGCCATACCGGTGGTGGCCACGCCCATGATGACCAGGCTGACCAGCAGCGTCTTCTTGCGCCCGACGCGGTCGCCGACGTGGCCGAAGACGATGCCGCCGATCGGCCGGGCCGCGAACCCGAGCGCATAGGTGAGGAATGACAGGAGCGTCGCGGTGAGCGGGTCGCTCTTGACGAAGAAGACCTTGGGGAACACCACGGCAGCCGCGGTGCCGTAGAGGAAGAAGTCGTACCACTCCAAGGTGGTTCCGACCATAGAAGCGCCGACGACCTTCCAGGTGGAGTCGTCGGCGCTTCTGCTTGAGGGCGTTGGAACAGTCTCGGAATGCGTCATGCAGGGTACGATGCGGCCGAAACCGCCGCCGTGATATGGGTCACTCCGCCACAGTCACGCGCGGTGTCGTGTCGGCCGCCAACACCGGCCGCACCTTGCTGATCATCAGCTCCAGGAACCGGTCGGGGTTCCGGAACGACGCGAAGTGGCTGCATCCCTCGATGAGTGCGAAGTCCTTCACCGGCGCGTCGACCAGGTCATAGAACCGCTTGACCGGCAGCGGCGGCGTCAGCGCGTCGTGCTCGCCCTGGAAGAGGAAGACCGGGATTCCGAACGAGGTGCCCTCGGCGCGCTCGTCTATACCGACGGCCTGCGGCGCGATCCGCTCGGAGAAGTTCATGGCCGCCAGGTACTTCTTCAGCCCGCGGAGATCGAACAGCGGCGTGAACCACAGCGAGCGGATGACGACGATCTTCATCGTGTCGTAGGTGAGCGGGTCGCTGGTGACGCACAGCTTGGCGTACTCCGACCACTGCTTCGGCGTCCACCGGGACTTGTCCTCGCCCCAACCGCGGGCCTCCTCGAGCAGCTTCTTCTTGCCCTTCTGCTCCAGCCGTTCGAGCAGCGCGTAGTAGGCACTGCGCTCGCGTCCGCCGTCGTTGATGTTCTGATCGGTGCCGACGTAGGCCGAGAAACGCTCCGGGTGGTTGCGGGCCAGGCGCAGACCGAGGTTGGTGCCGAAGGAGTTGGCGACCAGCAGCAGCCGGTCCACGGCCAGCCGCGCCCGGACGTGGTCGGCGACTTCCAGGGCGTCCCGGTACAGGCGGTCCATGCTCATGTCGCCCTGGCCGTCGGGGCCGCCGTGCGCGAAGGTCTTGCCCGCGCCGCGCATGTCCCAGCGCACGATCGTGAAGTGCTTCTCCCACTCCCGGGTGCGCGGGATGAAGATCAGGTTCGAGGCGCCGGGGCCGCCGAGGACTTCCAGGATCACCGGATTGCGCAGGTCCTCGCCGCGGATCGAGACCCACTGGTCGAGGCCGCCGATCCGGACGAAGCCGGCCTCGTCGATCCCGTTCGGGGTCTGGATCCGCAGCGCGCGGGCGTTCTTGGTCCGCTTCAGCTGCCGGTAGCCGAACAGACCGGCCGGCGGAGCGGCGACGACGGCGGCGGCACCGGCGGCGATGAGCTCAATCATGATCATCTCTCCCGTAAACTGTTTACTGCGTAAGCTATTGTGTTTAAGGTATACACAGTTGGTGGGAGCGGTCAACACCGAAAGCGGAGGACCTCGGATGGCCAGGGAGAAGACCAAAGAGAAGGAGCGCGACCTGCGCGTCAGCGTGGCGCTGCTGTGGGGTGAGCAAGAGGCGCCGACCCGCGGCCCGAAGCCGAGCCTGTCGCCGGCCCGGATCGCCGAGGCGGCGGTGGCGATCGCCGACGCCGACGGGCTGGACGCGGTCTCGATGAACCGTCTCGCCGGCGAGTTCGGGGTCTCGGCGATGGCCTTGTACCGGTACGTGCCCGGCAAGGCGGAGATCGTCGAGCTGATGGTCGAGGCGGTGCTGGCCGAGCGGCCGGAGATCGGCGGCGACGGCGACGGCGACGGCGACGGCGACTGGCGGCGGGGCGTCGAAGCCTGGGCGCGCGCGTCCTGGGCCGTCTACCAGGCGCACCCGTGGCTGCTCGCCGCCACCGCCATGCGCCGCCAGGTGATGGGGCCGAACCAGTTGGGCTGGCTGGACGCCGCGCTCACCGCGCTCGAACCGGCCCGGCTCTCGGCGGCGCAGCGGCACCGGGTGTTCGTGCTCGTGGTCGGGCTGGTGCGCAGCGTCGCGCAGGAGGTCCTGGACTTCGACCCCGAACACGCCCGGCAGTGGGGCGAGCTGACCGGGGAGTTGCT
>JABFXP010000689.1 GCA_013361685.1 Catenulispora sp.
CGCTCCGCCGCTCCGCCGAACCACCGCCACCCGCGACGCCCGGTCACGGCGCTGCCCCCGCCGCCCGGCCGAACCGTCGCCCTGCCGAGCCGCCAACGAACCAGCGCCACCCGCGACGCCCGCCACGCGGACACCGCTTCGGCCCGCAGCGCGGCCCGGGTACCGTTGAGGCACCATGAACACCGCGCTAGCCCTGCCACCGCCGGCCGAAACCGTCCTGGTCACCGTCTACGGTGCCGACCGTCCCGGCGTCACCGCGAGCCTGTTCGCCGCGCTGGAGCCGTTCGCCGTGCCGGTCGTCGACGTCGAGCAGGTCGTGGTGCGCGGCCGCCTGGTGCTGGGCGTGCTGGTCGGGGCGCCGGCCGACGAGACCGCCCTGCGCCCGGCCCTGCACCGCTGGGCCACCGTGGAGAAGCTGGACATCGAGGTGGTCTCCGGCCTCGGCGACAACCGCCGGCGCCGCGAGGGCCGCACCCACGTCACCGTGCTGGGCGCGCCGCTGCGGCCGCAGGCGATGGCCGCGCTGGCCCGGGAGATCGCCGAGTGCCGGGGCAACATCGACCGGATCCACCGGCTGGCCAAGTACCCGGTGACGGCGATCGAGCTGGACGTCTCCGGCGCCGACCCGGACGTGCTGCGGCCCCGGCTGGCCCGGGTCGCGGCGGCCGAGCAGGCCGACGTCGCGGTGCAGCGTGCCGGGCTGAACCGCCGGGCCAAGCGCCTGGTGGTGATGGACGTGGACTCCACGCTCATCGAGGGCGAAGTGATCGAGGAGCTGGCGGCGCACGCCGGCTGTCTGGACGCGGTCGCCGGCATCACCGCCCGGGCGATGCGCGGGGAGCTGGACTTCGCCGCCTCGCTGCGCGAGCGGGTGGCCCTGCTGGCCGGGCTGGAGGCCGAGGCGCTGGCCGACGTCCAGCGCTCGGTGCGGCTGATGCCCGGCGCGCGGACCCTGGTCCGGACCCTGAAGCGGCTGGGCTACCTGGTCGGGATCGTCTCCGGCGGGTTCACCCAGGTCACCGACTCGCTGCGGGACGAACTCGGCCTGGACTTCGCCCTGGCGAACACTTTGGAGATCGGCGCGGACGGCCGGCTCACCGGCCGGCTGACCGGGCCGATCGTGGACCGCGCCGGGAAGGCGGCGGCCCTGCGCGGGTTCGCGGCCACGGCCGGCATCCCGGTGGCCGACACGGTGGCGATCGGCGACGGCGCGAACGACCTGGACATGCTGGCCGCCGCCGGGCTCGGGGTGGCGTTCAACGCCAAGCCGGTGGTGCGGGAGCAGGCGGACACGGCGGTGAACGTGCCGTTCCTGGACACGATCCTCTATCTGCTGGGGATCACGCGCGAAGAGGTGGAGGCCGCCGACGCGGCCGAGGAGCAGACCTTGGCGGACGCGGCGGCCTGAGCCCGGGCCCGGGCGCCGGGGACGCTCGGGCTCACGCCGCGGCTTCAGTCGCGCGCGGACTCGACGGCGACCATGGCCGCCCCGCCCGGGTCCAGCGTCGCCCACTCGCCGTCGAACTCCAGCACCGTGGCGGTGTTGGTGGGATAGCGGCTGCGCACCCGCTCGACCAGGCCCGGGGCGTCGTCGTCGGCCAGGACCACCGCCAGGACCTGGGTGCCGGGGTTGTGGGAGACCACCAACAGGGTCCCGACGGTCTCCGGCGTCTCGCGGATCACCTGAAGCATCTGGCCGGCTGTGGCGCCGTAGAGCTCGTCGAGGAACAAGACCTCGGGCTCGGTGGTGAAGGCCTCGGCGGCCAGCTCGTAGGTCTGGCGGGTCCGCAGAGCGGTCGACACCGCGGCCCGGTCCGGCACCCGGTCCTCGGCGACCAGCCAGGCCCCGGTGTGCGGGGCGTCGCGGCGGCCGCGCTCGTTCAACGGCCGCTCGTGGTCGGCCACGCCGTCCGGCCAGTCGGACTTGGCGTGCCGCAGCAGGATCAGGGTGTGCCGCATCAGCCGTTGGCCATGCCCCAGAAGGACAGCGCGACCAGCACCACCATGATCACGGCGATGATGGCCAGCGTCCGGTACATGCTCTTGCCCCCGGCACCGCGCCGCGCCTCACGCCACTCGCGCGGCGGCCACTCGGCCTCGGCCGGCGTGTCCGGGACGGTGTCGTGGGGGTTTTCGCTCGCTGCCGTCATATCGTCAGTCTCCCACCGCTTCCGGGCGGCGCGCGCCCGGGGGGCCGCCGGAACGGGTGGCGCGCCACGGCTCGGATCGGCCCTTCAACTCGGCCCTTCCGCTCACCGCTTCGGCTCGACCTCGTCGGCCAGCTGTTCCAGCACCGGCACCGCGGCGTGCAGCGCCGCCAGCTGCCCGGCGGTGAGCCGCTCCATGCCCTGCACCAGCGCCGCGGTGCGCTCGCGCCGGACCTTGCCGATCAGCGCCTGGCCGGCCGGGGTCAGCGTGACCATGAAGGACCGGCCGTCCTGGAGGTCCGGCTCGCGCTGCACCCAGCCGGCGGCCACCAGCCCGTTGAGGGTCCGGGTCATCGAGGGGGCGGCCACCTTCTCCCGCTGGGCCAGGTCCCCGATCCGGATCGGCCCCCACTTCTCGATCACGAACAGCGCGGACAGCTGCGCGAAGCTGGCCTCGGACTGCCGCTGGAGCAGCTGGCGGTTCAGGCGGCCCAGCGCGACCCGCAGGCGCGCGGCCACCTCGGCGTCGGGCTGGTCGGCGTCCGGGGGGCCGGGGGGCGAGGCGTTCATCGGGTCCTTCGCAGGAGCGCGGGCGGTCAGGGCGGGGGGACGGTGAGGCATGTGAGCATTCGAACACGATCGAGGGCGCGAAGCGGCATACACCGCCCCGCGCCCTCAATCTACCGAGCCTGAACGGCTCAGGCGGTCGCCGCCGCGCTCTCGTGCTGCCCGGCGTCCGCGTCCGTGCCGGCCGGCCCGGCCGGGGCCTGCTCCGCCTCCAGGGCCGCGGCGTCGGACACCCGGCCCGGCAGCGCCGAGGCCACCGCCCCGATCACCGCCATCGCGATGGCCAGCGTGAACACCACCATCAGGCCGTCGTGGAAGGGCCCGGAGATGAGGTGCGGGAAGAATTCCCGGCCCGTCAGCGTCTGCGCGTTGGAGGGGGGTACCGCGCTGAGCGTCGACGGGCCGAGAAGCTGTTGCATCGGGTTGTACCCGAGGAAGGCGGCGAACAGGGTCGCCACCGGCGGCAGGTGCGAGATCTGGGTGGCGGTGCCGGCCGGCACGCCCTGCGCGGTCAGGCCGCCGGACAGGGTGTGCGGCAGCGAGCTGGACAACCCGGCCACCATGAGCGAGAAGAAGATGCCCATCGACAGCACCATGCCGGCGTTCATGAACGTGGCGCGCGCTCCGGAGGCCGCCCCGCGCATCCGGTTCGGCACGCTGGACATGATCAACGACGTGTTGGGGGCCGAGAACAGGCCGCCGCCGATCCCGTTCAGGAAGATCAGGACCGCGAAGACCATGTAGTTGAAGTCGGTGGGGATCATGAGCAGCCCGGCGAAGGACACGGCCATCACCAGCAGCCCGCCGGAGGCGAACACCCGCGGCCCGAACTTGTCGGACAGGTGCCCGGCGATCGGCCCGGCGGCCAGGAAGCCGAGGGTCAGCGGGATCATGTAGATGCCCGCCCACAGCGGCGTGTCCTTGTAGTCGTAGCCGTGCAGCGGCAGCCAGATGCCCTGCAGC
>JABFXP010000841.1 GCA_013361685.1 Catenulispora sp.
GGCGGCGGGAGCGGCGGCTGCGAGGCGGCGTACGGCTGAGCCTGCTGATGAGCGGGCTGCTGACCAGGCTGCTGGCCGGGCTGGCCGGGCTGGCCGGGCTGGCCGAGTTGCCCGACCTGCCCCACCTGCACGGGCTGCCCCGGCGGCGGCAAGTTCGGCCGCCGCGCCCCGGGCACCAGCCGCAGCTCCTGCCCGTCCACCGGGTGCCCGAGCCGCACCACGATCGGGCCGGGAAGCGTCATCGGCTGCGTCAGGCGCGTGTTCTGCACGAAGGTGCCCTGGCTGCTGACGTCCTCCAAGATCCACGCCCCTCCGCTGACGTAGAGCGTGGCGTGGACGCGCGAAGCCCGGGGCTCCGAGACGATGACGTCGACTTGGTTGGAGTCGCGGCCTATGACGACTCGGCGAGAGCCGTCGAAGGTCCGTTCGCTCCCGTCGGGCAGGATCTGCAGAGTCAGCGGTGCTGTCTGTTCCGGTTGCTGTGACACGCAGTCATCTTTTCGGCTCGGACCTGCGCGCGGCAACGTACTTGGCGATGTTGAAAGCGAACCCGGGGCCCTGGTTAGGGTTTCTCCTGCTTTAGGCCCACACCTGCGTACATCCAATACTGGGACAGATCCTCCGGCGGCTCCGTATCCGGACGCCACAGCGGAAGCTGGACCACTCCCGGCGAGACCAGATCGAAGCCCTCGAAGAAGCTGCTGATCTCCGCATGAGTGCGCAACGCGCCAGTGGCCGACGACCGGTAGATCGGCCGCAGCGTGTCCGTCTCCACCGGCAACAGGTCCGAGGTGGCATGGGAGATCACCAGATGGCTGCCCGGAGCGAGTCCCTCGGTGAACGCCGCCACGATCCCCGCCGGGTCGGAGTCGTCGGTGACGAAGTGCAGCACCGCCGCCAGCAGCACCGCGACCGGCTGCTCGAAGTCGATGAGCGAGACCACGTCCGGATGCGTGAGCACGGCCTTCGGATCGCGGAGATCGGCCTCGAAGACCCGCGTGCGCGCCTGGTCGGCCAGCAACGCCCGGCCGTGCACGCTGACCAGCGGATCGTTGTCGACGTAGACCACCGCCGCGTCCGGATGCGCCGCCTGGGCGATCTCGTGGGTGTTCCCGCTGGCCGGCAGGCCCGCGCCGAGGTCCAGGAACTGCTTCACGCCCTGCCCGGCCGCGTACCGCACCGCCCGCCCCAGGAACGCGCGGTTGGCGCGCGCCAGCAACGGCAGGCCGGGCATGGCCTCGGCCATCCGGTCGCCCACTTCGCGGTCGGCCGCGAAGTTCTGCTTGCCGCCGATCCAATAGTCGTACATGCGCGCCGGATGCGGCGTGGACGGATCTATCCGCTCATCGGCGTCGACCGCCGGACGATCGGCGGCGACGGGATCGGACCACGGGGTGCCGGCAGCGCTCATGGCGCCGGATCATACCGCCGTTCGATGGACCCTGACATGGCTGCGTCGGCTCACCCCGGGATCGCGTCGATGGCCCGGTAGATCCGCTTGGCAGACACCGTCTCCGGCGTCCCGAGCTGCTGGGCGAACAGGCTGACCCGCAGCTCCTCGAGCATCCAGCGGACGCGCCGCACGTCGGGGTCGCCGCGGCGGCCCGCCGGCAGCCGGTCCAGCAGCAGCTGGTACTCGTCCCGCACGTCGTGCACCTGGAACATCAGCAGCTGGTCCTGGTTCGGGTTGTCCGGCAGCTTCTCCAGCCGCCGTTCGACCGCACGCAGGTACCGCACCAGATGCGGCAGCTGGTCGAAGCCGGTCTCGGAGACGAAGCCCTGGTGGATCAGCCCGGTCAGCTGGGCCCGGACGTCGGCGAGCGAGGTCAGCAGAGAGCGGCTGGTCGTGGCCTTCATCCGGCGCTCGACTTCCTGCCAGACCGCGAGGATCCGCTCCACCTGGTGCACCACCTGCATCGAGGTGTCGGCCAGGTCCGCACGCACCGCGTCATACAGGCGCTGATACGACGCCTCGTCCCACGCCGGCCCGCCGTTCTTGGCGATCAGGTGGTCCGCGGCGCAGGCCACACAGTCCTGGAGCAGGGCCAGCGCGTTGCCGTAGGGGTTGTGGCTCAGCGCCAGCTTCGCCGGGTTGCTCAGCCGGCCGTTGATGTACTTGATCGGCGAGTTGATGTTCAGCAGCAGCATCCGCCGCGTCCCGGCGGCCATGGCGCGCCGCTGGTCCTCCGCGGTGTCGTAGAGCCGCACCGCGACGCTGTCGCCGGCGTCGGCCAGCGCCGGGTAGGCCTTCATGGTCAGGCCCCGCCGCTTCTGCTCGAAAGTCTTCGCCAGCGTGCCGACCGACCAGTTCGTCAGGCCCTCCCGGGCCAGGCCCTCGGCGGCGTCGTTGATCACGTCCCGGGTCTTGACCTTGAGCTTGAGCTTCAGCGCCTCCAGGTCCTTGCCCTCGGCGAGCCGGCGGCCCTTGTCGTCGACGATCCGGAAGGTCATCTTCAGATGCTCGGGGACCCGCTCCAGGTCGAAGTCCGTCGCCTCCACCCGGTGCCCGGACACCGCGCGCAGCTCACGGGCGATGGCCTCCAGCAGCGGGCCGTCGTTCGGGACCAGGCTCTTGCGCAGCGCCCGGGCGAAGTTCGGCGCCGGCACGAAGTTCACCCGCAGCGCCTTCGGCATCGCCTTGATCAGCGCGGTCAGCAGCTCCTCGCGCAGGCCCGGGATCAGCCAGTCGAAGCCGTCGGCGGTGACCTGGTTCAGCACGGCCAGCGGGATGTGGACGGTGACGCCGTCGGCATCCGCACCCGGCTCGAACTGGTACGTGAGCTTGAACTTCATCCGGCCCTGGCGCCAGGAGTCCGGATAGTCCTGCTCGACCACGGCGTCCGCGCCGTCGTTGATGAGCATGGACTTCTCGAAGTTCAGCAGGTCTGGCTGCTCCCGCTGGGTCTTCTTCCACCAGGAGTCGAAGTGGCGGCCGGAGACGACGTCGGCCGGCACCCGGTCGTCGTAGAAGTCGAAGAGTGTCTCGTCGTCGACGAGGATGTCGCGGCGGCGCGCGCGGTTCTCCAGTTCCTCGACTTCGGCGAGCAGCTTGCGGTTCTCTGAGAAGAACTTGTGGTGGGTCTGCCAGTCGCCCTCTACAAGCGCGTTCCGGATGAACAGCTCACGGGACACTTCAGGATCGATGCTGCCGTAGTTCACCTTGCGGGAGGCAACAAGGGGGACGCCGTAGAGCGTCACCTTCTCAAACGCCATGACGGCGCCCGCTGACTTCTCCCAGTGGGGTTCGCTATACGTTCGCTTCACCAGGTGCTGCGCGAGCGGTTCTGCCCATTCCGGCTTGATGGTCGCTACTACGCGGCCCCACAAGCGGGTCGTCTCTACCAACTCCGCAGCCATCACCCACTGCGGCGACTTCTTAAAGAGCACCGAGCCGGGGGAGATGGCGAACTTCGCATTACGCGCGCCGATGTACTCGAAGGACTCCGCGTCCTTCAGACCGATATGCGACAGCAGCCCGCTCAGCAGGCTGATGTGGATCTGGTCGGGGCTGGCCTCGACGCTGTTCGGGGTGAGCTCCAGCTGCTTGGCGATCTGCTTGAGCTGGCTGTGGACGTCCTGCCACTCGCGGATGCGCAGGTAGTGCAGGAACTCGGCCTTGCAGAGCTTGCGGAACTGGTTGGAGGAGAGCTCTTTCTGTTTCTCCTTGATGTAGTCCCACAGCTTGAGCCAGGCCAGGAAGTCCGAGCCCTGCTCCTTGAACCGGGAGTGCTTCTCAGCTGCGGCCTGCTGCTTGTCCGCGGGGCGCTCGCGCGGGTCCTGGATGGACAGCGCGGCGGCGATGATCATGATCTCCTTCAGCGCCCCGTTGCGGTCCGCCTCCAGCACCATGCGGCCGAGCTTCGGGTCCACCGGCAGCTGCGCGAGCTTGCGGCCGACCGGGGTCAGGCGCTTGCGCAGGTCCTGCTCCTCGGGGTCGAGCGCGCCGAGTTCGTGCAGCAGGTTCACGCCGTCGCGGATGTTGCGGGCGTCCGGCGGATCCAGGAACGGGAACGCAGCGACGTCGCCCAGGCCCAGCGCGCTCATCTGGAGGATGACCGAGGCCAGGGAGGTGCGCAGGATCTCCGGCTCGGTGAACTCCGGGCGGGAGAGGAAGTCCTCCTCGGAGTACAGGCGGATGCAGATGCCGTCGGACAACCGGCCGCAGCGGCCCTTGCGCTGGTTCGCCGAGGCCTGTGACACGGGCTCGATCGGCAGACGCTGCACCTTGGTGCGGTTGCTGTAGCGGGAGATGCGGGCCGAACCGGGGTCGATGACGTAGCGGATGCCCGGGACGGTGAGGCTGGTCTCGGCGACGTTGGTGGCCAGCACGACGCGGCGGCCGGTGTGCGGTTCGAAGACCTTGTGCTGCTCGGCGGAGCTCAGGCGGGCGAAGAGCGGGACGATCTCGGTGTGGCGGAGGTTGCGCTTCTTGAGCGCGTCGGCGGTGTCGCGGATCTCGCGCTCGCCGGAGAGGAACACGAGTATGTCGCCCTGACCCTCCCGGGTCAGCTCGTCCACGGCGTCGCTGATCGCCTGGACCTGGTCCCGGTCGGCGGCGTCGCCGTCCAGCTCGGGGTCGTCCAGCAGCAGCGGCCGGTAGCGGACCTCCACCGGATAGGTGCGGCCGGAGACCTCCACGATCGGCGCCGGCTCCCCGTCCCGGCCCGCGAAGTGCCGGGCGAAGCGCTCCGGGTCGATGGTCGCCGAGGTGATGATCAGCTTCAGGTCCGGGCGCCGCGGCAGCAGGCTCTTGAGATAGCCGAGCAGGAAGTCGATGTTCAGCGACCGCTCGTGCGCCTCGTCGATGATGATCGTGTCGTAGCGGCGCAGCATCCGGTCCTGCTGGATCTCGGCCAGCAGGATGCCGTCGGTCATCAGCTTCACCAGCGTGTCGTCGCTGGACTGGTCGGTGAAGCGGACCTTGTAGCCGACCGTCTCGCCCAGCGGCTGGCCCAGCTCCTCGGCGATGCGCTCGGCGACGGTGCGCGCCGCCAGCCGCCGCGGCTGGGTGTGCCCGATCAGGCCGGTGACGCCGCGGCCCAGCTCCAGACAGATCTTGGGGATCTGCGTGGTCTTGCCGGACCCGGTCTCACCGGCGATCACCACCACCTGGTGGTCCCGGATCGCCGCGGCGATGTCCTCCCGCCGCGCGCTGACCGGCAGGTTGTCCGGATACGTGATCTTCGGGACGCTGGCCCGCCGCGCCTCGGCCCGGCCGACCGCGATCTGGATCTCGGCCTCGATCTCCGCCGCGACGGCCTTCAGCGCCTGGGGATTGCGAATGCGCCGGGCCCCGTCGATCCGACGGGACAGGCGACGCCGGTCATGCGGCGTCAGCTCCGCGAGGCGAGCGGTGAGCTCGGCGAGCGGAGCCGTCTTGAGCTGAGATTCCATGGCACGTCAAGGATAGGCTGAGCGCGGCGATTCCTTCTTCTGGTTAATTGCGTGGGAGGCACACGGTGGAGCTGGCCCAGACCAGGAACTCTCTGCACGCGATCGCGGAACTGCTGCTCGCAGGCCCGCAGTACCGCCGGGACAGCACCATCCGGCTGCGCGTCGTGCCCGGCGCGATCGCCACGGTCACCGCCCCCGAGCTGCGCGCGGATCACCTGAACGTGTGGCTCGGCGACGCTTCGGTCGCGATCGGCGACGCCACCTACGCCGAGCTCGGCGCCCACCTCGGCATCGTCGCGGGAGCTCCGGAGGGGCTGTATCACGACGGCTCGGGTGCCGAGCCCTCCGACCGTCCCGAACTCGACCCTGAGGCCGCGCAGGCGCTGCTGGCGGCCCTGTTCCGGGGCGACCAGGCGCTGCGGGCGTTCGCGCCGGACGCGACGCCGGTGCTGTGGCCCGAGCACTTCGATGTCGGTGTGACGGTGGACGAGGTCAATTACGGCGTGTCGCCCGGCGACGGGTACCTCGGCGAGCCGTACATGTACGTCGGGCCGCACAAGCCGCGCACCGGGGACTTCTGGAACGCGCCGTTCGGTGCGGCGCTGCCGCTGGCGGCGACGGTCGAGGAAGTCGCGGCGTTCTTCGCGGAAGGGCGGAAGCAGGCGGCTGCGGGCTGAGCGGTTCGCTCGCTCGATCGCCGCTGCCGCCAGCCGGGTCGTTCGCACCGCCCCAGCAGAAGGATCAGTCCGCTAGACCTCGCTGACCTTTCCGCCGTCCACCGCCAGCCGTCGTGTCGTCTGCACTGCCTCCAGCATCCGCCGGTCGTGGGTGACCAGCAGCAGCGTGCCCGGGTAGTTCGCCAACGCCGACTCCAGCTGCTCGATCGCCGCCAGGTCCAGATGGTTCGTCGGCTCGTCCAACACCAGCAGGTTCACGCCGCGGGCCTGGAGCAGCGCCAGCGCCGCGCGGGTGCGTTCGCCGGGGGAGAGCGTCGCGGCCGGGCGCAGCACGTGCTCGGCCTTCAGGCCGAACTTCGCCAGCAGCGTGCGGATGTCGGCCGGCTCCAGCTCCGGGACCTGCTCCTCGAACGCGCGCAGCAGCGCCTGCTCGCCCAGGAACAAGCCGCGGGCCTGGTCGACCTCGCCGACCACCACGCCGGAGCCCAGCGAGCCCGAGCCTTCGTCCAGCGGGATGCGGCCGAGCAGGGCGGCCAGCAGGGTCGTCTTGCCCGAACCGTTCGCGCCGGTGATGGCGACCTTCTCGGCCCAGTCGATCTGCAGGCTCACCGGCCCCAAGGTGAAGTCGCCGCGACGGACCACCGCCTCGCGCAGCGTCGCCACCACCGAGCCGGACCGTGGCGCGGCGGCGATCGTCATCCGCAGCTCCCACTCCTTGCGCGGCTCGTCCACGACCTCCAGCCGCTCGATGCGGCGCTCGGTCTGGCGGGCCTTCGCAGCCTGCTTCTCAGTGGACTCCGCGCGCGCCTTCGCCAGCATCTTGTCGTTGTCCGGCCGCTTCTTCAGCGCGTTCTTGACGCCTTTCTCCAGCCAGTTGCGCTGCAAGTGCGCCCGCGCTTCCAGCCCCGCCTTCGTTTCCGCGTAGGCCTCGTACTCGTCGCGCGCATGCTGCCGCTCGACCTCCCGCTCCCGCAGGAAGTCCTCGTAGCCGCCGCCGACCTGGCGGATCACCTGCTGCGCGAGGTCCAGCTCGACCACCCGGTTCACACTGCGCGCCAGGAACTCGCGGTCGTGGCTGATCAGCACCACCGGCGCCCGCAGCTCGGTGACGAACCGCTCCAGACGCTCCAGCCCGTCCAGGTCCAGGTCGTTCGTCGGCTCGTCCAGCAGGAAGACGTCGTAGCGGCTCAGCAACAGCGCTGCCAGCCCGGCGCGCGCGGCCTGGCCGCCGGACAGCGCCGTCATCTCCAGGTCCAGGTCGACGGCCAACCCGAGGTCCGCGGCCACCGCCTCCGACCGCTCCTCCAAGTCCGCGCCGCCCAGGCCGAGCCAGCGCTCCAGGCTCTCGGAGTACGCGTCGTCAGCACCCGGCGCCCCCTCGACCAGGCCCTCGGTCGCGGCGTCCAGCGCCCCCTGGGCGGCTGCGACACCGGTCCGGCGGGCCAGGAACTGTCGCACCGTCTCCCCGGCCCGGCGCTCCGGCTCCTGCGGCAGGTGGCCGATGGTGGCGTTCGGCGGGCTGATCTGCACCGTGCCCTGCTCGGGCTGCTCCAGGCCGGCCAGCAGCCGCAGCAGCGTGGACTTCCCGGCGCCGTTGACCCCGACCAGCCCGACCACGTCGCCGGGGGAGACCACCAGGTCCAGCCCCGAGAACAGCACGCGGTCGCCGTGCCCGGCGGTGAGTTCCTTGGCGACGACCGTGGCGCTCATGACGGCGTGACTCCTGTGCTGTTCGTGACGTTGTCGGCAGTGTGCGAACCGACCCTAGCGCCCGGGACCTGGCCCTCGCTTAGTATTGAACACATGTTCGAAAACGGCTGGTTCCAAGGCTCCCTGCTCGACGCGGACGCACCCGAGGCCGTCGGTCCCCTGGGCGACGCCGTACAGCGCATCCCCCTGAGCGACGGCGCCTGGGTCGACCTCCGCCGCGGCTGGATCTCCGGCGCCGACGAACTGTTCGCCCGCCTGATGGACTCCGTACCGTGGCGCGCCGAACGCCGGATGATGTACGAGCGCGTAGTCGACGTCCCACGCCTGCTGTGCTTCTACGGCGACGGCGAGGAACTCCCGGACCCCCTGCTGACCGAGGCCCGCACCGCACTAGACCGCCACTACGCAACCGAACTCGGCGAACCCTTCACCACCGCCGGCCTGTGCCTCTACCGCGATGGCCGCGACAGCGTCGCCTGGCACGGCGACACCATCGGCCGCGGCTCCACGCACGACACCATGGTCGCCATCCTGTCCCTCGGCACTCCCCGCGCCCTGACTCTGCGCCCCCGCGGCGGCGGCACCCCCACGCTCCGCTACGAGGTCGGCCACGGCGACCTGCTGGTGATGGGCGGCAGTTGTCAGCGCACCTGGGAGCACGCGGTGCCGAAGTCAGCCCGGCCGCTGGGACCGCGGATCAGCGTCCAGTTCCGGCCGCGGGGAGTGCGGTGAGCACGATCGCAGACAACGGAAACGGCCGCATATCAGTTGATATGCGGCCGTCCAGTGAAGTGGGCGATACTGGGATCGAACCAGTGACCCCTGCCGTGTGAAGGCAGTGCTCTCCCGCTGAGCTAATCGCCCTTGCTGTCGTCGCCCGAACCCCGGTGGGGCCGTTCCGACGTCCGTAACCTTACCGCATCCGAACGGTCCCATGCGCACCCCTTTCCCCGGAGGGCGCGCCGCGCGGTGTCGCGCGGAGTAAGGGGCGGCGACTCGCCCGGAACCGCGGAAATGGTCACCCTGTGTCACCGGTGGTATACGGTGGGTTCTGTCCCGATTCGGGGGATTGCGCCGCGAGTGCCGTCGCGGTCCGTCCCGCACGTCAAGGTCTTGTCCTCGACCTGATGGCCTACGCACAACGCCGTATACCGGGCACACGGGTTTACCGACCACCGGACCGTGGCATTCCTCCTTCGCGCCCCTCAGACGCGGACCACTAGGAACGCGGGGGTGTGAACCGCTGAGTTCGGGACCGCCCGCCTCGGCGCACTCCTAGCGAAAGGCCGACCGCCATGAGCTCATCGGTCACCTGTGAGCTGCAGCTGCGTCTCGTCATCTCCGGCGACTCCTCGCTGCCGGTCCCCGCGGGCCTGCGCTACGACACCGCCGACCCTTACGCGGTCCACGCCACCTTCCACACCGGCGGGCAGGACACCGTGGACTGGGTCTTCGCCCGCGAGCTGCTCGCCGAGGGGCTGCGGCGGCCCACCGGCACCGGCGACGTGCGGGTGTGGCCCTCGCGCAGCCGCGGCCAGGCGATCGTGTGTCTGGCGCTGAGCTCGCCGGAGGGCGAGGCGCTCCTGGAGGCCCCGGCGCGTGCGCTGGAGTCCTTCCTCAAGCGCACCAACACCGCCGTCCCGCCGGGTCTGGAGCACCGCTTCTACGACCTGGACGCCGAACTCATGCACTTGTTCGCCGACAACTGAGCCTCGCTGAGCCCGGCCGAGCCCGGGCCGGCCGATGCCGGCACCCCGACCCAGCGAGCCCCCGCCGATGCGATCACCATCGGCGGGGGCGCTGTTTTCCGGACGTACGGTGGCGAGCTGGTAAGGCTTGGACCTACGTGGCCTACAGCGGGTCGTGCTCCTCGGCGGAGCGCTCGGTGAACACTGCCATGACGTCCTTGGTGACGGGCCCCGGCGCGGCGAGCTCGCGGTCGTCGACCCGGCGTACGCCCTGCACGTCGCGCAGCGTAGAGGTCAGGAAGATCTCATCGGAGTCCAGCAGCACCGACATGGGCAGATCAGCCTCTTCCACCCCAGGCACCCACTTCAGCACCAGGGCGCGGGTCACGCCGGCGAGGCAACCGGTGTCCAGGGTCGGCGTCAGGATCCGGCCGTCCCGTACCACGAAGACGTTGCTGCCGGTGCCTTCGCAGAGCCGTCCGGTGGTATCGGCGAACACCGCTTCGGTGGCGCCGGTCCGCTGCGCGTGTGCCAACGCTTTAGCGTTCTCCGCATATGAGGTCGACTTGACCCCCGCCAGTGCGCCCCGCTCGTTGCGGGGCCACGGCACGGTGGCGATCGCGGTCGTGTCGGCGTGCGGCTTGGTCGCCCCGACCGCCACCACCAGGGTCGGGCCGTGGTCGCCGCGCTCCGAGCCGAGCGGCGCCACCCCGGCGGTGTAGGTGATGCGGATGCGGGCCAGCGGCGGCACGTCGTTGGCGAGCAGCGTCTCGGTCACGGCGTGCCGCACCGCCTCGACGTCCACGACCGGCAGCCCCAGCCCGGCCGCCGAGCGCGCCAGGCGTTGCAGGTGCCGCGTCAGCGCGAACGGCCGGCCCCCGACCGCCTTCACCGCCTCGAACACACCGTCGCCGACGGTGAAACCGTGGTCGAAGACCGAGATGTGCGGGGTCCCGGCGTCGACCAAGCCGGAGCCGACCCAGACTTTGTCAGTGCTCATGGCGTCCAGTCTCCTTCACTCGAGCGGCGACGAGGCACCCGACGCGACCGCGAGCAGCCGGGCGGCCTTCAGCTCGGTCTCGTTCCACTCCCCACGCGGATCGGATCCCCACGTGATACCCGCTCCGGCACCGAAGCACAGCTGCCCGTCGCGCCACCAGAAGGTCCGGATCCCGACGGCCAACTCCCCGACACCCCGGTCGGCGTCCACCCACCCGACCGCCCCGCAGTACGGCCCGCGCGGCGCGGTCTCCAACTCGTCGATGATCCGCAGGGCACTGCTTTTCGGCGCTCCCGAGATGGACCCGGCAGGAAAGGTCGCGGCGATCAGCTCCGGCCACCCGGCCTCCGGCACCAGCTCAGCGGTCACGGTCGACACCAGATGCACCAGCCCCGGATACGGCTCGACCCGCAGCAACGAGGGCACTTCCACGGTTCCGGTCCTCGCGACCTGCGCGAGGTCGTTGCGGACCAGATCGACGATCATGACATTCTCGGCGGTGTCCTTCGGCAGCAACTCCTCCGGCGTCCGCGCGGTGCCCTTGATCGGCTCGGAGATGGCGGTCCGGCCGACCCGACGCAGATACAACTCGGGCGAGGCGGTCACGACGCGCGTGCCGGGGATGTCTATGACTCCGGCGTAGATCGCGGGATTTCCTTCGGCAAGCCGCGTGGCAAGGGCCAGGGGGTCGCAGTCCGGACCGATGGGCGCGGACAGAATGCGGCAGAGGTTCACTTGGTAGACCTCGCCATGGGCAATCTCGTCGCGGATCTTCTTGACCGCGCCTTCGTAGGCGGACTGGTCCAGCGAGGAGACCCACGCGCCGCGATCGGGGCCGTTCCACGCGACGTTCGCACGTGGTGTGGGCAGCGGCGCTGCGCGGACGTCGTCGAAGCGCGCGAGGGTCCACTCGCCCTCGTAGGTGCCGACGACCGCCCAGTACCCCGTGGAGTCCAGCGCGGCGAGATCCGAGGTCACGTCCCGCAGGCCCGTCGCCAACCTCCCCGCGAAGTACGCCAACGGCCCGGAACCGGCTCCGGCTTCGCGGGATATGGCAGTGGGACGGCGGGTCGGGGAGGGCACACCCCATTGTCTCGCGGTTCGCCTGGGGACTCGCGCTCGGCAGCGTGCTCCGGCGCGGGGGCGGTTGCTCGGCGGTCGTCGTTTGTCGGGTCACGAGCTGAAGGCCATGCCAGCGTGCTTCGGCGAGGAGACGGCTGCCCGACTGCCCTCCCTCATCGGATCACGGGCCGAAGGCCACGCCAGCGTGCCTCAGCGCGGGCGCGGCTGCTCGGCGGCCGTCGTTCACCGGGTCACGGCCCGAAGGCCACGCTTCCGCCCGACGTCGCGACGAAGTCGTGGATTTCGGGGGCCGACAGACGGGTGAACACGCCCGGGGTGCCGGGGACGGCGCAGCCGTTGCCCCAGCTGGTGATGCCGATCAGTTCCCAGCCGCCGCCGGCCAGGGCGGTGAGCAGGGGGCCGCCGCTGTCGCCGGTGCAGGCGTCGTGGTGGCCGTCGCCGCCGGCGCAGAGCATGACCTTGGGGAACAGAGCGGGGTTGCGTTTGCCGTCGAAGACGCCTTGGCAGGGGCCGTCGCCGACCAGCGGCAGGCTGACCTGACGCAGCTCGTCGGGGTAGACGCCACCGCCGACGTCGGTCGGGCCCTGGGGCTGGGTGCTGCCCCAGCCCACGGTGACCGCCGGGGCGCCGGGCCGCTCGTAGCCGCGGTTGCCGGAGACCGGCAGGGTGGGAGTGGAGACGCCGCCGACCGGGGCATCCAGTTGCAGCACCGCGGCGTCGTCTGTCTCGGTGGCCGAGTCCCAGGTCGGGTCCACACGGATGGCCTCGGGCAGCCGCACCGAGCCGTCACCCGACGACAGGACGGTCCGACCGACGATCACCCGCTCCCTGGGCTGCCCGCCGGCCGTCGCCTGACCGACCGCCCACTGGTCGACGCAGTGCGCCGCGGTGAGCACCTCGTCCGGCGCGATGAGGGTGCCGCCGCAGATGGTCAGGTACCCGTCGCCCTCCCATTGCTGGAGCGCGGCCATGAAGGGGAAGACCCCGGCCGGGGCGTCCGCGCCGCCGACGATGCGGGGGATCGGCCGCAGGGCCTTGGGGGCACTCGGCACGCCCACGGCGGTGGCCGCCGCCACCCCCGCGACGATCAGCAGACCGGTCACACTCCAAGCCGCCATCCGTGCGACCCGCCGCCTCACCCGCGCCATCGCAGCGCCCCTTCCCGTCCATGTCCGCAGCCGGACCCGCCGCCGGGCCCGGACCATGGTGGCCGGGACCGTCCGCACGCCGACCCGCCACCGCCGCCGAACCACCCGAACGAATGGCCCCGCACAGTGACCGCCCGACCGCCGACCGCAATCATGACCACCGTTCTGCCCCGATTCAAGCAGGTTTCAACCCAATCCTGTGACGCCTGGGGGGAATGGTTTTTGGATCCCCGCCCGGATCCGCTACAGTTCTTCATGTCGCCAGGGGGCGCCGAAAAAGCCCCGGAAGCGCATGCGGATGTGGCTCAGTTGGTAGAGCATCACCTTGCCAAGGTGAGGGTCGCGAGTTCGAGTCTCGTCATCCGCTCGGACGGAAGGGCTGGTCGGGTAGGTTGTACGGCGCCTGATCGGGCTCCACGGTGGTGTGGCCGAGAGGCGAGGCAACGGCCTGCAAAGCCGTCTACACGGGTTCAAATCCCGTCACCACCTCGCAGGACGGCAAGGCAGTAAGTACGTAGTACAGGCAGTAGAACAAGCACGGGCGATTAGCTCAGCGGGAGAGCGCTTCCCTGACACGGAAGAGGTCACTGGTTCAATCCCAGTATCGCCCACACGAAATAGCAGGGCCGGGACGCGAAAGCGGACCGGCCCTGCTGCTTATGCGTGTGTGCATGGGCGTCCGCGGTGTCGGTG
>JABFXP010000663.1 GCA_013361685.1 Catenulispora sp.
CCGGCCCCGGCCCCAGGGCGCGGCCCAGGGTCCGGCCCAGAGCCCATCCCGGCCTGTGCGACGGCCCGCCGCCCAGGCCCCGGCCGGTGGCACGGCCGCCCCCCGGCCCCCTGCTCAGCGTCCGTCCCGGTCCCGCTCCCGGCTGGTCTGGCACACCGGCGTGGTGCTGGTCTTCGCACTCGCCGGCGGCCTGTTCATGACCGCCCGGGACACCGCCGACGGCCAGGGCGACATCCGCCCGGACCGGCTCGCGCAGCTCTCCGACGTGATCCGGGCCCAGAACACGCACAACCGGCAGCTCACCGACCAGGTGTCGGAGCAACGCTCGGACCTGGACGCGCTGACGCGGGGCCAGGCCGCCGACTCCCGGGTGAAGGCGGCACAGGCGCAGATCGACGCGCTGTCCGGCGCGGCCGCCCTGACCCCGATCTCCGGCTCGGCGCTGACCGTGACCCTGAACGACGCCCCGCCGAACACCCAGCCCGCCGCGGGGGCCGTCGCCCCGCAGCAGGACTGGCTGATCATCCACCAGCAGGACGTGCAGGCCGTGGTCAACGCGCTGTGGGCGGGCGGGGCCACCGGGATCCAGTTGATGGACCAGCGGATGGTAAACACCTCGGCGGTGCGCTGCGTCGGGAACACCCTGCTGCTCCAGGGGCGGGTCTACTCCCCGCCGTACATCATCACCGCGGTCGGCGAGCCCGCGAAGCTGCGCACGTCGCTGATGGGCTCCCCCGCGGTGCAGACGTACCTGGAGTACGTGAACGCCTACGGCCTCGGCTGGGACGTCAAGGCACGCGATCGGGTGACGCTGCCGGGCTACTCCGGCCCGCTTGACGTGTCGCACGCCACTGTCGTGCCGTGATTCCGACAAAATGGCGGAATGTGGGCTGAACGAGCGCGGCTGGCGACGCGGACCGTCGGGGAGATCCTGATCACGCTCGGCATCACGCTGTTCCTGTTCTGCGCCTACCAGCTCTTCTACACCAACGTCGTCGCCGACGACGCCATGCGCGGCGAAGTCGCCGACCTGCACAAGCAGTGGGCGGTGCAGACCCCGGGCCCCCGCTCCGCGATGCCGGCCACCCCCGGTCCCTTCGACAGCGAGGACAGCCAGGGCCGCACCGGCGCGGCGTTCGCGATCCTGCACATCCCGCGTCTGGGCGGCAAGTCCATCCCGGTGGTCGAGGGCACCAATCTGGACCTGCTCTCGCGCGGCGTCGGGCACTACAAGGACTCGGTCCGTCCCGGCAAGGTGGGCAACTTCGCCATCGCCGGCCACCGCAAGACGCACGGCGAGCCGTTCCGCTACCTCGACGAGATGCGGGCCGGCGACCTGATCGTGGTGGAGACCGCCGACACCTGGTTCACCTACCGGGCCGACCGCGACCCGTTCATCGTCGACCCGACCGATCTGGCGGTGGTCGCCCCGGTCCCGGACCACCCGGGCCGCAAGCCGACGCAGGCGAAGATCACGCTCACCACCTGCAACCCGTGGTGGGCGTCCACGGAGCGGATGATCGTCACCGGCACGCTGGTCGGCCAGCAGCCCAGGGCCAAGGGCGAGCCGCCGGCCCTGACCGTGAACGCGCCCAAGTTCCAATAAGACTCTGGTAGAACCTCATAGGAAGCCCTATATAAGAACCTCATAGAGGACTCTGTGGGGGAAGGAGTAGGTGATGTACGCGTTCCTGTGGCGGCACCTCCCCGGGCCCGTCTACGTGAAGGTGCTCCTTGCCGCCGTCGCGCTGGCCCTCATCGTCGTGCTCCTGTTCGGCTGGGTCTTCCCCTGGATCGAGCCGCTGATGCCGTTCAGCGGTAACACGGTCTCGCAGTAGCGGACCGGCGGCGGCCGGTAGGCTCACCGCATGGCAGCGCGGATCCTGGTCGTCGACAACTACGACAGCTTCGTCTACAACCTCGTGCAGTACCTGTACCAGCTCGGTGCGGAGTGCGAAGTGGTGCGCAACGACGCGATCGGCGTCGAGGCCGCGCACGACTTCGACGGCGTCCTGCTCTCGCCCGGCCCCGGCACCCCCGAGGAGGCCGGGATCTGCGTGCGGATGGTCGGCTACGCCGCCGGGCACGGGATCCCGGTCTTCGGCGTCTGCCTCGGCCTGCAGTCCATCGCCGTCGCCCACGGCGCCGTGGTCGGCCGCGCCCCGGAGCTGCTGCACGGCAAGACCAGCCTGGTGACGCACGACGGCCTGGGCGTCTTCGCCGGCGTGCCGGACCCGTTCACCGCCACCCGGTACCACTCGCTGGCCGTCGAGCCGGACACGCTGCCGGCCGAACTCGCCGTCACCGCGCGGACCGAGTCCGGCGTCATCATGGGCATCCGGCACCGCGACCTGCCGATCGAGGCGGTGCAGTTCCACCCCGAGTCGGTGCTGACCGAGGCCGGACACCGGATGCTGGCGAACTGGCTGGCGGCGTGCGGGGACGCGGAGGCGGTCGAGCGCTCGGCCGGTCTGGCGCCGGTGGTCATCGCCGCGGCGAACTAGGGCGCGGCAGAACTCTTACAGAGGACAAAGCAGAAGTCCCGCGCGGAGAGTTCCGCGCGGGACTTCTGCTACTGCGTTCCGGCTGCTCAGCCACCACCGTGCTTGGTGCTGGTCGGCGTGCTCGGACATCCGAAGATGCCGCCGATCTGGCATGACGGGTTGGTGGTCGGGCCGCTGCCGGTCGGCTGGGTGGTGCCGGTCGGCGAGGTGGTCGGCGTGTTGCAGTCCTGCCCCTGCTGCGGATCACAGGTCGGGCTGTTGGCGGACGTGGTCGGCGGCGGAGGCTGCGGCGCGTAATACACGATGATCTGCTGATCGGGAGCGTACGTGCCATCCCCCGGGGTGATCCGGGTCACGGTGTTGGCCTGCTGGCCGGCCCCGACACCGGTGGTCTCCAGGAGTTTCTGGACCTTGGTGAAGCCCTGGTTCTGGATGATCTTGACCACGGAGTCCGCGTCCTGGCCCTTGTACTGCGCCGCGGACAACGGGATCTGCTTCTGCCCCTGGGACACGACCCAGCCGATGGTGACGTTGTTGACGTTGAGGTTCTTCTGGCCGGCGATCGAGTTCCCCGGAGTGCCGTCGAAGACATCGATGATCTTCCCGGCCGGGATCTTGTCGTCGTTCTGCTGGATGACGATCGCGTTCGCCAGGTTGAACTTCGCCGCTGTCAGGTAGGCCCGCAGGGCCGGGTCGTCCATCTTGTTCAGCGTCGCCTTGTCCGGCACCGCGCCGAGCTGCGGGCCCAGGGACAGGCAGTAGGTGATCGGCCCCGGCTTGGTGAAGCTGTTCGGCGCCGGCGACTGCGCGACGATGGTGTCCTTCTTGCCGGCGCGGCGGTCGGTGTCGCTCACGCCGTTGCAGTCCGCGCCGTTGCCGGTCAGCGACCAACCCTGGTTCTCCGGCTTGCTGAGCAGGTTCTGCGCGTCCTGAACCGTGATCGCGCCGACGCCGAAGTCCGGAGTCTGCTTGTCGCTGTTGTTGCCGCCGGACTTCAGCAGCGACTTGGCCAGCAGGATCGCCGCGATCACCGCGGCGATGCCCGCCACGGCCAGCACGATGTACCCGGTCTTGCCGCTCTTCTCCGGCTCCGGGGCACGGCGCGGCTCGGCGCGGCGCGGCGGTCCGGCCGGCGGACGCCCGCCGGGGCCGTCG
>JABFXP010000198.1 GCA_013361685.1 Catenulispora sp.
CCGTGTCTCAGCTCTGTCCGCGCTCGGCGTCCGGCGGCATCATCGTGTCGATGTTGAAGTACACCGCCAGGCCCAGGTCCCGCATCAGGGTCAGCACCCGGCTCACCCGGGGCACGCTGACCGTGGTCGGGAAGCCGCCGAAGGAGATGCTCGCGACCACCGTGGAGGAGGCGACGGCGCCGTAGTGCGCCTGCATCTCGGACATCGCCAGGGCCCGCTGGCCGGTGACCGTCTTGGCCTGGTTCAGCCCGGCGGTGAAGGCCTTGAACGTGTTGGTGTTGGTCACCGCGAAGTCCTGCTTGGCGAAGTAGCCGCCCATCGGCATGGCCTGCGTCGAGCCGCGCGTCAGGTCCATCACCTTGGACAGGCTGTCGGAGCCGGCCGAGGCGCTCAGGTAGGGCTCGGCCACCACCCCGGCCAGGTTGGTGTCGGCGCTGCCGCTCAGCTTCTCGCTGATCGCGGCGGCGGTCATCGACTTCAGGTGCGCGTCCGCGGTGTCGTTGCGGATCTTCAGGCTGTTGGCGACGTCCGGGAGCCGGGTCATCAGCATCACCGTGGGCACCGTGTAGTCGGTGTCGGGGTTGCCGGTGCCGGTCATCGGCACCAGGAAGCCGTCGTGGGCGTCGAAGACCGCGCGGGCCTGGTCCTCGTTGCGCCGGCCGGTGGGCTTGCTCAGCAGCTGCACGCTGTCGTCGCCGGCGGTGTAACCCTCGGCCACCAGCTGCAACCGGTAGGTGCCGGTGGACATCTGCAGGACGGCGTGCACGTAGTCGTCGTAGACCAGGTCGACCTTGCCGTCGCCCAGGGCCTTGAGCGTGTCCTGGTAGGAGGCGAAGCTGTCGTCGATGGTGACGTCCAGCCCCTGGTCCTTGAAGTAGCCCTTGTCCACCCCGGTGAACAGGGGCAGCGCGCCCAGCTCGTTCTTGGGGATGCCGATCTTCAGATGGGTCTGCTCCAGCGGGCCGCGGGCCCCGGCCTTCGCGCCGCCGGACGAGGAGCTCCCGCCGCAGGCGGCGGCGCCCAGCGCGGATATCGCGAGCACCACGCTCAGGACGATCGCCGACGTCCGCCGCGAACGCGCTCGAGGTTTGGCTGTCCGCACTGCGCTGCTCCCTGCAAAAGGTTTCTGATGACTCCGGTCGGCGCATCGTAATACATGGACCCCGGCACCCCCACGGCGCCTTTGAGATCGACTAGCACAAGCGGACGAGTAAGGATACGCACATGCGGGGAGTCGTCGCCCGCTATATCCCGCTTTATATCCGTGAACCGCCCGGGACCTCACCCCCGCCCTTGGCTCGGCTCGCTTCTCTGTGCTGGAATGCGTTGCTTGAAACCTAGAGACCGCGAGGCCACCGCTGCGCCCCACCCGCCCGCAGACGAGGCCCGGTCGCAAAGAAAGCTGTGAGGGCCAGTGCAGACACGACCCGTGACCCCGCGCCGTCCGCCGGCTCCCTTCCCGGAGCGCGGTGTGGACGGGCCGCCGTCCGGCGGATCGATATCCGACGCGGCCGCCGGCCGCTCCGCCCCTTCAGGCCCCCGGGACTCGGTACTGCCCGGCCAGCGTCCGATGACCGCGCCCGACCCGGCGGGCGGCGGCTCCCAGGTTCCGCCGCCCCCGCCGCCGGCCGGGCCGGCGAACCGGCTGTCCCCGAAGAACTGGCGCGTCCGCACCCGACTGGTGGTGCTGGTCATCGTGCCGCTGGTGGCCACCATCGTCGGCGCGGCCGCCCGGATCGTGCAGCAGGTCGGCAACGTGCAGACCTACGACCACGCCCGGACCATGGCCGCCGCCGAGGCGCCGCTGTCGAACCTGATCGACGCCCTGCACAACGAGCGTGACGTCTCCGCGGAGATGATGGCGTTCCGGGCGATGTCGGACCCGGACCAGGCCACGCTGTTCAACCTCAACCGCAGTGTCGGCGACTACCGCAAGGCCACCGACAAGGCCCGCGCCGACCTGGTCCCGGTCCTGGGCAAGATCGACGGCTCCTATCCCAAGGACACCCTGGCCGCCATCGCCGACGCCAAGGCGAACATGGCCAGCGAGTCCGCGCTGATCCAGGCCGTGGACACGCACGCGGACGCGGTCGGCGCCTTCGACCAGTACAACAAGCTGCTGGACAGCCTGAACACGCTGTACCAGTTCGTCGCCGCCGACGCCGGCGACCAGCAGCTGATCAACAACGCCCGGGCGCTGAACGACCTGGCGAAGATGAGCGAGTCGACCTCGCGCGAGCGCGGCTTCCTCACCGTGCTGTCGGTGCACTTCGACCCGAACAAGTCCAAGGACAACAACGCCAAGCTGCAGGGCATGATCGCCGACCTGGAGTCCACCCGGGCGGAGTTCAAGACCATCTCCACCCCGTCGATGCAGCAGATGCTCAGCGACACCGTCGACGTGGGCGACTCCTACACCGGTGCCAACCAGTACCTGACGACGATCAGCGACGAGCTCTCCGACGGCAACGCCACCACGAACCTGATCCCGGGCACCGTCTACTTCCAGTACGACGCGCTGCTGAACAAGTATCAGAAGGTCCGCGCCGCGCAGGCCGCGATCCTGGTGGAGCGGGCCAACCAGCTCGCCGGCGACGCCCGCAACACCATGTACCTGAACATCGGCGTGATCATCGGCGTGCTGCTCATCGTGTCCATCGCCACCGCGCTGATCGCGCGCTCGCTGGTGCGGCCGCTGCGGGTGCTGCAGAACACCGCGCTGGAGATCGCCGGCAACCGGCTGCCGGAGATGGTCCGCCGGCTGCGCGACGCCGACGGCTCGGAGGTCATCGAGCCGATCAACCCGATCGCCCTGTCCAGCACCGACGAGGTGGGCCAGGTGGCCCGCGCCTTCGACGAGGTGCACCGCGAGGCGGTCCGGCTGGCCACCGAGCAGGCCATGCTGCGGAACAACGTCAACGCGATGTTCACCAACCTCTCGCGCCGCTCGCAGTCGCTGGTGCAGCGCCAGCTGCGGCTGATCGACGAGCTGGAGAACGCCGAGCAGGACCCCGACCAGCTGGCCTCGCTGTTCAAGCTGGACCACCTGGCCACCCGTATGCGCCGCAACGGTGAGAACCTGCTGGTGCTCGCCGGCGAGGAGCCCGGCCGCCGGTGGTCGCAGCCGGTGCCGCTGATCGACGTGCTGCGCGCCGCGGCCTCGGAGGTGGAGCAGTACGAGCGGGTGACGCTGCGGGACCTGCCGACCGTCGAGGTCGCCGGCCGCGCCGTGAACGACGTCGTGCACCTGGTCGCCGAGCTGCTGGAGAACGCGACCTCGTTCTCCGCGCCGGAGACCAAGGTCTCGGTCACCGGCAACCTGCTGAACACCGGCGGGGTGATGCTGGAGATCGAGGACTCCGGGATCGGCATGACCCCGGAGGAGCTGGACGACGCCAACGAGCGGCTGGCCAACCCGCCGGTGGTGGACGTGGCGATCTCCCGCCGCATGGGCCTGTTCGTGGTCGGGCGGCTGGCCACCCGGCACGGCATCCAGGTGCGGCTGCGCCGCTCGGCCACCGGCGGCATCACCGCCCTGGTGCTGGTGCCGGCCGCGCTGCTGGCCGGCAACCTGTCCGACGCCCCGGCGCTGGGCCGCAACGCGCTGGGCGAGCTGACCGGGGACACCGGGCAGCAGCCGGCGGTGACCGCGACC
>JABFXP010000152.1 GCA_013361685.1 Catenulispora sp.
GGCGCCGAAGCGCGTGACGACGGGCCCGACGCGCAGCGCGATCGGCGGCACGACCAGCGGCCCCGGGGCGACCGCGAAGCCGGTCCGCACCGCCGACCAGCCCCACACGCCCTGGATCCACAAGATCGCGCCGAGCAGCGCGGCGGCGAACGCGACGCTGAACAGCGTGAGGCCGGCGCTGGCGGCGGCGAAGGCGCGGATGCGGAACAGCGGCAGCGCCACGATCGGCGCCGGGTGCTTCGCCGAACGGATCAGGAAGCAGACGGTCGCGAGCACCGACACGGCCAGGCTGGTCAGCGTCCGGTCGTCGGTCCAGCCCCAGTCGCCGGCCTTGACCAGCCCCAGCGCCAGCACGGCGATCGCGGCGGTGAGCAGCGCGGCCCCGAGCAGATCGGGGAACGCGCCCCGCTCGCGGCCGCGGTCCGCCCGCGCCGGCAGCACCCTGATCCCGGCGGCGACGGCCGCGACCCCGACCGGCACGTTGACCAGGAACACCCAGCGCCAGCCGGCCTGGACCAGCAGCCCGCCGGCCACCGGCCCGAGGCTGGCCGCGATCCCGCCGATGGAGGCCCACATCCGCACCGCGTGGGCCCGCCGTTCGGCCGGCGTCGTCGCCAGCAGCAGCGCCAGCGACGTCGGCATCAGCAACGCGGCGCCGGCGGCCTGCAACCCGCGCGCCGTCACCAGCACCGCGACCCCCGGCGAGGCCGCGCAGGCGATGGAGGCCAGCGTGAACACCGCGAGCCCGGCCAGGAAGACGGGCTTGTGGCCGACCCGGTCCGCGAACCGCCCGGCGGCCACCAACAGCGCCGCGAACACGATCGCGTAGGCGTTGAGCACCCAGGACAGAGAAGTCAGCGTGCTGCCGAACGACTCGCCCATCGCCGGGAGGGCCACGTTGACGATGAACAGGTCCAGGTTGGCCACGAACACCGCGGAGGCGACCACGAGGAACACCGCGCGCGGCGTCGCCTCCCGCCGCACCGCCGTCGCCGGTGCGTTTGATATTCCAACTGTCATGGTGCGCAGGCTAGCGCCGGTGAGTTTGAAAACACAACGCTCTGGAGCGAGGATGGTCCCGTGAGTTCCGCCACGCCGCCCCACCCGACCGTCCCGGGCCGCCCCTGCTCCGTCGCCGCCGCCCTCCAGCTCGTCGGCGAACGCTGGTCCCTGCTCGCCATACGCGAGCTGTTCTACGGCAACCACCGCTTCGAGCAGCTGACCCGCAACACCGGCGCCCCGCGCGACCGCCTCGCCGCCCGGCTCCGGGCGCTGGAGGAGGCGGGCGTGGTCGAGCGCCGGCGCTACTCCGAGCGCCCCGAACGCTTCGAGTACCACCTGACGGAGGCCGGACGGGACCTGGCCCCGGTGCTGTGGTCGCTGGTGAAGTGGGGCGACAAGTGGGCGGTGGACGCCAAACCGGTGGCCTTCACGCACCAGGCCGCCGACCATCCGGAGCACGAGGTGGACAGCGTGACCGTCTGCCGGACATGCGGGGAGCAGGTGACCAGCAAGGAGGTCGCGATCAGTGTGCTGGCTCCCGGGTGGGCCCGGACGGGGCCGGTCGACCTCTGACCCCCCCACCCACCGGCGCATCATCGAACCCTGGCACGCCCGCCCTAAAAGTGATATCACTTTTATAGCCAGTTTCATCGATCACACTAGGGGGCGTGCGATGACAACGGATCCAGGACAGGCAGAGCCAGCGGCCACAACGGAGACGCCAGAGACACCCGAGACACCGATCAGCGAACGGTCGGCACGGGACATCTCGGGATGGAGCGCGCTCATCGTGGGCGTCCTCCTCGTCGCGCTCACCGTGGCGGTGGCCGCGCTGGCGTCGCACGCGTACCGGGGGTGGGCCGTGGTGCCGGGGCTGGCGGCCGCCGCGGTGCTGGTCGGGCTCACGCCGGTCTCGCCGGGGCAGGCGCGGGTGGTCACGCTGTTCGGCCGGTATGTCGGGACGGTCCGGACGACGGGATTGCGGTGGGTGAATCCGTTCACCGCGCGGCGGCAGGTCTCCACGCGGGTGCGCAACCACGAGACGGCGACGTTGAAGGTCAACGACGCGGACGGCAATCCGGTCGAGATCGCGGCGGTCGTGGTCTGGCAGGTCCGGGACACCGCCAAGGCGCTCTACGCGGTCGACTACTTCACGGATTTCGTGGCCATCCAGGCTGAGACCGCGGTCCGGCACATCGCCACCGGATACCCCTACGACGCGCGCGTCGAAGGCCAGATCTCGCTGCGCCAGCACGCCGACGAGATCACCGCCCGCATGTCGCAGGAGATCTCCGAGCGGGTGCGGCTGGCGGGCATCACCGTGGTCGAGTCCCGGATCACGCGCCTGTCCTACGCGCCGGAGATCGCGCAGGCGATGCTGCGCCGGCAACAGGCCGACGCGGTGGTCGCGGCGCGGCAGCGGCTGGTGCAGGGCGCCGTGGGCATGGTGCGCTCGGCCCTGGACGCCCTCAGCGAGGAGGACATCGTCGAACTCGACGAGGAACGCAAAGCCTCGATGGTCAGCAACCTGCTGGTCGTGCTGTGCAGCGAGCAGGCCACGCAGCCGGTCGTCAACACCGGCACGCTGTACCAGTAAGGCGGCCCGGAACCGGCATGAGCCAGCGGAAACAGATCCTGTTGCGCCTGGACCCGGCGGTCCACGACGCGCTGGCCCGCTGGGCCGGGGACGAACTGCGCAGCACCACCGCCCAGATCGAATACCTCCTGCGCCAGTCGCTGGCGCAGGCCGGCCGGCTGCCGTCCGACGTGGGGCGGATGCCCCGGCGCGGACGGCCGCCCAAGACCGACCCGGACCAGGAGCAGCAACAACAAGTGCAGAGCCGAGAGCAGGCCGAGGGGCAGGGCCGACCGCCGACGCCTGACACCTGACCTCTCTGTCACCTACATGGCGGCGCCACCGCTTCCACCTCATGCGAGCCGCAGACAGCGGGGCAATGCTTCGAACATGCGAGCACCTGCGCGTCCGATAAACGGAAACAAGGTGAAGCGTTCGGGGATCGCCGCCGCGGCTTCGGCCGGACTGTCCATGCTCGCGGTGGCCTGCGGATCCTCCGGCGTCTCGACCGCGCCGGCCCGGGGATCGTCGACCACGACCCCGCCGTCGGCGCCGTCCACCCCTTCGGCTCAGAAGGCGGGCGTCGGTGACACCATCAACCTGACGGACAGCGCGAACGGCAAGAACATCAAGGTGACCGTGGTCAAGGTCGTCGATCCGGACTCCTCGGGCAACGAGTTCGAGCAGCCGCCGGCGGGCGACCGGTTCGAGTCCATCCAGTTCCGCATCGTCAACTCCGGCGCGGCGACCTACCAGGACGATCCCCTGGTGGAGATCACCGCGAAGGACGCCGCCGGGCAGAACATGCAGCAGACGATCGTGACGTCGACCGCCGCCGGGGCGCAGATGCCGTCCAGCGTGAACCTCGCCCCGGGCGACACAGCCCTCGGATACGTCACCTTCGCCGTCCCGTCCGGCGACCGGATCGCGCAGGCGCAGTACGCGCTCGACGCCGGGCTCGGCACCACCGGTGAGTGGCAGATCGGGAACGGCCAGCCGGCGCCGGCCCCGCCGGCGTCCTCGACCAGTTCGACGGCGCCGCCGGCCGCCCCCGCCACTCCGAC
>JABFXP010000254.1 GCA_013361685.1 Catenulispora sp.
GCCGCGGCGACCCCGCCGACGCCGGAGCGTTCGCCCGCGCGGCCGACGCGATCGCCCGGGCAGTGGTCTGCACCGCGGCGCTGGTCGACCTGGACGACGTCGTCCTCGGCGGCGGCGTCGTCAACGGCGCCGGCGACCTGCTCCTGGATCCCGTCCGCGACCGGGTCGCCGAGCTCGCCGGGCTGGCGTTCATCCGGCGCGTGCGGATCGGGGCGAGCAAGCTGGGCGCGGACGCGGGGCTGCTGGGCGCCGCGGCTCTCGGACTCGTCAGCTCGGCCACCAGCCTCGACCGGTTCTGGGCCGCGTAGCCGTCGGGTGCGAACGGTCTTAACTGATTAAGCAGTGATATGGCAGGCGTTGATCGATGTAAGTTTCGCGACGCCGACCACCTGCGTGCTGTGGCTTGTCTGTCAGGATGCTGGCTGGTGAGCCAGCACCTTGACTTCATTTGAGCGGAGCGTAACATCACCGTCGCTTAACCGGTCGTGTAGCGAGGAGCTCCCATGAACGACAGAACCGGATCCATACGCCGGTTGAGTCTTGCCCTGGCCATGATGCTCGCCGTGGCATCCGCGGTGTTCGGGTTCACCGGAACGACCCGGGCGCACGCAGCCGCCAGCGGGTTCGTCCAACGTTGCGGCATCCACTTCTGCGTGGGCTCGCAGGCCACGTATTTTGCCGGAGCCAACTCCTACGACCTGTTCACCTACGGCAGCGGCTCGGGAGACACCGAGACCCAGTACATGGACAAAGCCGCGATCGACGCCCAGATGGCCAACATGGCCGCCGACGGCGTGACCGTCGTCCGCACCTGGATGTTCGACCACGAAAGCTGGCACGGATTCGAGCCCGCCAAGAACACCATGAACGACCAGCAGTGGGCTGAGTTCGACTACATCCTGTACTCCGCCGCTCAGCACGGCCTCCGGGTGATTCCGACCCTGGAGAACTACTGGACCGCTTACGGCGGCGTCAACACGGTGCTGGGCTGGGAGGGCGCCTCCACCTCCAACTCAGGCAACTTCTTCAACCCCTCGCTGTGCGCCGGCTGCCTCGCCGACTACGAGTTCTACGTCAACTACGCCGTCAATCGCGTGAACCACTACACCGGCGTCGCCTACAAGAACGACCCGACCATCTTCTCCTGGGAGCTGATGAACGAACCGCGCTACCAGAACGAGACGACCGCGGAGAATACCGCCGGCACCGTCTTCCGCCAGTGGGAGGACACCGTCGGCGCGTACATCAAGAACCTCGACCCGAACCATATGATCGACAACGGGATCGAGGGGCAGGCCAGCTCCTACGGTTACGGCAGCGACAACGGCGTGCCCTACGTCCACGAGTGCCAGAGCTCATACATCGACTTCTGCACCGCGCACATCTATCCCACCGAGTCCTGGGCCAACCTCTCGACCTCGGCCACCCAGTCGCTGATCAGCGCCTACGCCAACGACGCGCACGCCACGGTCGGCAAGCCGTTCTTCCTCGGCGAGTTCAACACCTCCACCAGCACCCGCGCGACCTACTGGCCGGCCATCTACAGCACCCTGGAGTCCACCAACTCCGACGCCGACGCCTTCTGGTGGTACGAGAACTCCGCCAAGGACGGCAACTACGGCGTCATGCACGGCGACGCCGTCCTGTCCGTGTTCACCGCACACTCCAACGCGGACAAGGCAAAGAGCGGCACCGGAACCGGAACCGGCACGGTCACCGTGACCAACCCCGGCAGCCAGACGAGCACCGTCGGCACTGCCGCGAGCGTCCAGATCCACGCCGCCGATTCGGCATCGGGCACCCTCTCCTACACGGCGACCGGTCTGCCGGCCGGCCTGGCGATCAGCGCCGCGACCGGTCTGATCTCCGGCACGCCGACCACTGCCGGGACCTCCAGCGTCACCGTGACGGCCACAGATTCGACCGGGCCGTCAGACAGCGCGGTGTTCACCTGGACGGTGAATCCCGGCGGCACCGGCAGCCCGTGCTCGGCCACCTATCACGTCGACAACCAGTGGGGATATGGGTTCACAGCCACGGTGACGGTGACCAACACCGGAACGGTGGCGACCAAGGGGTGGAAGGTCTCCTGGACCTGGGCCGGCAACCAACAAGTCTCGAACATGTGGAACGCCAACGGTGTACAGAGCGGCACGGGTGTGACCGCGACCAACATGGCCTACAACAACGTCATAGCGCCGGGAGGCAACACCAGCTTCGGCTTCCAAGCCGGATTCAGCGGCACCAACCCGACCCCGACGCTGACCTGTACTGTCAGCTGACGAGTAGCACCGTTGGACCGACTTGAGCAGGTGAGCCCCGGCAACTCGCGCCGGGGCTCACCTGTCTGCGAACACGACCTTTGGGATCGCTCCCACGAAGTAGATGCCACATCCCGTTGTCACGGCTTCGTCTCTGTTCTACGTTTCCTGGGAGCGTTCCCACCACCACGACACTGAGGAGCTCATGCATGCCGGGGCCTTTCCGAGAAGTACCGATGAGCCGCCGATCGTTCACGATGCTCGCCGCCGGGACCGCCGCCTCGCTGGTGGTTCCGCTGTCGGGAGTCTCGGCGGCGGACATATCGGCGACAGCAACAGCGCACTCGGTTTCCTTCGACAAATACTCGTTGCTCGTCGACGGTCGCAGAGTCGTGCTGTGGTCGGGGGAGTTCCACCCGTTCCGGCTGCCGAGCCCGTCTCTGTGGGCTGACGTACTGCAGAAGATGGCTGCGAACGGCTACAACGCGGTCAGCATCTACGTGTCCTGGAACTACCACAGCCCGGCGCCCGGCAGCTACGACTTCACCGGCGTCCGCGATCTGGACCGGGTCCTTCGCGCCGCGGCCGACGCCGGACTGTTCGTCACGGTGCGGCCGGGACCGTACATCAACGCCGAGGTCGACGCCGGCGGCTACCCGGGATGGATGACCACCAGCCCCGGGACCGCACGCACCGACAACAGCACCTACCTCGGCCACGTCGACGAGTGGCTGACCGCGGTCAACGCGATCGTGGCGAAGCACCAGTACACCGACGGCGGCGGTACCGTCCTGCTCTACCAGCTGGAGAACGAATACTCCTCGCACCTGACCGACGGCGTCGGCGCCTCCTACATGGCGCACCTCTACGCCAAGGCCCGCGCCGACGGGATCACGGTCCCGCTGTTCCACAACGACAAGGGCCGAAACGGCAACTGGGTGCCGGGCAGCTTCAGCACCGGCGGCGAGACCGGCAGCTACCTCTACGCCTTCGACGGCTACCCCTCGCCCAGCAGCACGCCGCCGGACTGGGGCTACTTCGGCACCGGCGGCGCCACCGGCGGCTCGACGGCCAGCCCGAGCACGCCCGGGTTCGAGGCCGAGTTCAGCGGCGGCTGGTTCGACTGCTGGGGCGGCGCCGAGTTCGCCGGGCAGGGCTACGCCGGCGCGCGCGCCACGCGGGACGCGGTCTTCGAGCGCCGGTTCTACCTGACCAATCTGGCCAACGGCATCAAGCTGCAGAACGTGTACATGACGTTCGGCGGCACCTCGTGGGGCTGGCTGCCCGCGCCGGTCGTCTACACCTCCTACGACTACGGCGCGGCGCTGGACGAGGCGCGCAATCAGACCTCGAAGCTGGTGCCCATGAAGCAGATCGGGCTGATGCTGGAGTCGGTGCCGGATCTGGCCCAGCTGGACCGTGCCGCGACCGCCACGGCGTCCGACAGCTTGATCAAGACCTACCACTTGACCAATCCGGACACCGGCGCGCACTTCTACTTGCTGCGCAACGACCACACCGTCGTCGCCTCCGGGGTCACGTTGCCAGTGACTACCAGCGTCGGGACGCTGACAGTGCCCGCCTCCGGTGGGATGCGCTTCCCGGCCAAGGATGCGAAGCTGCTCGCCACCGGCATCCAGCTCGGCCACCGGACGCTGCTGTATGCGACCGCGCAGCCCATGTATCAGGCCACGATCGGCGCGCGGGATGTGGCCGTGTTCGCCGGACGTGCCGGAGACCCGGTCGAGCTGGCGTGGCTGGCGTCCGAGGCGCCCGCGGTGACGATCCTCGACGGCTCGGCGACGTCCTCCTACGATCCGGCGAGCGGGCTGCTGCTGATCAACGCGACGCTGTCCGGGCTGATCAGGGTTCTGGTGGACTTCGACGACGATGCTCCGCCGCTGCTGCTCCTGCTGGCCGACGACGCGGCGAGCGCGACCCTGTGGCGGCAGGAGACCGCCGCGGGCCCGGTGCTCGTGCGGGGGACCCGCGCTGGTGCGTGCCGGCCGGAGCACCGGCGCGGTCGTCCACCTGACCGGCGACACCACGGCCGCCAGCGATCTGGAGGTCTGGGCGCCGACCGGGACCAGGGTGCTGACCTGGAACAGCGCTCCGGTGCGGACCTCGGTGTCCCCGTCGGGGAGTCTGGTCGCCACAACGCCGCTGGAGGGCCCGGCAGCCGTGTCGTTGCCGCCGCTGACCGGGTGGCGGTGCGCGGCCGAGAATCCCGAGTCGGCATCAGGGTTCGACGACTCCGGCTGGCGCGCCGCGGACCTGACCGTCTCGGGCGGTATCACGCCGGTGCCTTCCGGCCAGCCGGTGCTGTTCGCCGACGACTACGGCTTCCACTACGGCGACGTCTGGTATCGCGGCCACTACAGCGGCACAGCCGGGGCGAGCTCGGTCAGCCTGTCGTACACCTCCGGGACCCAGGGCTTGGTGATGGCCTGGCTGGACGGCACGCCGCTGGGCACCCACCGCCAGCCGGTACCGACCGCGGCCCAGGCCACCACGCAGAACTGGACCGCGACGGCGACGTTCGCCATCCCCTCCGAACTGAGTGACGACGGCGCCCACGTGCTGTCGGTGCTGGTCCGGCCGATGGCGCACAGCGAGGACGGCGGCGGCAACGACGCGCACAAGACCGCGCGCGGCCTCACCGCCGTGACGTTCGCTGGGGCGGCGCCGGAGCTCAGCTGGCGGATCCAGGGCGGCAGCACCACGGCCGATCCGCTGCGCGGTCCGCTCAACACCGGCGGCCTGTACGGCGAGCGTGACGGCTGGCATCTGCCGGAGTTCTCAGACTGCGAGTGGCAGCCGGTCGTGCTGCCGCGCGCCGACATCTTCCAGGGCGTGCGCTGGTATCGCACCAGCTTCACCGTCGCCGTGCCGCATGGTGTCGACGCCTCGATCGGCCTGACCCTGACCGACCCGGCGGACCGGGCCTACCGGGTGCAGATCTTCCTCAACGGCTGGAACCTCGGTCAGTACATCAACGACGTCGGCCCGCAGCACACCTTCGTGCTGCCCAACGGGATCCTGCGCGAGAACGCCCCGAATGTGCTGGCCCTGGCCGTGCTCGCCGACGGCACGACTCCGGCCGGGCCCGGCGACGTCGTGCTGACTCTGCTCGGTGCGGCCGCCGGCGGCGTCCCGCGATCAGCGACACCTTGAAGCGCTTACGGCACCACGGCGTAATCCACCGTCGAATGGAGCGAGTATGAGACCTGTCACCGTCACCGCGCGGGTCCTGGTGGCCTGCGCGGTCACTGCTGCCTCCGGGCTGGTCGTGGCTGGCAGCGCGGCCGCCAGCCACGCAGTCACGCCTCACACCTACTACGTCGCCCCGGCCGGCAGCGACAGCGCGGCCGGAACGCAGACGGCTCCCTGGGCGTCGATCGCGCACGCCCAGGCCGTTGCCCAACCTGGCGACACGGTGTACTTCCGCGGCGGCACCTATGCCTATACGCACGCGAACAGCAGCTGTGCCAGCCAGACAGCGATCGTCGACGCGATCACTCTGAACAAGAGCGGCGTCTCGGGCAGTCCGATCCGCTACTGGGCCTATCCGGGGGAGCGGCCGGTGTTCGACTTCTCCCGCATGACGACGGATAACTGCCGGATCAAGGGATTTGACGTGACCGGCAGCTACATCCATCTCAAAGGGTTGGAAGTCACCGGGGTCCGGCAGAACAACAACCTGAACCATGAGTCCTGGGGGATCTGGATCACGGGCAGCAACAACACCTTCGAGCAGCTCAACCTGCACAACAACATGGGTCCCGGCCTGTTCATTAAGGACGGTGGCGGCAACTTGGTGCTCAACTCGGACTCGCACGACAACTACGACCCGTACAGCTCCAGTGGCGCGGGTCAGAACGCTGACGGGTTCGGTGCGCACATCTCGGCCGGGCACCCTGGCAACGTCTTTCGCGGTGACCGCGCGTGGTGGAACTCTGATGACGGGTTCGACCTGATCAACGCGTTCTCGGCGGTGACGATCGAGGATTCGTGGACGTGGCGCAACGGGTACCTGCCGGAGACCACCACGCCGGCGCCTGCGGGTAATGGGAATGGCTTCAAGGCTGGTGGCTACGGCGGCGTTTACGTCTCTAACGGGGTCAAGCACACTGTGCGGGACTGCGTGGCCTTCAACAACTTGGCTGCTGGCTTCTACGCCAACCACCACACCGTCGCTGACGACTTCTTCAACAACACCGCCTATGCCAACCACGTTGACTACAACATGCTGGGCATCGCCTCCAGCGGCGCCGCGATCGGCCTGGGTAACCTGCGCAACAACATCGCCTATGGCGGAACCCTGACTTCGAACATGAGCGGCACTAACGCTGCATACAACTCCTGGAATCTGGGCGTGAGTATGTCGGACTCGCAGTTTCAGAGCGTGTCGACGTCCGGGTGGAACGCGGCGCGTCAGGCCGACGGCAGTCTGCCTGCGCTGCCGTATCTGCACCTTGCGTCTGGCAGCACGCTGATCGACAAGGGTGTCAACGTCGGACTGCCCTACAACGGAGCGGCGCCAGACCTTGGTGCCTTCGAAACGCCCTGAGTCGGCGCGGCTCGCCGGGTCGCGCCGCCCGCCGTCCGGATGATGAGATGGTCCGGTGACCGATCATGACGAGGCGGCGGCTGTCAGACCGCTGACACTTGCCTGGGTGCATCGGCACCTGGCGGCCGACGAGCGGGTCGTCGGGGCCCATGCCCTGCACGGTGGCGCCACTGCCGAGATGCGGAGGCTGACCATCGCCACGCGGGACGGAGGCAGTCGGCACCTGGTGTTGCGGTCCTTTGTCGCCCCGACTCGGCAGGGGCCGGCCGAGGAACTCCTGCACCGGGAGGCCGACGCCCTGACCACGCTCACCGGCAGCGGGGTGGCGGCGCCCGGCCTCCTCGCCGTCGATCCGACCGCCGCGCACTGCGAGTACCCCTCGCTGCTGATGACCCACCTGCCGGGCCGGGCCGTCCTCGACGGCGAGGGGCTGGAGGTGAGGCTGCCCTTGTTGGCCCGTCAGCTCGTGGCGGTCCACGCGGTGCGGCCGGCCGTCCAGCCGCGGGAGTACGTGGCGCTGACGACCGCCGACACGGTCGTGGTTCCCCAGGGGGCCGACGTCGCGGTCTGGTCCGCTGCGATCGAGGCGATCCGCAGGCCCGCGCCGCGCTACGAAGGGCGGTTCCTGCATCGGGACTTCCAGCCCGGCAACGTGCTGTTCGATCTGCCGCGCGATGGTCGGGCCGGTGAGGCGGGCGCCGGGATCACCGGCGTCGTCGACTGGGCGGCGGCCTCCTGGGGCCCGGCGGACCTCGACGTGGCGCACTGCTCCGCCAATCTCGCGCTGCTTCACGGTCCGGCGTGGGGCCTGCGCTTCATCGAGGCGTACCAGGAGGCCGGCGGGATGCTGGCCGCGTCCGCGGACGAGCGACTGTACTGGCAGGTGCGAGCGCCACTGGCGTTCTCGGAGGAAGTGCAGTGGCTGGCGCAGCCGTGGCAGGAGGCGGGACGAACTGAGCTGACAACCGAAGTTGTGGAGGAGCGGCTGAATGCCTACGTCAGCTCCCTGATGGATGCGCTGGGCTGAGCCTGGGCAGCGGGGCATCCTCTGCCGCGGCAGTCACACAAACGACGGCCATCGGCTGGCGGCCCACTCCCGCCACCCCACCCAGCCGGGCGGCGGCACGTCGACGTTGCGGCCCTCCAACTCCGCCGCGTCAGGCTCCTGAAAATGCGCCCGCCAGTGCCGTATGTCGGCCTCGGATATCGGCAACGTCTCCGCCGGCGAGGTCGCCCAACGATGAGCGATGCGGGCCCGCTGGGTCTCATCGTCCACCGGCAGATACACCATGCGAAAGCACGCCTTCTCAGCCTCCGTCAACCACCGGATCGCAGAACGTTCCTCCCGCGACCAGCAGCCGTAGTCCACGACGACGTTGGTGCCCAGCCTGACCGCCTCCAACGCGAGCCAGAGCATGCGCCCCTCCAACACGTCGCGCTTCCCGTCCGCCTCCGCCTCCCCGAACAGAGGGATCATCCAGTCGTCAGGCGTCAGCCGCAGCGCGCCGTGCTCCGCAGCGAGCTGCCGAGCCCGGGTGGTCTTTCCCGCTCCCGGTAGGCCGACCATGAGGAACAAGGTGGTCACGCCCAGATCGTGGCAGGGAAGCCGTCTAGATGACCACCGCTTTATCTGCCCCGCGCAAACGGCATGATCGACCCATGACTGACAAGAACCGGCGACGAGCAGCAGCAGTGATCATCCGAGACGGCCGGGTGCTGATGGTGCGCGAGCGAGGCACCGGTGCCACTGGACGCCATGACGGTCAGGAGTACTGGACTCTGCCGGGAGGCGGCATCGAACCCGGGGAGACACCGGAGCAGACCGTCATGCGCGAAGTCGCCGAGGAAGTCGGATTGGTGACCCTGTCTGTGCGCTACCTCTACGACGCTCCCTACCCTTCGGGCTGGACAGCCTGCTACGCCGCCGAGGTCGAGCAAGGCGAGCCTCGCCTCGGCGTCGACGACGACCTGACGTGCGACTGCCCGCGCATGGTGGGCCTGGACTGGGTGGCGCTGCCTCAGATCTCGTCCGCCACCAGCCCGCTTGTCGTTCCCACGCTGCTGATGGGCTGTTGCTGATCCGACTCCCCGTCACACTGTCAACACGCCGTGCAGCTGACGCATAGACAATGGGATCGCTCCCAATCAAGATCGGGAGCCGGAATGCAACTTTCATGCAAAGCGGCACCCCGGTGCGACCATCGACGGCCACATAAGACCAGCTCATGCCCCATCTATGCTCCGGCATAATCAGTGTCCGAAGATCGATATCAGGCCACTGTTGTCACGCCTTCTCGCCATCGCTAGCTTCACCTGGGAGCGTTCCCAATCCCAAGGAGTACGCATGAATGACCCATCGATCAGCAGGCGATCTCTGCTCCAGGCCACAGCTGTCGGCGCGGGGGCACTGGCGCTGGGCGAGGTGGCTTTCGGGCCAGCGTCGCCGGCCCAGGCGGCGGCGACGTTCTACAAGGGAGCCGATGTCAGCTGGGCCCAGCAGATGGAGGCGCACGGCTACTACTGGCGCAACGCCAGCGGCGTGAAGCAGGACATCTTCACGATCCTGAAGGGGTACGGCCTGACAGCGGTGCGGCTTCGAACCTTCGTCAATCCCTCGAGCGACCCGGCCAACGGGCATTGCAGCATCAGCGAGACCGCCGCGCTGGCTGTGCGGGCGAGGGACGCCGGGATGGCGATCGACATCGACTACATGTTCGGCGACACCTGGAACTCGGTGGGTGTGCAGAATCCGCCGGCGGCGTGGAAGAACATGAGCTACAGCCAGATGCGCAGTGCCATGTCCAGCTACGTCACCAGCTCCATGACCGTCCTCAAGAACGCCGGGGTCACCCCCACCTGGGTGCAGATCGGCAACGAGGAGAACTCCGGGATCTGCCACCCGGTCGGCAGCGTGTCGAACGGGGCGCAGATGACCGGGCTGCTCAACGCCGCGCACGACGCGATCAAGAACGTCTTCCCGAGCGCGCTGGTGATGGTCCACCTGGCGCAGCCGCAGAAGTACGCGTCGATGCAGACCTTCTTCAACGCGTTCCACGGCAACGGCGGCAAGTGGGATATGAACGGCTTCTCCTCCTACGGCAGCGCCAGCGTCGCGGCGAGCATCGTCGGCAACATGAAGTCGATCTCGAACCAGTACGGCAAGCCGTTCATGCAAGTGGAGTTCGGCGGTCAGGTCACCAATCCGTCCGGCACCGCCTCCGCCCTGAAGGCGTACGGGTCAGCGTTGAAAAGCAGCGGCGGGCAGGGCCTCTTCTACTGGGAGCCGGAGGGCTACTCCCCGTTCACCGGCTACACCATGGGCGCCTGGGACTCCTCCACCCGCGAGCCGACCGCCGCTATGAACGGCTTCGCCGCCTTCTGACGGCCGACCGCGTCCGGCTCCGACGACTTCTGCACGGCACCGCCCGATCCGGGCTGAACCACGTGGCCCGGCTCGGGCGGCCGGCCGGCGCACCATCGTGAGCTGACAAGCTCAGGTCGACTCCCGAACCACCAACTCCGCCGGCAGAATGACCGTCGCCGGCGGCTCCCCGGCGATCCGCCCCAGCAGCAGCCGCACCATCTCCGAGCTGATCCGGCGGAACGGCTGCCGCATCGTGGTCAGCGGCGGCACCGCCGACACGGCGCTGGGGGAGTCGTCGAAGCCGGCCACCGCGACGTCCTCGGGGACGCGGCGGCCGGCCCGACGCAGCTCCTCGATCGCGCCGAGCGCCATCAGGTCCGAGGCGACGAACACCGCGTCCAGGTCCGGGCGGCGCTTCAGCAGGTCGGCCATCGCGGTGCGGCCGGACTCGCGGGAGTAGTCGCCGTGGGCGACCAGCGTGTCGTCGGCGAGGGGGCCGAGGGTCTCGCGCCAGCCGACGAGGCGTTGGCGGCCGCCGGGGGTGTCGAGCGGTCCGGTGATCGTGGCGACGGTGGTGCGGTCGCGGTCCAGCAGGTGGGAGACGATCTGGCGGGCTCCGTCGGTCTCGTCGACGCCGACGTAGGGCATCTGGCGCTCGTAGCCGATGGGCTGGCCGCATGCCACGACCGGGAGGTTGAGGCGCAGCACCTGTTCGACGAGGGGGTCGCCGGCGTGGGTGGAGATGAGCAGTGCGCCGTCCACGTGGCCGCCGGCCAGGAAGCGCAGCACGCGTTTGCGCTCCTCGGCGCTTCCGGCGATCGCCAGTAACAGCGCTATGTCATGCTCGGCCAGGGACTGTGTGCAGCTGCGAAGCAGGGCGTTGAAGTTGGGGTCGCCGAAGAAGCGTTCCTGCGGCTCGGACAGGACGAAGGCGACTGTGCCGGAGCGCTGTGTCACCATGGCGCGGGCGTGCAGGTTGACCACGTAGCCGGTCTTGCGGATGGCGGCGTTGACGGCTGCCTGGGCGTCGGCGGAGACGTTGACGCCGCCGTTGAGGACGCGGGACACCGTGCCCCGGCTGACCCCGGCGACCGCCGCGACGTCCTCGATCGTCGGACGGCGTCTTCCCGGTGCGCGGCTCGTGCCCGTCATATCCCCAGCCCCTGTTGTCCGTGGTCGCCGGTCCGTCACCAGCCGTCACTTCACCGCGCCGGTGATGATGCCGGACCGCCAATAGCGTTGCAGGGTCAGGAATAGCACGATCAGCGGCAGGATCGACAGCAGGGCCCCGGTGATCACGAGGTTGTAGACCGCGGGCTGGTAGGTCCCCTGGTTCAGGAGCGAGTACAGGCCGACGGTGAGCGGGAACTTCCGGTCGTCGCCGAGCATGATGTACGGCAGCATGAAGTTGTTCCAGATGCCGACGAACTGGAACAGGAACATCGACGCCAGGCCCGGGGCCATCATCGGCAGGGCCATGCGCAGCATCAGCCGCCATTCGCCGGCGCCCTCGATCCGTCCGGCCTCCAGGATCTCGTCCGGGACGGACGAGGCGGCGAAGATCCGGCCCAGGTAGGTGCCGTAAGGCAGACCCGCCGCGGCCGAGGGCAGCAGCACCGACAGGTAGCCGCCGGCCAGATGCAGTTTGGCCAGCATCAGATAGGTCGGGATCGCCAGCACGACGGCCGGAACCATGACGCCGCCGAGCATGATGTTGAAGAAGAGTTTCTTGCCGCGGAAGCTGTATTTGGCGAGGGCGAATCCGGCCAGTCCGCAGATCAGCGTGCCCAGCAGGGCTCCGCCGCCGGCGTAGAGCAGCGTGTTGGCCATCCAGCGCCAGAACAGGCCGGAGCGGTAAGCGTTGAGCTGCTTGATGTTGGTCAGCAGCGACCCGCCGGGCACCGCGGTGGACGTGGTGAACAGCGACGCGCTGCTCTTGGTCGCGGCGATGAGCACCCACAGCACCGGCAGCAGCGTGTAGACCGATCCGAGCGCGAGCACTGCGGTAGCGGCCACCGACATCCTCGGATGCACCGGCGATCCGGTCCGGGACGGCCTGGTCCGGCGGCCGCGGGCGGTGTCGCCGTCCGGTTCGGCGCGGTCGGCGGCGACGGGGACAACGGTCATGCTCGGGTCTCCTGATCAGTTCTCACCGAAGGCGCGCTTGTTGACGAAGCGAAGCAGGCTGAAGGACAGCACGAGCATCAGCGCGGCCACCACCACGGCTTCGGCCGCCGCGCCGTACAGGTCGTCGCGGCCGAACGCGTCGTTGTAGACCTTCATCAACGGCGTCCAGGTGGTGGAGATGGTCTTGGCGATCGGCATCAGGGTCGTGGGTTCGGAGAACACCTGCAGCGTCGCGATGATCGAGAACAGCCCGGTGAGCACCAGCGCCGGGGCGACCATCGGGACCTTCACCCGCACCGCCATCGCGAGCTCCGAGCAGCCGTCGAGCCTGGCGGCCTCGTACACCTCCGTGGGCAGGGCGCGCAGTGCGGTGTAGATGACGATCATGTTGTAGCCGGTGCCGCCCCAGATGCCGACGTTCGCCACCGAGAACAGGATCGTCGAGTTCGACAGCACATCCGGCATCCGGATGCCCAGGAGATGGAACAGCGGCTGGAACGGCGACACCGTCGGCAGGTACATGAAGCCCCACAGCAGCGAGGCGATCACCACCGGCACCGCGTACGGCAGGAAGATCGCCAGCCGGGCGAACCGGGTCAGCCGGGCCCGCGCCGAGTCCAGCAGGAGGGCGAACGTCAGCGCCAGCCCGAGCATCACCGGAAGCAGGAAAGCGCCATAAGCGAGCGTGCGCAGGACGCCGTGCCACAGCTCCGAATCGCCGAGCGCCTCGGAGTAGTTGCGGGTGCCGACCCAGTTCTCGGTGCGGGAGTGCGGGTCCAGACCCAGGCCTTTGACATGGACTCCGCGGAAACTCATGGCGATCGCGAAGCCGATGGGGGCGGCGAAGAAGGCGAGGAACAGCGCGGCGGCCGGAGCGATGGCCGCATAGGGCACGGCACGTGTGCCCAGACCCCTCCGGCTTCGTGGGCGGGTCGTGGGCATCGGGCCTCCCGGCGAGGACGGTGATCGGGACGGGGACGGACGAGGGTGAACCACCTTCGGCGGGCCGCGGCCGG
>JABFXP010000850.1 GCA_013361685.1 Catenulispora sp.
GGCGCCGGGGCGCCGGGGACCGTCAACGGTTTACCGGTTCGACCGCCAGGGCACAAGGTCGCCCGGCCCATCAGCCTTGCTGAAGGGAGGCTGTCATGTCCAGGAACACTTCCAGGACCAGCGTGTGGATCGTGCCGGGGATTCTGCTGGCCGGCGTGCTGTTGCTGATCGGCGCCGTCACGGCCCACAACGGCACCATGATCATCGCGACGTTCGCGGTGCTGGCGGTGGCCGTCACCGCGGCCCGGCGCTCGTCGGACGACGGCCGGAAGCGCTGATCCGCGCTCGCGTTCGGATCCGCGCTTGCGTTTGCCGGAACAGCAAGTTTCTTTGTCAGCGAGGGCGGCTGCGGCGCACCGTGATGGGAGAGCCGACCGTCAGCCGCCCGCAAGGAGAAACCACTGTGGCCAGTCGCCGCGACGACACCCCGCCGCCCCGGACCGCTGACAGCGAGAGCGCTGTCCTGCGGGGCTTTTTGGACTACCTGCGCGCCTCGATCGCGAAGAAGGTCGAAGGGGCTCCGGACCCTGAGGCGCGCACGGCGGCGGTGCCCTCCGGCACGAATCTGCTCGGGCTGCTCACCCACCTGACCGCGGTGGAGAGCGCGACGTTCCTCGGCGCGCAGGTCGCGGACTGGCAGGCCACGTTCAAGGCCGCCGACGAGGACGGCGTCGCGGACGTCGTCGCCCGCTACCGCGACACCGTCGAGCGGGCGAACCGGGTCCTGGACCAGCACCCTGATCTGGGCACCCCACTCCCCCGGCCCGGGCGTCCCGGGCCGGCGCCCACCGTGCGGTGGGCGCTCGCGCACCTGATCGAGGAGACCGGCCGGCACGCCGGGCACGCCGACATCCTGCGCGAGCTCATCGACGGCGCCACCGGACGCTGAGCCGGCCGGCGGCCTCACTCCGGCTTGATCAGGTCCTTGATCAGCAGCAGCAGCAAGTCCACGTCCACCGGCTTCGTCACGTGCTCGTTCGTGCCCGCCGCGAGGCTCTTCTCCCGGTCGCCCTTCATCGCCTTGGCGCTCACCGCCACGATCGGCAGGTCGCCGAACGGCTCCAGGGCCCGGATCCGCGCGGTGGTGGCGTAGCCGTCCATCCCCGGCATCATGATGTCCACCAGCACCAGGGCCACGTCCTCGTTCTGCTTCAGCAGCTCGATGCCCTCGCGGCCGTTGCCGGCGTAGACGACGGTCAGCCCCTGCAGTTCCAGCGCGCTGGTCAGGGCGAAGACGTTGCGGATGTCGTCGTCGATGACCAGGACCTTCTCGCCGTCGAAGCGCGGCAGCTCGCGGCCGGCGCGGCCGCTCTCGGCGGCCGGGCTGGAGGGACGCGGGCCGCCGGTGAGGACGTGCAGCGTCAGCCGTTCGGCGACCTGCGGGATCGAGTGCGCCACCTCCAGCCGGGCCGGGTCCCGTTCGGCGCGGCGCAGCTGCTCGGCGACGCCGTCGTTGGCCGCCGACTCGTACAGCATCACCGGGATGCTCGGCGCGGTGTCGGCCACCTCCTCCAGCAGGGTGCGGACCTGGGCCGCCGGGCAGCCGGCGTCGACGACCACGCAGATCGGCCGGGCCGAGGCCAGGGCCGGGCGCAGGTCGGTCGCGGTCGGCAGAGACACCACCTCGACCTGGTCCTTCACCCCGGCCAGGCTCTCCAACGCCGAGGCCGCCGCGTCGGCCAGCACCGAGGTGCCCGCCGCCTCCATGACCACGATCGCCGTCGGGGCGGGCTCCGCCGGCGTCCGGTCCGGGTGCGGGGTGGGGGTGCTGGGGGCTCCGTGGGTGCTGTGGGCGGCGCGGACGGGCCGGCCGGCGTGTGCGGCGGTGGGGGTGGTGGCGGTGTCCTCGGTGTAGTCGAGGTGCCGGTGCGGCAGCGCGGACCGGCCGCGCGGGGCGTAGGCCGCCTCGGACTCCGGGATGACCGGCACCGTGGGCAGCAGCAGCGTGAACGTGCTGCCGCGGCCCGGGGCGCTCTCCACCCGCAGCTCGGCGCCCAGCAGCCGGGTCAGCTCGCGGCTGATCGACAGCCCCAGGCCCGTGCCGCCGTACTGCCGGCTGGTGGTGCCGTCGGCCTGCTGGAAGGCCTCGAAGATGAGCTCGAGCTTGTCCTCGGAGATGCCGATGCCGGTGTCGGTGACGGCGAACGCCACCGCGGGCTCCCCGTGCGAGCCGTGCGCGGCCGAGACCCGCAGCCGCACCTGCCCGGTGTCGGTGAACTTGACCGCGTTGGACAGCAGGTTGCGCAGGATCTGCTGCACCCGCTGGTTGTCGGCGGTGACCATGGCCGGGGCGTCCGGGCGCACGTCCACCTGGAGCGTCAGGCCCTTGTCGGCGGCCAGCGGCTCGAAGGTCGCGGCCAGCGCCTCCACCAGGTCGGCGACCGGCCAGGACTCGTTCTGGATCTCCATCCGGCCGGCCTCGATCTTGCTCAGGTCCAGGATGTCGTTGATCAGGCCCAGCAGGTCCGAGCCGGCCGAGTGGATGGTCTGGGCGAAGTCCACCTGGCGCGGGGTCAGGTTCTGCTCGGCGTTGTCGGCCAGCAGCCGGGCCAGGATCAGCAGGCTGTTCAGCGGGGTGCGCAGCTCGTGCGACATGTTCGCCATGAACTCGGACTTCACCTTGGAGGCCAGCGCCAGCTGCTGCGCGCGCTCCTCCAGGGTCAGCCGGGCCTGCTCGATCTCGGCGTTCTTGATCTCGATGTCCTTGTTCTGCTTCGCCAGCTGCGCGGCCTTGTCCTCCAGCTCGTTGTTCGACTCCTGCAGGTCCTCCTGCCGGGACTGGAGCTCGCCGGTGAGGCGCTGCGACTCGCGCAGCAGCGCGTCGGTGCGGGCGTTGGTGGTGATGGTGTTCACCGCGACGCCGATGGTCTCCTTCAACGCCTCCAGGAAGTCCCGGTGCACCTGGGTGAACTCGTTCACCGAGGCCAGCTCGATCACGCCGAGGGTCTGGCCCTCGAAGGGCACCGGCAGCACGATCACGTTGGTCGCGCCGGTCTCGCCCAGGCCCGAGCGCACCCGGACGTAGCCGGCCGGCGCGCCGGTCAGCGCGATCGTCTTCTTGCCGACCGCGACCTGGCCGACCAGGCCCTGACCGGGGGCGAACACCGGCTCGGAGCCGGGGGCGGCGGCGTAGCCGAACCCGGCGATCATCCGCAGCCGCACCGCCTCGGCGTCCTCGCCGGCGCCCACCGGGCCGTCGTCGGTCTCGGCCAGGAAGAAGGCCGCGCTGTGCGCCGAGACCAGCGGCGCCAGCTCGTCCAGGATCAGGCCGGCGACGCTGGCCAGGTCGCGGCGGCCCTGCAACAGCCCGGCGATCCGGGCCAGGTTGGTGTTCAGCCAGTCCTGCTCCTGGTTGGCCCGGGTGGTGGCGCGCAGGTTGGCGATCATCTGGTTGATGTTGTCCTTGAGCTCGGCCACCTCCCCGGAGGCGTCGACGGTGATCGCCCGGGTCAGGTCGCCGGTGGTGACCGCGGTGGCCACCTCGGCGATCGCGCGGACCTGGGTGGTGAGGTTCCCGGCCAGCTGGTTCACCGACTCGGTGAGGCGCTGCCAGGTGCCGGAGACGTCCTCCACCGTGGCCTGGCCGCCGAGCTTGCCCTCGGTGCCCACCTCGCGGGCCACCCGGGTGACCTCG
>JABFXP010000201.1 GCA_013361685.1 Catenulispora sp.
GGTGAATTGGAGGGATGTGCGGGGGACGGTCATGTGGAGGGTGGGGAGGCGGGTGAGGAGGGTGGTCAGGGCGATGGTCAGTTCGGCTTTGGCCAGGTGGGCGCCTAGGCAGTAGTGGGGGCCGCCGCCGAAGATCAGGGTGGGGGGTTGGGTGCGGGTGAAGTCGATGGTGTCTGGGTTGGGGTAGGCGGTGGGGTCGCGGAGGGCGGCGTTGCTGGGGATGGCTACTGCTTGGCCTGCTTTGACGGTGCCGGAGGGGAGGGGGACGTCTTCGGTGGCGATGCGGAGGAGGGTGCTGTTGCTCAGGCCTGTGTAGCGGAGGAGTTCGTCTACTGCCTGGGGGATTTGGGTGGGGTGGGTGTGGAGGTGGTTCCAGAGTTTGCGGTCGTCGGTGAGGAGTTCGGCCAGGGCGCGGCTCAGGGCTGTGGAGGTGGTTTCGTTGCCGGCTGCTATCAGGCCGGTGATCATGGTGAGGAGTTCGTGTTCGGTCAGTTTGTCGGCGCCGTCGCGGGCTGCTATCAGGTCGTCGATCAGGTCTTGGCCGGGGTGGGCGCGTTTGGTGGTGATGAGGTCGGCGATGTTGGCGTGGAAGGCGTTGATGTGGGTTTGGCGTTCGGTGGGGTCCATGCGGGCGCTGGAGGTGAAGGCTGTGGACCAGGTGCGGAAGCGGGTCCAGTCTTGTTCGGGGACGCCGAGGAGGCGGCAGATGATGCGGACGGGGAGGGCGAAGCAGTAGGCGGCTATGAGGTCGGTTGGGGGGCCGGTTTGTTCCATGGCGTCGATCAGGTCGGTGGCTACTTGTTCGATGGTGGGTTTCCAGCGGTTGATGTTGCGGGGGGTGAAGGCGGCGGCGACTATGCGGCGGATGCGGAGGTGGTCTTCGCCGTCTTTGTTGAGGATGATGTCGGGGTCTTGGAAGAAGCTCGGTTCGGCGGTCATGCGGGGGGCGTCGGGGCCGGTGAGGTTGTGGGAGAGGCGGGGGTCGGCCATGGCGGCGGCGACGTCGCGGTAGGTGAGCAGGAGGATGGCCGGGTGGCCGCTGGGGAGGCGGACTTGGCCGAAGGGGCAGGTGGCGCGGCGTTCGGCGTATTGGGGTGGTGGGGTCAGGGAGGGGCTGGGGAAGGGGAGGGTGGGCAGGTCGGGCACGGGGTGGCCTTTCGGGGTCGCAGGCTGCTGATTTCCTCGCTCACGGTAGCCGGGTGGCGACGATGCGCAAGGCGGGGGTGTGGCGGCGGGTCGGAGTAGCCTGGGTGGGGTGGCAAGCGGGGGTGGGAGTTTGAAGACAGCGTGGATGCCGCCGGATCCGTCGCAGGTCTGTGATTTGCCCGAGTTCATCAGGATGCTGAATGAGCTGCGGTTGTGGGCCGGGGATCCGCCGTATCGGGCGTTGGCCAAGAAGGTCGGGCCGTTGTTGCGGCCGCCGCGGGTGCTGGGGCATTCGACGCTCGCGAGTATGTTCCGGGCTGATCGGCGGCGGCTTGACAGTGATCTGGTGCTGGCCACTGTTCGGGCGCTCGGGTTGGACGAGGCCGGTATCGACCGGTGGCGGCAGGCCTGTGTGCGGGTGCATCGCACGGCGAAGTTCGGCAGTCCGGACGCGTCGCCGAGGCAGCTGCCGGCTGATCTGGTGACCTTTACCGGTCGGGTGGCGGAGGTGGAGCGGTTGTCGGCGGCCGGGGCTGCCGGCACTGTGGTGATCTGCGCGGTGGAGGGCATGGGTGGGATCGGCAAGACGCAGCTTGCTGTGCATGCCGCGCATGCGTTGGTGCGGGCTGGCCGGTATGCCGAGATGCAGTTGTATGTGAATCTTCGGGGGTTTGATCCGGAGCGGCCGCCTGCTGATCCGGCGGTGGTGTTGGAGGGGTTTCTGCGTCAGCTGGGGGTGGCCGCGCAGCATGTGCCGGAGTCGTTGGATGAGCGGGCGGCGATGTTCCGGGACCGGATGCATGGGCGGGATGCGCTGGTGCTGTTGGACAACGCTGCTGATGAGAAGCAGGTGCGGGAGCTCATTCCGGGGAGTCCGGGCAGTCTGGTGCTCATCACCAGTCGGCGCAGTATGTCTGGGCTCGATGATGCGACTGTGGTGTTGTTGGACACGTTGGGGGCGGCGGAGTCGGTGGAGCTGATCGGGCAGATCGCCGGGCCTGGGCGGGTGGCCGCGGATCCGGAGTCCGCGTTGCGGGTGGCGCGGTTGTGCGGCGGGTTGCCGTTGGCGGTGACGCTGGCCGCTGCGCGGCTGCGGTCGCGGCCTTCGTGGACGGTGCGGGATCTGGCGGATCGGCTGGAGTTGGGGATCGGGGAGTTGGCCGTCGGGGAGCGGAATGTGGCGGCGGTGTTCGAGCTGTCGTATGAGGGGCTGCCGGAGTCGGCGCGGTTGGTGTTGCGGCGGCTGGGCATCGATCCGGGGTTGGACTCGACGCCGGGGTCGGTGGCTGCTTTGGCGGGCATCGATGTGGGTGAGGCGCATCGGTTGCTGGAGCTGTTGCAGGACGAGCATCTGTTGCGGCAGCAGGTGCCGGATCGGTATGAGCTGCACGACCTGGTTCGGGCGTTCGCCGCGGATAAGTGTCAGGCTGTTGATTCTGGGGCGGAGCGGGCGGCGGCGATCGGGCGGTGGTTGGACTGGTGCCTGCAGTCCGTGTATGCGGCCATGGATTTGCTGCAGCGGACCCGTTTCCATCTCGACCCTTTGCCGTGTCCGGTGGAAGTCGAACCGGCCGCGTTGGGTGACGAGGAGGCGGCGCGGGCGTGGGTGGCCGGGCAGCGGGCGAATCTGGTGGCGGCGGCCCGGTACGCCGCTGAGCATCGGCCGGGCCATGCGTGGCGCATCACCCAGGCGCTGGGGCGGTATTACTTCTTTTCCGGCTTCAATTCCGACTGGGCCGAGCTTTTGCGTTATGCCCTGCCGGCGGCGGGAGGTGACCTGGCGGCGCTCGGTGAGCTCTGGCATTTGCGGGGGATGTTCGAAGGCGTGGCCGGTTCCTTTGACCGGGCGCTGGTCTCGTTCGGCAAGGCGGCGCATTTTCGGGAGCTGGCCGGGGATGAGGCGAAGAACATCATCAGCCGGGGAAATCTGGCCTGTACCTATCTTGATTTGGGGCAATACCGCCGGGCTATGGCGGCGTTCCGTGAGCTGGCGCTGCCGTTGCGGGAGGCCGGCCATCGGCTCGGCGAGGCCGGGATGGTCAACAATCTGGGGTTCGTGCTCGGTGTGACGGGTCGGCCCCGCGAGGCCATCGCGACGCTGACCGAGGCCTGTGAGCTGTATCGGGAGTACGGGGAGGAGGACGACCCGATGGTGTCGCTGGCCGTCATCGGTCTGAACCTGAGCCGGCTGGGCGAGCACGAGCGGGCCACCGCGATCGTGACTGAGGCTGTGGCCTCGGCTGAGCGGGCCGGTTCCAGCAGGCGGCTTGGTGCGCGGCTGAACATCCTGGGTGTGTTGGCGACCGAACGTGGCGACTATGAGGAGGCCGCGCGGGCCCATGAGAGGGCTCGGGAGATCGCGCACGACATCGGTGACCGGGGCGAGGAGACCGAGGCGCTGTATCGGCTGGGCGTCAATGCCCTGCGGGCGGGTGATCCGGTTGCTGCGCTGGATTTTCTCGATGAGGCTGATGTTCCTTTGAAGGGGCAGTCCCACCATCGCTGGGTTTTGGGTCTGCGTCAGGCGCGCGGCGACGTTCTGCTCGCCCTCGGCGACCTGCTCGGGGCCGATGAACAGTACGAGCTGGTGCTCTCTGACGAGGAACGATCTGCGGTGGTTGTTGTTTGTCGCGCGGCTTATGGCAGGGCTCGTGTGGCGCTGGCCCAGGATCCGCCGGATCTCGACGCCGCCTGCAAGTGGCTGCGCGAGGCGCTGCGGATCTTGGCCGAGGCTGAGGCGCCGGCTTTGGAGCGGGAGGTCAGCGCGGCGCTCGCGGCGGTTGAGCACGGCTGATGTGCCCTGGGCTCGTGCTCTGTCAGGCTTTCCCCTCTTGCCGGTCGATTATCAGCGTTCTAACGTCCGGCGCATGAGACATGCCAGGAGAACCCTGACAACGCTCGCTGTCGCCGTCGCCACGGCCGCCGCGATGACCGTGCCGGCGGCCGGTGCCGCGGCTCCACCCGGTTCGGCTGCCGCGGCCGGTCCGCTGCTGAGTTACGTGGTCACCACCCGTGCCAACCACGGGCAGGTCATGAAGGCCGAGCGGGAGATCGCGGACAACGGCGGCACGGTGCTGATCGGTTATGAGGAGATCGGCGTCATCGTCGCGCGGTCCAGCGATCCGGCGTTCGGGGCGAAGATGCGGGCGCTGAAGGGCATCGACGCGGCCGGGGCGTCGCGGACCGCCGCCATTGCCGCTGAGGGCGACCCGGTCGGCGTGGTGGCGCCGAACTCCCCCGCGGCGACCCCGGCCTCGTTGCAGGCGAACCAGTGGGACATGAAGGCGATCGGCGCTGACAAGGCGCACGCTGTTTCCGAGGGCAGCCGGTCGGTCGTGGTGGGGGTGCTGGACTCCGGGATCGACGCCACCCACCCGAACCTGGCGCCGAACATCGACGCCGCGGACTCGGTGGGCTGCACCGCCGGCGGGGTGCCGGACACGTCGTTCGCGGCGTGGCAGCCGACGACCAGCGGGCACGGCACGCATGTGGCCGGGATCATCGCGGCGGCCGACAACGACACCGGGGTGGTGGGTGTGGCGCCGAACGTCCGGCTGGCGGCGGTGAAGGTCGTCGATGACGGCGGGTTCATCTATCCCGAATACGCGGTCTGCGGGTTCGTCTGGGCCGCGCATCATCACTTCCAGGTCACCAACAACAGCTACTTCGTCGATCCCTGGCTCTACAACTGCGCCGACGATCCGGATCAGGCCGCCATCGTCGACGCGGTGAAGCGGGCGGTCGACTTCGCGACCGGGAACGGCGTCCTGAGCTTCGCCGCGGCGGGGAACGAGAACCAGGATCTGGCGAACAAGACGGTGGACACCACCTCGCCGGACGACACGACGCCGGTGAGCCGGCCGATCAGCACGTCCTGCCTGGACGTTCCGGCTGAGCTGCCCGGGGTGGTCACGGTCTCGGCCACGGGCGCCTTCGACGCGCGGTCGTACTACTCGTCGTTCGGGCAGGGCAAGGTCGAAGTGGCGGCGCCCGGTGGGGACCGCATTTATCAGATTCCGAGTACGCCGGACATGAACGGCCGGGTGCTCAGCACTCTGCCTGGTGGGACGTGGGGCTATCTGCAGGGCACGTCGATGGCTTCCCCGCATGCCACCGGTGTGGGCGCGCTGCTGGCGAGCACACACCCTGGTGCGACGCCGGCGCAGCTGCGGGCGTTGTTGGACGCGCAGGCCGACCCGCTGGCGTGTCCGGTCGCCGAGCCGGATCCGGGCGGTTCGACGTGCACCGGGACGGCGGGGAACGACAGCTTCTACGGGCACGGGCTCGTGGACGCGTTCCGTGCGGTGACGAAGTGACGGAGTAAAAGGCCTGATCGAGTGGTGTGAGGGCTCGTATGGTCGGCCGTCCCGAAGGGCTCGGGGCGGCCGACCACTGCTGTCAGCGGCGGCCGAACAGTTTGCGGCGGGGCGCGGCGGCGCCGGCCGAGGTCCAGCCGCAGGCCTTCACCAGCAGCTCCAGCGAGGGCAGGATCTCGACACGCCGCGTCCGTGCGGCCGCGGCCGCCGCGCGGTGGCGCGCCGTCACGCGCTCGAGGACGTCGGCGCGGGTCTCCGGCCGGGTCCAGCCCACCGTGACCAGCGCCATCGCCGCCGCCTCGCAGATCCAGTCCTCGGTGCCGTCGAGCAGCTCCAGCAGTGTTGCGCGGCGCTCCGAGGCGGCCCACGGCTGGTCCGTGCGGTGATGCGCGATGCCGGTGCAGGCCAGGACCTGGACGGCGCGGAGCCAGAAGTCCGGGACCTGGGTGGCGAGATCCTCCGGCCAGGGCGCGTCCATCGGCGACGGCGGGTGGACGAGCAGGCCTATCAGGTCTTGGAGTGGGAGTCCGGCGAGTGCCGCGGCGTGGTCGTGGAGGGCCGGTGGCGTGCCCCAGTGGTGGATCGCCAGATCGCGGGCCAGGTCCACCGCCTTCTGGGACGGTTCGGGCACCGCCGGGTGGGGGACGGTGTCCTCGAAGCGCCAGGGCTGGATGGTGACGGGGCGGGTCGGCAGGCGCGGGTCGGGTTGGTGGATCGTCTCGTGTTCGACGGTGAAGTTGGGTACGACCAGGCGGGCGGCGAGGACTGAGCTGGGTGCTTCCAGGCCTGACAGGCGCAGGGTGACGCCTTCGTCGGTGCCGGGTGCTTTGCGTTCCATCAGCACGCGGGCGGCTTTGGCGGTGGCCTCCCCCGCGTGGTCGGGTCGTCCGAGCCAGGGCTGGTCGGCGCAGAGTCGCTGCAGGAGGTAGCCGGCGTGGCTGTGGCCGGGGTTGCGGCGGAGGTGGTCGTGGAGGGCGACCAGGTGGGCGGTGTCGTGGTCGTTTTCGTAGCGCAGGGCGAGGATGGCCGGTGCGGCCTTCTCGTGGTTCGGGGCGGCCTTCAGGACGCGTTCGAGGACTGTGACGCCCTCGGCCGGGCGGCCGGCCAGGCCGAGGGCTTCGGCGAGTTCGACGGCGAGCAGGGTCTGCGAGGGGTCTTCTCGGTAGACCTTGCTCAGGACGTCGATGGTCTCCTCGACGCGTCCGGCGCGTCGCAGGGCGCTGCCGAGCATGGCGGCGCCGAGCGCGTCCCGGTCGGGGCCGAAGCGGGCGTCGACGACGGTCCGGGCCCAGGCGATCGCGGTGTCGAGGTCGTCCATCCGCCGGGCCAGACTGGAGGCCATGCAGACCATCGCTTCGTGCCGGGGGTGGCGTGCGACGACTTCCCGCACGAGGGCGTAGTACGGCGCGACGTGGGACCGGGTCGGTTCCGGCGCGGGGTCGCCGATGGCCTGGGTGAGGCGGGCCAGGGCGGTGCCGACGTGGGCGGGGTCGAGCGCGGCGGCGGCCTGCGGGGTGGTGAGCGCTTCGAGCCACGCGGCGGACGCCCACGGGAGGTTCGGCACCGCGCCGATGACGGCGCCGAGCAGGAACACCGCTTCGCTGGTCCGTCCGACCGCCGCGAGCAGTGCGGCGCGGCAGGCGTGGCTGCCGACGTAGGTGACGGTTCGGGGGAAGAGGTCGAGCGTGGCCTGTGCGCCGCCGGCTTTGGCGACGAGTTCGGCCAGGACTTCGTAGGCTTCGGGGAGTGCGGGGTCGGCGCCGACCGCCGCGCCGACATGCTGGGCGGCGTGGTGCAGGTCGCCGCCGTCGAGGATGAGTCGGGCGGCGGCGACCTCGCCTTCGGCGGTGAGCCGTTCGCAGGCACCGGTGTCGCAGTGGTTCGTGTGCTGGTGGGTGCCGGTTGCCATGTCGTCCACGCTGGTGGGTCCGTCTCTACGATGCCTGGGTATACGCGATCGGCTGATCTTGAAGGCGCATCGTAGTGGGGCGGGCGGGGCACGCGGAGGGCTTTGGCGAACTTTCGAATCAGTGGCAGGGTGCGCTGGTAGGGGCGGTCTTTCTCAGTCCCGCGGGATCAGCAGTTCGATGCCGGCCAGCAGGGTGGCCAGGACGTTGAGGCTGCTGAACAGATCGTAGGTGGGAGCGGACGTGGCCCAGGCTACGGCCTTGGTCAGGAAGGCCTGGAATTCGGGGTGCTTGACGGCCGATTCGACCGGGCCGCCGGGGATGCGGGCTGCTTGGAGGACGCCGCGCATGAAGACGCCGATGCCGGAGGCGTAGTCGCTGGCGTCCCAGCTTTCCAGCTTGTTGTCGGTGGTGGTCGGGTAGTAGGGCCAGAGCACGCCGTCCTTGTCGACGAGGTGGCGGGCGTAGCCGAGCAGCAGGGCGTTGAGGAGTGAGCTGAGAACCGGGTCGCCGGGGTTCAGCTGGACGTAGGCGGCCAGTCCGTTGATCAGCAGGCCCTGGTCGCCGGCCCAGGAGGTCTGGGCGTCCCAGTTCTGCACGGGCGGGTAGGCGCCGTTGTTGAGCGCGTAGGTGCTCACCCGTTCCAGGACGACGGCCGATCCGTCGCCGAAGGTCACGTTCAGCAGCCGGTCTCCCGGAGGGATCGGGGTGGCGGGGTTCAGGCCCATCCAGGCCTTCAGGAAGCCGAACTCGTCGGCCAGTTGCGCGGCGCAGTTGGGGGCCTCGGGGTGGGTGCGGCGGGCCTGCTCGAAGCGGGCCGCGTTCAGCAGATAGAGCGTGTTGACGACGGTGAGCTGGTAGGGGCCGAGGTGCATCGCGTCGCCGGGCTGGCTGGGGTTGGGGTTGAACTCCGTCGGGCCGGTCCATTCCGGGCGCTTGCGCTCGATGGCGAACATGTCCTTCTGCCAGACGCCGTGCAGTCCGCTGCCGCGGCCGTTGTCCAGGCGCGGAGTGGCCCAGTACAGCGGTACTTCCGGCGGTGTGGTGAAGTAGACGTCGTTGTCACGGTTCTCATATACCTGCGGCGCGCCGAGGTGCACTCGGTCGCTCAGGCCTTTGTCGAGGTAGGTCCAGGTCTGCTGGGCCACGCCGGCGAAGTTGCCGGCCAGCGAGCCGAAGACGGCGGTGAACGCCGGGTCGTAGGCCTTGGCCGCCGCGATCGACCACCAGGCGAAGTCGTCGTACCAGTATCCGGTGGTGCTGCGGTATTTGTTCAGGCCGTCCTGGGCCAGGCCCGGGTCGATCGCGGTGCCCAGGATGCGCAGGCCGTCGGTGAGGGTGTCGAAGGAGCAGCCGACCTGCCAGTAGTTGTCGCTGAGGGTGAAGTAGCCCTTCAGCGTTGCGTAGGCCTTGGCAGCGTCCTGGCGGAGGTCTTCGATCTGCTCGCGGGACGGCGCGCGGTGGTCGTGCTCGTACCCGTGGCCGTGGTGCGCGCGCTCGAGGTAGTGCTCGAGGTCGTGTTCTTCGTGGTGGTCGGTCCGGTGCTCGGCGTGGCTCATGGGTGGCCGCCTCTCGGGGTGCGGGGACGTGGAACAGATCATGCGGGGGATCTGCTCCGCGTCCCCCGTTGAGACAGAGGCGGAGACCCAGACGTCTGATACAGGGTGGGAGGGCGTGATTCCCCTACCCTGCCGCGTCGGTCAGTTCCCGCGGAGTCCGAAGCGCTCGGCGAACTCGGCCAGTTGGGCGCACTGCTCGTCCGGGTCGCCGGCCGGTGCGCCGACGACGATGCGGGTCGTTCCTTGGGCGGCGAGTTGTTCGGCGCGGTCGGTGGACATCTCCAGGGAGCCGGTGCGGGTGTAGGCGATGGCTTCGGGGTCGCGGCCGGCGGCTTCGGCGGTGGATCTCACCAGGTCCCACAGGACTCGGCGTTCGTCGTCGTCGAGCGCGCCGCCGGGGAGCCAGCCGTCGCCGTGGCGGCCGGCGCGGCGGGCCGCTGCCGGGCTCGATCCGCCGACGTGGATCGGCAGCCCGGTGGGTGATTGGGGCTTCGGGTGGCTGAAGACGTTCTCGAAGTCGAAGAACTCGCCGTGGAAGGTGGCGCCGGCCGGGTCCTGTGCCCACAGCCGGCGCAGGACGGTGATCGCCTCGTCGGTGCGGCGGCCGCGGGTGGAGTAGTCGACGCCGACCGCCGCGGCTTCGCCGGGCAGGGCTCCGACGCCGACGGTGAGCAGGCGCATGCGGCCGCCGGACAGGGCGTCGACGGTCGCCAGGCGCTTGGCCAGCGTGACGGGGTGGTGGTAGGGCAGCAGCAGGACGGCGGTGCCGAGGAGCAGCCGCTCGGTGGCGGCGGCGACGAAGGTCAGGACCTCCAGGGGGTCGAGGTACACCAGGTCGGTGGGCATCTCCCAGTCGCCTATCCGGGCTCCGGCGTAGAGAGCCACGTGTTCGGCCACGTACAAAGCTTCGAAACCGCATTCCTCGGCCTGGCGGGCCACCTTCAGCAGGCGGTCCGGGTCGGCGCCGAAGAACGCCGTGTTGTTTGTAGTTGAGCGCGAAAGTCGGCATGCCACTGGTCATGACAGCACCCTAGAGCGGTCCGACTACAGGGCTTTCTGGGGGAATTCCCCGTAAATCAGGCATCTACCGCAGCACTGCGGGAATCCGTGGGGAATGATCATCGGATTTTCCCGCAAGGTCGGAGCGCTCGTTCTCGCAGCCGTCGTCGCGCTGCTCACCGTCACGCTGTCCGCGGCGCCCGCTGCCGCGGCGGGCAAGGTCGTGTACATCACGTTCGACGACGGGCCCAGTCCCGTCTACACGCCGCAGGTCCTCAAGGTGCTGTCGCAGTACGGGGTGCGCGCCACGTTCTTCGAGGTGGGCCAGAACGTGGCCGCGCATCCGGCGGTGACCAACCGCGTGTACCGCGCCGGCAACAGCGTGCAGAACCACACGTGGTCCCATCCCGACCTGCGGCAGCTGTCCGGTTCGCAGTTCACGTTCCAGGTGACCGCGACCGACCGGCAGATCCGCGCGCACACCGGGTACCGCCCCTGTTGCCTGCGTCCGCCGTACGGCGCGGTGAACGGCACCGTACGGGCGCGGGCGGCGGCGCTGGGCAAGAAGCTCGCGTTGTGGACGGTCGACCCGCGGGACTGGTCGCGGCCCGGGGCGGCGGTGATCAGGTCGCGGGTGCTCAGCCATGTGCGGCCGGGATCGGTGGTGCTGCTCCACGACGGCGGCGGCGACCGCAGCCAGACCGTGGCGGCGCTCAGCGGGATCCTCAAGACGCTGAAGTCGCGGGGCTACACGTTCGTGACGTGGGCCCGGTGAGGCTGCGTGGACGCGGTGTCCGACCCGGTGAATATCGTGGGCTCATGACTCCCGACGAGCTGAAGGCAGCGTGCCTGGTCCACAACGGGGCGGTGGAGGACTTCCCCTTCGGTCCCGAAGCATCGGTGTTCAAGGTCGCCGGCAAGGTGTTCGCGATCAGCAGGCTGGAGCATGAGCCGCTGGCGGTGAGCCTGAAGGCGGACCCGGAGATCTCGGTGGGTCTGCGCGCCGCGCATTCGGCGATCCGCCCCGGTTACCACCTGAACAAGCGGCACTGGAACACGGTGACGATCGACGGATCCTTGAACGAGCAGATGGTGCTCGACATGATCGAGGACTCCTATGACCTGGTCGTGAAATCGCTGACCCGGGCCCAGCGCGCTGCTCTCGACAAGTAGCCCGACGGCGACGACGGCGGTCGTGCCGGTCGTGCCGTCGCCCGATCCCCGCCGGTGTGTGATCAGGATGCTGATGCTGATGCTGATGCTGATTCGTTGGGCGGCACGCGGGGAAGTTTGACGGAGTGCAGCAACCCCCGGGCAGTATCCACGGCGACATGCCGAGGGTCGTACCCGATCAGCTCCGACGTCGCGGTGCGCACGGCATCGACGAGGCGGTCGTCCGCGCCGGCTGACAGACGCACGGCCACGCGGTCGGGGCTCGGGTGCCGCACCAAAGCGGTACGGGTGCCCAGGATGGCACCGAGGTGGTCCAGGACGTCGCGCGGCCACAAGCCCTCGACCAGGTGGTCGTCGTGGCGGCCGAACAGTCGCAGCCTCCCGGCGGCGTCGATCGCGCCGAGATCTCCCGTCAGCAGCTCGCCGTCTTCGGTGTGTTCGAGGGTGCCGGTCAAAGGGGTGCCGAGAGCGGGGGTGCGCAGCGCCACGCGTGGCTTGCCCGCGACGGTGACGATCCTGGCGCCGGCTCCTTCCACCGCCGCGCCGACGGTTCCGAGGGAGGCGTCGCAGGCCTCGGTGTCGAAGTGGGTCAACGAGCAGGTCTCGGTCAGGCCGTAGCCCTCTCGGAGGTCTGCGACGGTGGACCGGTAATAGGCGATCGCCTTCGTCGACAGCGGAGCGCCGCCGGTGTCGATCAGGCAGTTGTCGGGGAGCTGGAAGTTCGGAGGGTGCTCCAGCAGGACCGGGTTCGCCAGCACGATGCACCGATCGTGGGTGCCGGCGAGCTGCCGCGCGCTGGTGAAGACGTCTTCGACGGCGTCGACGAGGTGCAGGCGGGCGCCGAGCGCCGCCGCCAGGCACAGGCCCGCGACGAACGGGAAGTTGTAGCCCGGCGGCAGGTTGGTGACGATCACGCTGTCCGCGGTCGCCCGATAGATCGTGGCGTACCAGCCGGTGACGATGTCCAGTTGGTGCTTCGTGAAGGCGAACAGGCGGGGCGTCCCGGTGCTGCCTGAGGTGTAAAAGGCCACGTCCCACGGGTAATCGTGGCCTGCTTCGGCTCCGGGCCCGGCGCCGGTGATCAGGGGATGGCCTTCGGCGAGCGCCCAGGCCGCGACGGCGGCGAGTGCCACCCGGTCGTCCCCCTGTAGTTGGAGTGGTCGCGGGGGCTGGCGGCCGTCGATGAGCGTGCGGCCGTGGGCGGCCGCGGTGACCGGAGCCTTGCCGTCGGTCCCGCTGAGGGCGAACTCAGGCATCGAGGACCACGCGCGCCGTGGCTGCGTTGAAGTGCAGTGTGACCAGCTGGAACGGCAGGTCCAGCACCTTCAGCAGGGCTCGGACTTTGCGCTGCTGGACCTCGTAGTAGTCCTCCAGGACGTTGAGGTGCGACGCGCACTCCCCCACTGCGTCGAGGACGTCCGCGACGAGCGCGACGACTCCCGCGTCGGGCCGGCGCGGGTCGGTGACGTCGCTGAACCGGCGGTAGTACCGCAGCAGTCGCGCGGACCTGGTGTCGTGGTCGCCGTCTTGGTCGAGGATCGTGCAGGCGGTTTCGTGCAAAGGTTCGTCCAGGCCGTACCGGGAGGTGAAGTATCCGTCGAAGCGTTGCGGGGCGGTGCGGTAGATCAGCAGGGCCGTTTCGAAGAAGATGCAGCCGGTCGCCATCGGGCCGGCGACGTCTTCGAACAGTTCGCAGTACCAGCCCTGGTCCATCTGGAGGAACAGGTTGCCGCCGCGTTCGCGTAGTCGTTGTTCCTGGCCGAGGGCGGTGAGGCGCGCGTAGAGCGCGGCGACGATCGACCGGACGATCGGGCTCGACTCGACGATGAGGTGTGAGGAGGCCGTGGGCAGGTGGCGGTCCAGGAAGGTCGCGTAGTCGGCGGGGCGGAGCTTGATCAGCACGTGGTCGTCGTCCATCATCGGCGTGAGCGCCGGCGGCCGGGGCTGGCGGGCGGCGAGCAGCCGGTAGGCGGCGGCGCCGATGCGGACGCCGGTGTCCTGGTCGACGTCGAGGTCCCGGTCGAGGTGGATGTGGCCGCATTCCAGCGACAGCACGTCCGGGCCGGCGTAGTCGGCGAGCAGGGCGGCGGCTCGGGCGGCGAGGTCGGCGGGATCGGCGCGGGTGGGGACGGCCGGGGTGAGGGTCACGGTGCGGGTGCCGCCGGCCACGCCGGTGACGGTGATCGGTCCGGCGACTGTGCTCGGTTCGGCGACTGTGCTCGGTTCGGCGAC
>JABFXP010000299.1 GCA_013361685.1 Catenulispora sp.
GCCAGCTCCAGTACGACACGGCGGCGCATCGGGTCAGCCAGCGCTGCCAGGACAGCGCTCAGATCGATGTCCCCGGTAGCCGGGTGCGGTAGTTCAGGTCCTGCCATGCGAGCCTCCTCGACAAAGGTACGCATCCCATCGTACCTTATGAAGGTACGAGAGATCTCGAACCTTGGAGGGGTCGTGTCCCTGTCGCGCTGCCGCCGTGCCCGGAAACTGCTGTCCGCGATCGTTCGAAGCCTGGTGGCCGACGAGCACCGGCCCTTCACGACGCTGTAAATCAGCCCTGCTCAGCCCGCTCCCACAGCCGCCGCAGTGACGCCGCCAGGCGCTCCGGCTCCTTCCGGTGCGGCGGGTCGAAGTGGTGCCGCTGCTCGAACACTTCGAGTTCGAAGTCAGGGAACACCGTGGCCAAGCGGGTCGCCGCCTCCCCGTACTCATCCGGGTTGCTCAACCCGCCCAGCGCGAAGTACACCGGCTTGTCGAAGGCCGCCAAGCGCTCGCGCGGGAGGTCGTACGTCTTGAACGTGCGCAGGAACGCCCGGATCCCGGCCGGACGCTTGGCCATCCACGGCGGCGGCGGTCCCGTCACCGGCATGGTCGCCACGACGCCGGGTTTGACACCCAGCCGAGTGAACGCGGCCATGAACTCCGGCGGCGCCAAACCTTCGAGCTGGTCGTATTGCGCCCACAACGCCACATGCTCCGGGCTCCAGTCCCAACTGCCCGCCCAGGCCGGCTCGAGCAGCGCCAGGCTGGTCAGCCGCTCGGGGTAGCGTGCTGCGAAGGCCAGGGCCGAGGCACCGCCGCCGGAGTAGCCGACCAGGTGGAACGTGTCCCAACCGAGGGCATCCGCCTCGCGCAGAACCCCGGCGACCTCGGTGTCCAGGCTGTAGTCGGCCGGAGGCTCGGCCGTCGCATAGACCTCCAGGTCCTTGGCGACAGCCTCGACGTCTGGGCCGAGCGCCGCGATGAGGGCGCCATAAGCAGGCTCGGCCGGCAGCACGCTGCCGGGCAGCATGAGGGCTCTGTGCAGGGTCATGAATCCATGCTGTCACCGGCGCGCCGTGCCGCCATCGCAGCTACGCCGACCGACCGTTCGCAATCCGTCGAAGCCGCCTGAAGCGACTGATATCCGCCGCGCACACTCGTCAAAACGGTGCAATCGACCCTTCACCCAACCGTCACCTGAGCTTCAAATCCACCCCCTGTGACACTGTTCACCTTTAATTGGTCAAGGGTTACCGGTGACATGCCTTAGAATCATAGGCGTAGCGAAAAACAGATCCGATGGATCCCCAAGGAGTCAACGATGAACGCCGAAGTCCTCACCGCCCGCCTGCAGATCGCCGCCGCCCGCCAGAAGGCCGAGGCGGAGCGCCAGACCCAGCTGGCGAAGGCGACCGCCAAGAAGAAGTAACTTCTTCGCCCCCTTACGTGAGCGATGCCCCTGGCAGCACGATCTGCCAGGGGCATCGCCGTGCCGGGACGACCTCCGGCGAAGCAGCGATCACCGAGCGGCGCCTCAGCGTGAACGCGGGCGACCTGCGGCGATCGGCGAGAGCTGTCGGCGATCCGGTCGTCGTGCTGTGGCCGAAGGGCGCCGGCCCCGCCAATCACCCGCCGCCGACCGTCCGGCCACCTCCCCGCGTCCCCGCGTCCCCACGCCCCCACGCCTCCACGCCCCACGCCCACGGTCCCGCAGCGCAGCAACGCGAACGCGGCCCGGCCGTCGCAAGGCCGGGCCGCGCTCCCTCACCGCCTCCGGCCGCCCAACACCTCGACCGCCTTATCCAGCGCCGGATCGCGCCCAGCGGACAAGTCAGCCGCCGTCAACGGAATGAAGTAATCCGGCGCCACCCCGATCCCGTTGATCGTCTCGTGGCGCGCCGCCAGCTGATGCTTCGCAGGCATCATCAGAAGACTGCCGTCGCCCAGCACATACCCGCCCGCAGCCCCCGCGACCATCCCCGACGTCCGCGTCCCGATCACCGCCCCGAGCCCGAGATCCTTGACCGCCGCGGTGAACGCGTCGCAGGCCGAAGCACAGTTCCGATCCGTGAGCACAGCCTCCGGCAGACGCAGCAACGGCACAGTCGCGTCCGGCAGCAGCGGGACGCAGGACCCTGATACGTCACAGTCGAACGCATACGGCCTGACATGCTCGAACGCCCCCAGCAAACGAGCGACCTCAGCCGGCGCACCACCACCGTTGCCGCGCAGATCCAGCACCACCCCGCGGACCCGAGTCTGTCCGCCAAGCGCCCTGATCGCGGCGAGCGCCTGGTCGGCCACGCCGGGCACGAAGCCCGCAATGCTGACGTAAGCCATGCCGTCCGGCAGCAGTCTCGCGGCGACCGGCGAGTCGGCGCCCGGGACCGGCTTGAACACCTCAGGAGTGAGCGAGACGGTCCAGACGCGTCCGGTCGAGGGGCGGCGCAGAGTCAGCGTGACCGGTTGGGCCGCCGGGTAGTCCCCGTGCAGCAGATCGACCGCCGGCACCGACACCGCTCCGTCGATGAACGGCGGCGCCCCATCAACAGCCTCAATCACGTCGCCGAGACGCAGACCAGCCGCCGCAGCCGGGCCGCCCTGCACGCTCGCCACCGCCAGCGGGCCGAGCGCTTCCGCGGCGGCGGTGTCGATCAGCGGGACCGACGGGTTGGTCTGGAACCCCAGTCCGTAGCTGTAGCCGGGTCCCGGCATCGGTGGCGGCGGCCCGTCGGGGTGCTCCCAGTGCGCGTGGTTGTCGTCGAGGGCTGCGACCATGCCGTTCACCGTCGCCTCGGCCAGCGCTTGACGCGCGCCGGCCGGCGCCGCGTCGAGGATCTGCTTGACCAGCCTCGCGAACGCCGCCCAGTCGGCGTCCCGGTTGCCGGACAGCGCGGGCAGCGTCGCGCGGCTCATGTCGGTGCCACGGCGTTCCAGCTCCCGGGTCAAACCGGCGAAGGCGCCGGTGAGCAGGGTCCGGTCGTCCAGCACGCTGCCGCTGTAGTAGTTCGTCAGGATGCAGCGATACGCCTCGCCCATGACGTCCACCGTCGTCGGGGTGGTCTGCGGCGGCGGGCCCGAAGGCGGAGCGCAGGCCGGGCGGCTGTCCGCGGCGGGTGCTGTCGGTGCGGCCTGGGCGCTGGAGACGACTCCGGCGGCGGTCAGCGCCGTCACGCCGATGAGCGCCGACAGGGTCCGAAGGCTCGTGCCAGGGTTTCCGGGCTTGGCGAAGATGGATCTCATGATTCGGCGACTCCTTGCCGCATGGTGGGAGGCGTGACGGTCAGCCGCCCCTTGCGCATGACCGCCACCCGCCCCGCCCGCTGCGCGATCGCGTTGTCGTGGGTGACCAGCACGACGGTGAGCGCCTGTTCGCGCCAGCGGGCCTCCAGCAACGCGATGATCTCCCCGGCGGTGTCGTGGTCGAGGTTGCCGGTGGGTTCGTCGGCCAGCAGCACCCGCGGCTCCTTCACCAGCGCTCTGGCGATCGCGACGCGCTGCTGCTGCCCGCCCGACAGTTCGGACGGCAGGTGCGCGGCACGGTCGGCCAGGCCCACCGATTCCAGCGTCTGCGCCGCGCGCCGGCGCCGCTCCTTGGCCGAGACCTTCAGCGGTACCAACGCCGCTTCGACGTTCTCCTGCGCTGTGAGCGTCGGCAGCAAGTTGAAGAACTGGAAGACGAAGCCGATCGACTCCGCGCGCAGCCGGGTCAGGCTGGCGTCAGGGAGCTGCGAAAGGTCCTGGCCGTCCAGCTTGACCGTGCCGGAGGTGGGCCGGCTCAGCGCGCCGAGCAGCTGCAACAGCGTCGACTTGCCCTGTCCGGTCGGGCCCTGGACGGCGAGCCAGTCGCCGTCGTCGACGGTCAGGCTGACGCCCTGGAGTGCCAGGACCCGGCGGTCGTCCCGGACGTAGTCCTTGGTGACCGTGGTGAGTTCGTACACTGATCTTCCTCCTATTCCACGCGCGCCAGCGCCTCGGCCGGCCGCATCCGGGCCGCGCGCCAGCTGCCGAACCCGCCGGCGATCAGGCCGCCCGCGAGCGCCAGGGCGACCGCCAGCACGACGGCGCCGAGCGTCACCGCGGCGGTGAGGTGGACGACGATGGTGTGGACGCTGTCGGGCGCGTCGAAGCCCTGGGTGGTGGGGGCTTGTCCCTGATCCCCGCTGATGATCATCCCCTGGACCGGTTTGGACCCCGGCGAGGAGGCGACGGAGGCGTTCAGGGCCGGCGCCACCCGGGTGATCACGGCGGCGCCGGCGAAGCCCAGGCCCACGCCCAGGGCCGCGCCGATCGCCCCGGTGGCCGCCGCTTCGGCCATGATCTGGCCGGTGACCCGCCGGGTCGGCCAGCCGAGGGCCTTGAGCGTGCCGAACTCCCGGACCCGCCGCGACACCGAGGTGATGGTCAGCAGACTGGCCATGGCGAAGGCGGCGGCCAGCACCGCGACGGACAGCCAGCGGCCCAGGTTGTCGGCGAGCTTCGCGGTGTCGGCCAGGGAGCCGGTGACGGCCTTGGCCAGGCTGTCGGCGGTGGTGACGGCCGCGCGCGGTTGCAGGGCTTTGATGGCCTTGGCGGCGGTGTCGACGTCGGCGGCGCTGGTTGCGGTGACGTAGACGGTGTTCACCTTGCCGGACAGCTCGCCCACCGCTTGCGCCCGGGCCAGCGGAAGGTAGACGTCGCGCGGATCGGCGTTCTGCGGGACGTCGACGAGGCCGACGATGGTGAACGCGTGCTTGGCCACCGTGACGGTCCCGCCGAGGTGCAGGCTGTTGGCGTTGGCGTAGTTCGTGCTCACCAGCGCGACGTCCGCGGTGGTGTCGGCCGCGCCGAAGCCGCGTCCGGCCGAGACCGTCGCCGCCGCGAGCGGTCCCGGCCGGGTCCGCGCGGGGTCGACGCCGTCGACGGTGACCTGTTTCGGCGGGGTCATCTGCGGTTCCGGCTGGCCGGGCTTGGGCTGCGCCGCCGGCATGTCGAACTTGGTGTCCTGCAGGATCAGGGCGCCGACCGCCGCCGAGACGCCGCGGGCGCCGGCGATCGAGGGGACCGATGAGGCGTCCAGCAGGCCCATGGCGGGGCTGTCGAGGAAGTCGAGCTGCTGGGCGGTGTCGCCGGGCTGCACCATGTGCCCGGGCGCGCCGGTCTCCTTGGACCACGGGACCGTGACGCTGATGTCCGTCCCGACGCCGTAGAGGCTTTTCAACACGGTGGACTGGGCTTTGGCCGCCCCGGAGGACGCCGACGCGACGCTGATCACCGTTCCGATGGCGACCGCCAGGCCCAGCGCGGTGAAGACCGCTTGGCGTTTGCGGTGCCGCAGTTCGCGGCGCAGATAGGTGGTCACGAACACGGTGCGCCCCCGGCCGGTTCCCGATGGTGGTTGGTTTCCATGGCCACCGGTCTACGCACCGGGCGGTTTCGAGCCGGTATCGCAGGGGGCGAAACCGCGGCGAAACCGGGTGCTGCGGCATCCTGGATCCATGCGCGTGCTGGTGATCGAGGACGACGAGGAGCTGGCCGAGGCCGTGGCGGTGGGGCTGCGGCGGCAGCGGATGGCCGTGGACGTCTGCCCGGACGGCGAACAGGGCCTGGAACGGGCCCTGGACACCGATTACGACGTGCTCGTCCTGGATCGCGACCTGCCGGGGCGGCACGGCGACGACGTGTGCGCCGAGCTCGTCGCGGCCGGCCGGCGCTGCCGCATCCTGATGCTCACCGCCGCGGCCTCGGCCGACGACCTCGTGGACGGCCTGGGCCTGGGCGCGGACGACTACCTGCCCAAGCCGTTCGAGTTCCCGGTCCTGGTGGCGCGGATCTGCGCGCTGGCGCGGCGCTCGCATCCGGCGGTGCCGCCGGTGCTGCGGCACGGCGACCTGCTGGTGGACACCGCGCGGCGGCAGGCCTGGCGGGCCGGGCGGGCGCTGGAGCTGACACCCAAGGAGTTCGGCGTCCTGGAGCTGCTGGTGGCCGCCTCCGGACGCGCGGTGTCGGCCGAGGAACTGCTCGAGCGGGCCTGGGACGAGGCCGCGGACCCGTTCACGAACGCCGTGAAGATCACCGTCAGCCGGCTGCGCGCCAAACTCGGCGACCCGGCGCTGATCGAGACCGTCGCCAGGTCCGGATACCGCGTCTGATGCGCGGGCCGGCCCTCGGCGGCGGTCCGCGGATGCGGACCGTCCGCATGCGGCTGACGGTGTTGTACGGGGCCTTGTTCCTGGGCTCGGGCGCCATCTTGCTGACCGTCACCTACCTGTTGGTCCGGCACGCCACCACCGCCAAGCAGGTCATGTTCAGAAACGGCGCGCCGGCCGACGGGGCCCCGGTCACCGGCCCCGCGACGTTCCCGGCCGATCCGCCGACCGGAGCCTTCGCGTCCAAGGTCCTGGGCATGCAGCAGGCGCTGGACCTGCGACAGCTCGCGGTGCAGTCGGCGATCGCGCTGACCGCGATGGCGTTCGTCTCGGTGCTGCTCGGCTGGTTCGTCGCCGGCCGGGTCCTGCGCCCGCTGCGGACCATCACCCGGGCCGCGCAGGAGATCTCCGCCAGCAGCCTGCACGAACGGCTGGCCCTGGACGGCCCGGACGACGAGTTGAAGGAGCTCGGCGACACCTTCGACGCGCTGCTGGAACGCCTCGAGCGCTCCTTCCGGGCCCAGCGGCAGTTCGTGGCCAACGCCTCGCACGAACTGCGGACCCCGCTGGCGCGGCAGCGGACCGTGATCCAGGTGGCGCTGTCCGACCCCGAGGCGGACGCGGACTCGCTCAGAGCCGCGCACGAACGCGTCCTGGCCGCCAACCGCGGTCAGGAACGCGTGATCGACGCGCTGCTGGTCCTGGCGCGCAGCGGCGCGGGCATCGACCGGCGCGAAGCCTTCGACCTGGCGGAGGTGGCCGAGCGGGTCGTCGCCGCCCGCCGCGGCGAGGCCGCCGACCGGGGGCTGGGCGTCGAGGCCGCCTTCGAGCCGGCGCCCGGCCTCGGCGAACCCCGCCTGGTCGAGCGGCTGGTCGTGAACCTGGTCGACAACGCGCTGCGCTACAACGTCGCAGGGGGCTTCCTCGCGGTCTCGACGACGACGTGCGAGGAGTGCGCGGTGCTGACGGTCGTCAACACCGGGCCGGTCGTCGAGGCCCGCGACGTGGGCCGTTTGTTCGAACCCTTCCAGCGGCTGGAAGCCCGGCGCGCGTCCATGTCCGGTGGTCTGGGGCTGGGGCTGTCGATCGTGCAGGCGATCGTCACGGCGCATGACGGCGTCGTCGAAACCGTGCCGCGGGACGGCGGCGGCCTGGTTATCAGGGTTCGGCTACCGCGTGGTGGCTGACCGGGGTGCCGCCGTCTGCCCGCCACGACGGCTGGACAGGACGACCGCGGCCAGCACGGCGAGGCCGCCCAGCAGTTGGCCGGGTCCGAGGCGGTCGCCGTAGACCAGCGCGGTCGAAGCAGCGGTGACGACCGGTTCGGCGCCGGAAAGGATCGCGGCGGTCGGGGCTCCGACGGCGCGCACGCCGGCGAACATGCAGACGATCGGGATGACCGTGGAGACGATCGCCAGCAGGATCATCCACAGCCAGCCGGAGGCACGGCTTGGCACGTCCACCGAGCCGGTGGCCAGGCACCAGGCCGACAGGCTCAGCGCGGCGCCGGTGCAGACGATCGCCGAGGTGAGGAACAGGTCGGCGCCGTGCGGGAGGGTGTCAGCGACCGTCAGGTAGAGCGCGTAAACACCGGCCGCGCCGAGCGCCAGGGCGATCCCGCCGGCCAGATCCGTGCCGCCGAGGCCGCCGGAGCTCAGCAGCAGCACCAGGCCGGCCGCCGAGCACGCCAGGGCCGCGCCGCGCCGGCCGTCCAGCCGCTCCCGTCCCAGCGCGACCGCGAGCAGTGCGACGAGTGCCGGGTAGGTGTACAACAGCAGCGCGGCCAGCCCGCCGCCGATCCGGGTCAGGGCGCTGAAATACAGCGCCGACTGGGCCGCGTAGCCGACCGCGCCGAGGCCGAGGCTGGTCAGCAGCACCGGCCGGGCCGGGCGGGCCGGGCGGCGGCGGGCGACGATCCCCCAGAACACCACCGCGGCGACCGCGAACCGGACCACGAGCATCGTCTCCACGCCGACCCCGGCGCGGTGGGACTGCTCGGCGAAGACGGCGGCCAGGCCGAAGCCGGTCGCGGCGGACAGGCACAGCGCGGGGCCGCGCAGCGGATGCGGCAGGACGGCGGGCCGCTCGGCGAGGACGGTGGTCACATCGCGACGGTAGAGACCGCGCCATCCATCGGGGTAGCCTCAGATTCCTTCACCAGCCCCAGGAAAAACCTTGGGAAGACCCGTGGCCTCACTCCACCAGTTCCGTTGCTTCCTCGCCACCCTCGACCTCGGCACGTTCACCGCGGCGGCCGCACACCTGGGCTACGCGCAGCCCTCCGTCTCCGAACAGGTCCGGCTGCTGGAGCAGCACCTCGGCACCGCCCTGTTCCGCCGCGTCGGGCGCGGCCTGGTGCCGACCGAGGCCGCCGCCGCGCTGCGGCCGCACGCCGTGGCCGCGCTGGCAGCCGTCGAGGAAGGCGAGAAGGCTGTCACGGCGCTGGCCCAGACCCTGACCGGAACGGTCCGGTTCGGCACGTTCAACGTCGCCCACTACTACATCGAGACCGAGCTGATCGCCGACCTGCTCGAACGCTATCCGGGCATCCACCTGGAGCTGGTCGGCCGCAACTCCGCCGACCTGATCGACCAGGTGCACCGCGGCCGGTTGGAGGCCGCGCTGCTCGCCGCCACGGCCGAAGCCGACGGGCTGGTCGTCACCCCGGTGATGCGCGACGAACTGGTCTACGTCAGCGCCGACCCCGAACGTCTGCGCGAGCCGGTGACCGCCGCCGCGCTCGCCGCCGCGCCGCTGGCCCTGGCCGACGTCTCCTGGCGCAGCCGCGACTCCACGCGGATGAAGCTGGAGGAGATGGTCCGCGCGGCGGGCCACGTGCTGCGCCCGAAAGTCGAGGTCGAATACGTCGAGACCACCTTGGAACTGGCCGCACGCGGTCTGGCCGACACCGTGTGCACGCGCGGGGCGCTCACCATGAGACGCGGCGCGCCGCCGGCCGGCCTCGGCTGGATCCCGTTGAGGCCGTCGGTATATGAGACGTTTGCGATAGCGCACCGGCCCCTCACCGACCTGTCGCCGGCCACGCAGGCCGTGGTGCGGCTGGCCGTCGAGCGGATGCGCAGGCTCAGTACCGGCTGAAACGCTCCGCTCCCCCGGTTCTCATACGTCTCTGCGATGAAGCAAGAAGGCTGCGATAGCCAGGGTCACCGCCGCGTAGGCGACCAGGACGGCCAGGCCGGCCCACGGCGCGAGCGGATAGTAGCCCTCGTAGGGCGTGTAGATGCTCGCGACCTGGCGGTATGGCACGAGCGTCTGCTGTACGGCGAACGCCGCAGTCGGTGTGAGCCGGGTCAGCCAGTTCGCGATGCCGGCGGGGAGGAACGGGACGGCGATGAGCATGCGGGGCAGCACCATGGCCAGCGTGACGACGGTGACCGCCCCGGCGCCGTGCCGCAGGATGGTGCCGACGGCGAGCGCCAGGATCGAAGCGGCCGCGAGGAGTGCCGCGGTGCCGAGCTGGACCCGCAGCTCGGTCGCGGCCGACGCCGGGAAGAGATACACGCCGTTGGCTCGGGCGAGATGCTCGCCGAGCGGGGCCGCGACGGCTGTTCCGGCCAGTCCCGCGACAAAGGTGGCGGTTGCGATCACGATCGCTTTGGCGATCAGCACTCTGACCCGGCCAGGGCTGGCGGAGAGCGTGAGGCGGATCAGGCCGCTGCGATATTCGGCCGTGACGAACAGCGTGCCCACCACGATCGCGGCGATCAGCGCGGCGAAGGTCCCGGTGAGTATCTCGCCGACGTCGCCGCCGGTGGGCAGGGTCTCGCGGACCGCCGGTGCCAGGTCGCCCGCGCCGGTGACCGTGAGTCCGGCGGCGGATCTCGTGAACGAGCCGGAGGTGTTCTGGGGGTAGCCGGCGAAGGTGGGGGATTCCGGTCCGATCTGTTCACCAGTCCAGTCGGCGGATGCCCCACCGCTGGCCGCCCCGTCGGCGCCGGTCCAGTCGCCAAGAGTTCGCGGAACTCCGAAAGCCGCCGTGGACACGCTGCTACGCGTGCCACCGGTGCCGTCCACCGACGGCGGAGACGCGACGAACAGCCCGCCTTGCGCGGTCGGCCCGAGCGCGTCGAGACGGACCGCGCCCACCAGCGTCCACTGCACGCCGTCGGCGGAGTCGTAACCGGCGACCGTGTGACCCGTGCGCTCCAGTCGCAGCCAGCGGGGAGCCGCGGTGGAGACCGGACCGGGCAGTCCGGGGCTGTCCTCGGTGTAGTCGGCCTGCATCCGCACGCCGTTCGCGCTGGTGACCATGATCGCCGCATACGAAGAGCCCTGGCGGGTGCCGTCCTTGATGATGAGCCCGGCTTTGGCCCAGGGCACGATGCCGGAACGCAAGTCGCCCGGGCCCTCGGGGATCTTGTCCTCGAGCCCTGAGACAGCGACCGTGATGCTGCCGTCGCCGGCCAGCGACCGGTGGACGAAGTAGAAGCTGTCGGAGACCGGCTCGCCGCCCGGTCCGATCGGGACCGGCGGATCGTCGTGCCGGACGCTGCTGATTCCGGCGAGCACGGCGACCAGCACCGGCAGCAGCGCGGTGGCGGCCATGGCCGTCATCCAGCGTGGAACCGTCCTGAGCTTGGTCCACTCCGCGTGCAGTGTCTGGAGGAAGCCGTCCCGCGTCTGATGCATGCCGGGAGTTGTACGCGGCTGCCGGTTCCGGGCCGGTCTCAGCGGCTGCGACCTGGCTGCGACCTGACGTCTGGCATCGTGGGACGCATGGCATCCCGGCACTTTGGCAGGACCGGCCGTCCCGCGCGTGCGGCGGCCGGCGGTGGTCGGCGGTGAGGGTTCTGGTCGCCGAGGACTTCGAGATCCTGGCCCGCTCGCTCGCCACCGGGCTGCGCCGCGAGGGCATGGCCGTCGACGTCGCCCTGACCGGGACCGCCGCCTGGGAACGGCTGGCCGAGACCCGCTATGACGTGGTCGTCCTCGACCGGGACCTGCCCGGTGTCCACGGCGACGAGATCTGCCGCCGGCTCGCCCGCGAGGGTGCCGGGTCGCGCGTGCTCATGCTCACCGCCTCCGGCACGATCGAGGACCGGGTCGACGGCTTCCGGCTGGGCGCCGACGACTACCTGCCCAAGCCGTTCGCGTTCGCCGAGCTGGTCGCTCGTGTCCGGGCACTGGCGCGCCGTTCCACCACACCGCTGCCGCCGACGCTCAGCTGGGGAGAGCTCACCCTCGATCCGTCCCGGCGGGTCGCGTTCCGCGCGGGCCGCCGTTTGGAGCTCAGCCCCAAGGAGTTCGCTCTCCTAGAGTGTCTGCTCTCCCGGCCCGGCGTGGTGGTCTCCGCCGAGGAACTGCTCGAACGGGTGTGGGACGAGGCGGCCGACCCCTTCACCACCGCCGTCAAGCACACCGTGCACCGGCTGCGGGCCAAACTCGGCAGCCCGCCGCTGATCGAGACCGTGCGCGAGGGCGGCTACCGGATCGGACTGTCATGACCGACGCCGTTTCCATTGCTCCCGCGGCGGTAGCCGGTCCGGCGCCGCTGCGGAGGCGGTCCTTGCAGACCCGGCTGGCGCTCGCTTATGCGACGGGGATCTATCTCGCCGGGGTCGTGGTGGTGGCGATCGTCGACGTTCCGCTGGCCGGCGTCCAGTCGACCACGCCTCGCGACCAGCCGGGGCCGACCGCGATCACGGGCACCGGAAACGGGATCGGCTTACGCCAGCTCCTCGTCGGCTCCGCCTTCGCGCTCGTCGTCCTGATCCCCGTCGCCCTCGCGCTCGGCTGGCTCGTCGCCGGTCGCTTCCTGCGCCCGCTGCGCGCCATCACCGCCACCGCCAAGTCCATCTCCGCCGGAGACCTCCACCAGCGCCTGAGCCTCGGCGAACCCGCGGACGAACTGACCGACCTCGGCCACACCCTCGACGGGCTGTTCGCCCGTCTGCAAGCTGCGTTCGACGCCCAGCGGCACTTCGTCGCCAACGCGTCGCACGAACTGCGGACCCCGCTCGCGGGGCTGCGTACTCTGCTGGAGGTCGCGCTCGCCGACCCTGCCGCGGACGCCGACACTCTGCGTGCGACGTGCGAAGAAGCCCTCACGCTCGGCGCGTATCAGGAGCGGCTCATCAGTGCCCTGCTCGTGCTGGCCTCCAGCGAGCGCGGAACGTCCCGCTGGGAACCCTGCGACCTGGCCCGCATCGTCGGCGACGCCGTCGCCGACCGCCGGGACCGGGTAGCAGAGGCCGGAGTCACCGTGACCGAGCACCTCCACCCCGCGATCGCGACCGGAGATCCCCGGCTGATCGAGAGCCTGGTCGCCAACCTCGTCGACAACGCGATCAGCCACAACCATCCCGAGGGGCAGATCCAGATCACCACCGAGGCCGCGGGCTCCTGGGCGGGCATCACGGTCGTCAACAGCGGTCGCGTCATCGCCGATGAGCAGATCCCGCGGCTGCTGCACCCCTTCCAGCGCCTGTCCCCCGACGAGCGTCATCCCGGCCACGGTCTGGGCCTGGCCATCGTCGATGCGGTCGCCCGCGCTCACCACGCCGCGCTCACCGTTTGCGCCCGGCCGGAAGGAGGCCTGGCCGTCAGCGTGAGGTTCGGCCGCACTCCGCCGAGCGGGGGCGGGGGCGGGGCTGGGGCCGATGCCGGTGCCGGGGCCGGGGCCGCCGGGGCGAGATAGCCCTCACCCTTGCCCGGGCAGATCCTCGGGTTCGAGGACGAAGACCGGGATCACGCGGTCGGTCTTCTCCTGGTATTCGGCGTACGGCGGGTACGCGGCGACCGCGCGCCGCCACCACAGGGCCCGCTCGTCTCCGGTGAGCTCGCGTGCCTTCATGCTCCGGAGCTCGGAGCCGTCCTGGAGCTGGACGTGCGGGTCGGCCTTGAGGTTGAAGTACCAGACACGGTGGTTCGGGTAGCCGCCCTTCGAGGCCACCGCCGCGTATCGTCCCTCATGCTCCACGCGCATGAGGGGGATCTTGCGGATCCTGCCGCTCTTCGCGCCGCGCATCGTGACGATGACGACCGGGAGGCCGGTGTCCCGCAGCGTCGTGCCCTGGGTGCCGTTCGAACGCTCGTATAGCTCGACCTGGTCGCGCACCCACTGCGCCGGGCTGGGGTCGTACTCGCCGTTTAGAGGCATCGCAGTCATCTTATATTGATATAGGGATTATGTCGGATAGTCCATCGCAGGTCAGATATGCTGCGCGAACGTTGCGTCGGCGGCTGGCGG
>JABFXP010000074.1 GCA_013361685.1 Catenulispora sp.
CAAGATCAGCTCGCTGAACGAGCTGCTGCCGCTGCTGGAGAAGGTCGCGCAGTCCCGCAAGCCGCTGCTGATCATCGCCGAGGACGTGGACGGCGAGGCGCTGTCCACCCTGGTGGTCAACAAGATCCGCGGCACCTTCACCTCGGTCGCGGTCAAGGCCCCGGCCTTCGGCGACCGTCGTAAGGCGATCCTGGAGGACCTGGCGATCCTGACCGGCGCGCAGGTCGTGGCGCCCGAGGTCGGTCTGAAGCTGGACCAGGTCGGCGTCGAGGTGCTGGGCACCGCGCGCCGCGTCACCGTCACCAAGGACGACACCACGATCGTCGACGGTGCCGGCGACGGCGCGGCGGTGGCCGACCGGGTGAAGCAGATCAAGGCCGCCATCGAGACCACCGACTCGGACTGGGACCGCGAGAAGCTGCAGGAGCGTCTGGCCAAGCTGGCCGGCGGTGTCTGCGTGATCCGTGTCGGCGCGGCCACCGAGGTCGAGCTGAAGGAGAAGAAGCACCGTCTGGAGGACGCCATCTCCGCGACCCGTGCCGCGGTCGAGGAGGGCATCGTCTCCGGCGGTGGCTCCGCCCTGGTGCACGCGGTCTCCGTTCTGGACGGCGACCTGGGCCTGACCGGCGACGAGGCGACCGGCGTGCGCGTCGTGCGCAAGGCCGCGGTCGAGCCGCTGCGCTGGATCGCCGAGAACGCCGGCCTCGAGGGCTACGTCGTGACCGACAAGGTCTCGAACCTGCCCGTCGGCTCCGGCCTGAACGCCGCCACCGGCGAGTACGGCGACCTGGTCGCGGCCGGCGTCATCGACCCGGTCAAGGTCACCCGCTCCGCGCTGGCCAACGCCGCCTCCATCGCCTCGATGCTGCTCACGACCGAGACCCTGGTCGTCGAGAAGCCGGCGCCGAAGGAAGACGAGGGCCACGGCCACGGGCACGGCCACGGTCACAGCCACTAAGTAGGCAACGGCCGAGCGCGGTCCCGCAGACGACGGCGACGGCTACGTAGTAGAGCACGCCAAGGGCGGTCCCATACGGAATTCTCCGTATGGGACCGCCCTTTTAAGCGTCACCGGCGACTATGCACGGAGCACCCAAGCCTGGTCCTGAAGGTGGTCGGCGACGGCGATCAAGTAGAGAAGCTAATGGCCACGCCGCATCACGTCGGCCTCGCGCAGAACCAGACAGCGTCGCGTCGGAGCTACGCAACCGCCGGGCCACAACAAGTCGAGGCTGAACAGTGCCAGCGCCGCAGCAGGCCGCAGAGCCACAACAGGTCGGCGCAACGCCAGCGCCGCAGCAAGCCGCAGAGCCACAACGGACCGGCGCTAAGCAACGCCAGCGCCCACAGCAGGCGCCAGCGCCGAACAGCACCAGCGCAGCAAAACATCACCGCCGCACAGCACCAACGCCGCCCCCGCCGCCAAACGCCGCTACGGCTTCGTCTTAGCCTTAGCCCGCGCCCCACTCGCCGAAGCAGCGTTCGCGGGCCGCGTCATCGTCATCCCGTTGCTCGGCGCGGTGGCCGGTGCCCCGGAAGCCTTCGCCTGCACCTTCATCGGCAGCTTCGACGCGGGCTTGCGCGCCGGCTTGTTGTTCTTCGCCCCGGCCAGCGCCGCCAGCTTGGCAGCCCGCGCCGCAGCCTTCTCGCGCGCGTAGTACTCCTCGCGCTCCTCTTCGGTCATGCCTCCCCAGACGCCGTACGGCTCGTGGACCCGCAAGGCGTGTTCCTGGCACGGCTTGCATACTGGGCAGTGGAGGCACACCTCCTTCGCCGCCTCTTCCCGGGAGGTTCGGGCCTGGCCGCGTTCTCCTTCCGGGTGGAAGAACAGATCGCTGTCGGTACCGCGGCAGGAACCGCGGAGCTGCCAATCCCAGAAGTCCGCGTTGGGGCCGGGGAGACGGGACACGTCGGCCATGGCACAAGCCCTTCCTCGCTCGACCATCAACCGGCGAATCCGCAGGTCAGTCGTCCTGTTGTCGGACGACCGACGGCGAGTCGCTAGATGGAGTGGTCTTCGGCGACATCGTGTTGGCCGACGCCGCGGCGGGTGCATGATCCCGGTGAGAGTGAGTCGGGTTCTTGCATCGGCGCCGTGGCGGCGGCCGTACCTCGTGGTGAACCAGGTGTTAGTTGTCCAATACCTGATCCGGTGGACGGTCATTCCGATCATGCCCCGAACCGTGGTCGATTGTCACTGAGTTGTCGCAATCGACTACGGAGTGTGAGCAAAGGCATGGGTGCCGACGGCGGCGGGCGCCGGCGGGCCCGCCGATGGGATGAAAGGCACGGGCAGGGTGTGATCGGGCTTCCCGAAGATGACGGCTGGGCTGAGGAGCTGGGGTGGCTGCAGGCGCTGGACGCCGGTCGGCCGCATGAGAGCGGCGGCGGCGGGAGCCGCCGGGGCGGACAGGGCGGCAAGGACGCGAGCGACGGACGGGACGAACGGGACGGGCAGCGCCGACGCGGTGGGGGGAGCGGCCGTGGCGAAGCCGGCGAGTCCGGCGGGGACGATGCGGGACGGCCGGAGGACCGGCCCTGGACGCCGATCCCACGCCAGGCGAAGGCCGCCGAGCGCGGCCTGATCCCGACCCAGCGCCGTCTGAAAAAAACATCGCGGAGCGCGTAACGCTTTCGGGTGAAGCTCGTTTTCCATCTCGGAGTGACGATGGCGAGCGCCCCCGCCCGCCGCCCGCCCGCCCCCTCTTCCCAGGGGGCGCCTCGCGCCGCGGCCTGCAAGGGGTGGCGAAGCGGTGCGAACCATCGACTACGGGGACCTGTCCGCCATAAGCTCAATAGGTGTCACAACCTCACGAATGTGGAGGCTTGACCAATGACGTCCATCCTAGTCTGCGACGACTCCCCGCTGGCGCGGGAGACGCTGCGACGCGCCGTGGCGACCGTGCCCGGCGTCGACAAGGTCACCACCGCCAACAGTGGCGAGGAGGTGCTGCGCCGGTGGACGGCCGACCGCTCCGATCTGGTCCTGATGGACGTCCGGATGCCGGGCCTGGGCGGCGTGGAGACCGTGCGGCGGCTGCTGTCCAACGACCCCAACGCCCGGGTGATCATGCTCACCATGGCCGAGGACCTGGACGGGGTGGCCCTCGCGGTGGCCACCGGGGCCCGCGGCTACCTGCACAAGGACGCCTCCCGCGCGGAGCTGCGGGCCACCGTCAGCCAGGCCCTGGCCGACCCGACGTGGCGGCTGGCCCCGCGCCGGCTGCGCCCGGCCGAGATCGGCGCCGTCCCCACGCTGACCGCGCGCGAGATCCAGGTGCTGGAGGGCATGAGCCACGGCCGCTCCAACGCCGAGATCGGCCGCGACCTGTTCCTCTCGGAAGACACGGTGAAGACCCATGCGCGCAGGCTGTTCAAGAAGCTCGGCGCCTCCGACCGGGCGCACGCCGTGGCGCTCGGGTTCCGCTGGGGCCTGGTCCGCTGAGCCCGGACCGGCCGGTACCTCGGCCGCCGTCCCCGGCGGGGGGTACGGCGCCTGGTGCCGGTGTGATTCCGAGCACGCCGGAGGCGATCATCCGTTGATCGGTTTGGTCGGGCCGGATTCCTGGGGGAAGATTGCTTATCGGTCCCCCTTGACATTCGGATGGTGACATGTCTGACGCCGGC
>JABFXP010000317.1 GCA_013361685.1 Catenulispora sp.
TGCGGCGCCGGGCCGCCGAGCCGGGCGGTGGCATCGGAGGCGCGTCCCCGACCAGCCGTGCCGCGTCCGCCGCGGCACGCACCGACGCCGCCCGGCGCCGGACCCTCGTGACAGCGGCTGTCGCGGCGCCCGCGCTGCTCGGGCTGACCGTCGCGCTGGTGATGAACTCCTCGGGCCCCTCGCCGAAGTCGCCCGGGTCCCGGCCCGGGCCCGGCGCCGGGGTGCAGGCCGACCAGCCGACCACCTACGGGACCAGCGACGGCTACGACACGCCCGACACGCCGTCGTCCAGCTCCAGCGCGTACTACCCGCACTCGCCGTCGTCGCGGCACAGCTCGGGCGGCTCGGCGACCTCCGGCACGGCCACGCAGAGCGTCACCGGCACCCACAGCTACGCGTCGAGCTCGCCGTCCGGTTCGCCCACCGATCCCTCGAGCGTCACCACCTCGTCCTCGATCGGGAGCGCGACGTCGACCTCCAGCGCGCCGACCTCGCCGACGTCCACGGCGAGCAGCGCCTCGACCGTCCCGGTGCCGGACGTCACCGGCAAGACCGAGTCGCAGGCCCAGTCCACGCTCACCGGCCAGGGCTTCAAGGTCCAGGTCGGCAGCCGGTCCGGCGGTACCGGCTCGTCCTGCACCGTCAGCACCCAGAGCCCGAGCGGTGGCAGCGCCGACTACGGATCGACTGTGACGATCAACCTGAGCTGCGTCTGAGGCGCCTGATCTCTGCCTCCGGCATGACGGCACGACGAAACGGCCCCCGCGAGCACCTCGCGGGGGCCGATGATCTCCCGCCTCACCCCGTGTACGGCTTCGCGTCCAGCACCTTGACGATCATCGGCTTGCCGTTCGGCAGCTCGTACTCGGCCTGCTCCCCGACCTTCTTGCCGTTGATGGCACCGCCCAGCGGCGACTGCGGCGAGTAGACCTCCATCCCGTCGGCGGCGTCCTCGCGCGAGCCGAGCAGGAAGGTCATGGTGTCGTCGTCGTCCCCGTCGAAGGCGATGGTGACGATCGCGCCGGGCACCGCCACGCCGGACTCGACCGAGTCGCCGACCTTGGCGTGCTCCAGGAGCTGGGTGAGCTGGCGGATCCGCAGCTCGATCTTGCCCTGCTCCTCCTTGGCCGCGTGATAGCCGCCGTTCTCGCGCAGGTCCCCCTCTTCGCGAGCGGCCTCGATCTTCTGCGCGATCTCGACGCGGCCCGGTCCCGACAGGTGCTGCAACTCGGCGGTGAGCCGGTCGTAGGCGTCCTGGGTCAGCCAGGTGACGCTGTCGTTGGTCTGGGTCACGGGTACTCCTAGGTTCTACTGATTAGAGGGGCCGTACTTCAGGCACGCGCTGCTTCTGACTGTATGTGCACAGAATGGCGATCGTAACAAGGAGCACGGACAGATAACGCCGGGTTATCAACGGCTGTCGGCTACGCGAGCCGGCATTCCACCACTTCGCCGGTGATGGCCCGGCTGCTGGTCTTGACCGTCGCGGACAGCTTCTGCGTGCGGTTTCCGGCGGCCACCGGGACGTCCAGCCGACCGACCTCGTCCCCGCTGTAGGAGCGGGCCCGCACCGTACATGTCGCGGCCCGGTCGCTCTTGCGGTTGTCCACTTGGAACTCGACGTCGATGCTGTGGTCGGAGGCTTGGTAGCCCAGGACCGTCGCGTTCAGAGTGGGTGTGGCCTGCCTGAGGCCGATGTACGACACCACGCCGGTCAGCGCCAGCACTCCCGCGGTCCCCAGGGCGATCCGGCCGCGTCTGGACAGGCCGGAGGACCGCGCGTACCGCGCGACCACCTCGTCCCGCTCCTCGGACGCCAACCCCGGCTCACCTGGCTTTCCCGCGACGGCGCGCACTTCGGATGTGCGCAGTGTCGGACCGATGCGTCAGTATATTCGGGCGGCTACTGATGGAGGAACACCGTGACGCACGAACTGCGCCTGATGACCGTCCACGCGCACCCGGACGACGAGTCCAGCAAGGGCGCGGCCACCAGCATCCGGTATGTCCGCGAGGGCGTCGACGTGCTGGTCGTCACCTGCACCGACGGCTCCCGGGGCGACATCCTCAACCCGCAGCTGAAGAAGGACCCGGCCGTCCAGGCCGCGATCGAGGCCGAGCTGCCGGAGGTGCGCCGCCGGGAGATGGACGCCGCCCGCGCGATCCTCGGCGTGCGCCAGGAGTGGCTGGGCTTCGTCGACTCCGGCCTGCCCGAGGGCGACCCGCTGCCGCCGCTGCCGCCGGGCTGCTTCGCGCTCCAGGACCTGCACACCGCCGCCGAGCCGCTGGTCCGCCTGATCCGCCAGCAGCGTCCGCAGGTGATCGTCACGTACAACGAGAACGGCGGCTACCCGCACCCCGACCACATCATGACCCACAAGGTCACCGTCGCCGCCTTCGACGCCGCGGGCGACCCGGACAAGTACCCGGACGCCGGCGAGCCCTGGCAGCCGCTGAAGCTGTACTACGACGTGGCCTGGTCGATCGCCCGCATCGAGGCCGAGCACCAGGAGATGCTGGACCGCGGCCTGGAGTCGCCGTACTGGGAGCTGCTCAAGGAGCGCGAGGGCTGGCCGCAGCGCGAGATCACCACCCGCGTCCCGGTCGGCGAGCACTTCGAGACCCGCGACGCCGCGCTGAAGGCGCACGCCACGCAGATCGACCCCGACGGCCCCTTCTTCCGCACCCCCAACGACATCCGCCGCGCGGTCTGGCCGACCGAGGACTTCGAACTGGCCCGCTCGCTCATCGACACCACGCTGCCCGAGGACGACCTGTTCGCCGGCGTGCGGGAGTACGAGGCGGCGGCGCGCGCGGCGGTCTGCGACCACAGCGAGCAGGGCGCGCACGAGCCGGCCGGGATGTGCTCGTAGACTGCGGGGCATGAACGCTGTGTCCGGATTGCTCACCTCCGCCCCGACGAGCTCACCGGTGCTCGCCGACAGCGGCAGCCTCGACAAGACCAAGCCGGGGCTCGTCGCGTTCCTCATCATCCTGGTGATGGGGCTGGCGCTGTGGGCGCTGCTCAAGAACATGGGCAAGCAGCTGGGCCGGGCCAAGGAGCACTTCGAGGCGGAGGACGCGGCGCTGGCCGCCTCCGCCGCCTCGGCCTCGCCCGCGCCTGAGGTCGGCAAGGCCGAGTCCGTCGCGGAGGTGCCGAAGCAGGACGGCGCCAAGGGCCCGAAGGCCAAGGAGTCGAAGGCCGGGGACCCGAAGAAGGACGCCGCGGGCGAATAGCCGCGCCCTCGGCGGCCGAGCCGATTCGGCAGCAAACCCGGTCGCCGGTTCTACCCGCTCGCCGACTCGGTCGTTGCTTCAGTCGTCGGTCGTCGCTTCAGCCGTCCGCTCAGTAGTCGTCGACCCGGCGCCGCATCTGCTTGACCTGACCGCGCCGCGCCTTGTTCTCCAGCCGACGCCGCGTCACGCCCGCCGGCGTCTTCTTCTCCCGGCGCGGCGGAGGCGGCGGCGCGAGCCCTTCGGCGAGGGTGAAGGCCAGCCGGTCCCGGGCGGCCTCGCGGTTCTGGAGCTGCGACCGCTGCTCGCTGGAGGTCACCGTCAGAACGCCGTTGGTCAGGCGCGGCCCGAGCCGCTCCAGGGCGCGGGTCTTCAGCCACGGCGGGATCGCCTCGGTGGCCGCCAGATCGAACGACAGCTCGGCGCGGCTGTCCGTGGTGTTGACGCTCTGGCCGCCGGGGCCCGCGGACCGCGAGAAGCGCCACGACAGCTCCGCCGCCGGAATGGTCAGCTCGGCGAACGCGCGCGGGGTGTGCGGCCGGGCGGGCGCGGCGAGATAGCGGACCGTCAACGGTCCGTTCACTCCGGTTGCGGTCTCGTCGGCCATGCCTCGATCGTCTCATTCGGGGCGGGGAACGGAACAGCGTTTATCGGCGCGGATCGAGCCCGCCGACGGCCGGCCGCTCCGGGCCGCCGACCGGCCCGATCCGCGCCGACCGCTCTTGACACCACTCGCCCGCCAGCCGGACGCTGGCCCTCATGACCTTCCTGGCCGGGCGCGGAATCGCCGACATCACCGGTGAGATCGCCGAGATCGGGCTCCTCGGCTACGGGATGCCGGACCAGCAGGCCGAAGGGCTCCACACCCGGCTGCGCGCGCGGGCCTTCGCCTTCGCCCACGGCGGCCGCCGCCTGCTGCTCGTGGTCTGCGATCTGCCGCTGGTCTTCAGCAGCGTGACGCGGGCCGTCGTGGACCGCCTCCCGCCGGCCTACACCGAGGCGAACGTCGTCATCACCGCCACCCACACCCACTGCGGCCCCGGCGGCTACTCCCACCACGCCGTCTACAACAGCAACACCGGCGGCTTCCGGCCGCAGACCTTCCGCGCGATCGTCGACGGCATCCTGGAGGCGGCCCGCCGCGCGATCGCCGACCTGGAGCCGTCCACGCTGCGGCTGAACCGGGGCGAGTTACGCGACGCCAGCGTCAACCGGGCCCGGCGCGCCTTCGACCGGAACCCGGACGGCGACAAGGCCCCCTTCCCCGACGCGATCGACCCGGCCACCACCCTGCTGACCCTGGAGCGCGACGGCGAGCCGATCGGCGTCGTGAACTTCTTCGCCGTGCACGGCACCAGCATGACGAACCGCAACCGGCTGATCTCCGCCGACAACAAGGGCTACGCCGCCTACCACTGGGAACGCGAGGTGTCAGGGATCGACTACCTCGGCGAGAGCGACGACCCCGGACTGGTCGCCGCGTTCGCGCAGACCAACGCCGGCGACATGTCCCCGAACCTGAACCTGCGCCCGGGCAGCGGCCCCACCGAGGACGAGTTCGAGAACACCCGCATCATCGGCACCCGGCAATACGAGGCGGCCGCGCGCCTGCTCCAGGCGCGGGAGGAAGCCGAGGTCCTCGACGGCGGCCTCGACTGCCGCCTGGTCCATCTAGACCTGGCCGCCGTCCGGGTCGGTCCGGCGTTCACCGGCGACGGCCGCCCGCACCACACCTCGCACGCGGTCCCCGGCGCGACCGCGTTCGCCGGCGCGCTCTCGGACGGCCCCACCGGCTGGCGCTTCGTCGGCTCCGAACGCAATCCGGTCCTGGACGTCGTGTCCCAGCAGGCGATCTACCGCGTGTCGCGCCGGCTGCGGGATTCGCAGTACCCGAAGACGCTCGCCGGGCCGATCAGCCTGCTGAACCGCGTGGTCCCCCTCGGCCAGGAGGTGCTGCCGATCCAGCTGGTGCGCCTGGGCAGCCTTTTCTTACTGTGCCTGCCCTTCGAGGTGACGATCGTCGCGGGCCTGCGGCTGCGCCGGACCGTCGCGGACGCCGTGGGGACGGACCCGGACCACGTCCTCGTCGTCGGCTACGCCAACGCCTACGGCCACTACCTCACCACCCCCGAGGAGTACGACGCCCAGATGTACGAAGGCGCCAGCACCCTGTTCGGGCGCTGGCAGCTCCCCGCGATCCAGCAGACCGCCTCCATGCTGGCCACCGCGATGCGCGAGGGCCGCCGGGTCGATCCCGGACCGGCCGCGCCCGACCTGTCCGCCCGCCGTCGCCACCACCGCGCGCACCCCGGCACCGACGAACCGCACTCGCACCACGACATCGGCCAGCAGCTGTCCTTCGCCTGGGACGGACGGGTGGCGACCGCCGAGTTCGTCGGCGTGCACCCCGGCAACGACCCCCGGCGCGGCGGCACCTATTTCGAAGTCCAGAAGCGCGAAGGCCTGTACTGGCGCCGCGTGGCAGACGACGCCGACTGGTCGACCCGCATGTACTGGACCCGCCTGCCCTCCGCGCGCGGCACCACCCAGTCCACCGTCCGCATCCAGTGGCACGTCCCGGATAACACACGGCCAGGCCGGTACCGCTTCGTGTACCGAGGCAACACCGGCCTGGCGCGGTTCCAGGGCAAGAGCCAGGAGTTCGACGTCAGCGACGAAGAGTCCTGATCCGTCCGGCCCCGGCCGCGCCCGGGCGCCCCCCGTCAGACCCGGGCACGTTTCATCAGCAGCGCCCACCCCGTGCCGAACAGCACCACCAGGGCGAGCGGATACAAAGCGAGGTCCGCCAGCATCGGTTGCGAGCCGAAGAAGTGCAGGATGCCGTCGGCGCTGTGCGTCAGCGTCAGGACCATGATGATCGCGACCGCCACCACGGCCAGGCCGACGGCGAACACCCACAGCCCGATCTGGCCGAAGGCCCGGAAGACGGCCGCGATGAACGCCATCATCGTCGACACCACCGCCATCGGGACGCCGTAGACCAGGAACTGCGTGAAGGCGTTGTCCTGGTGGATGTACGGCATGTTGAGCAGCCGCATGTGGACGAACCAGCCGTGGGTCGCACTCTCCAGTCGGCTCAGTACCGTCAGGCCCACCCCGGCCACGAGCGCCTCGACGGCGATGATGAGCATCGTCGCCCGGACGAAGGCGTTGCGGGACACCGACAGCGCCATCGCGAACGGGAACACCTGGTTGATCAGCCACGGCTGGGTGCCGACGCTGGACAGGTAGAACGCGCTCAGCGCGCCGGTGGTGCGGTGCTGGTACGGCACGTCCTTGGCCACCGCGAAGGTGACCGCCACCAGGCCGATCGCGATGACGAGGCTGTACCACTGGATCGCGAAGGTGTGCTTGGCTTTCAGCGCCTGGATGCGCAGCGCCTTCTCGGTCGGGCTCACTTCGGGTCCCCCTGGTTGGTGGTCAGCACGATCAGTTCCTGCAGGGACAGCGGCTCCACGCTGACGCCGTCGGCCGGCCCGTCGGGACGGTGCGCGAGCGCCACCCGCAGCCGGCCGCCGAGCGCGGAGCGGTGCAGCGACGGGACCCCGTCGGCATAGGCGGCGACCGCCTCGGCCGGACCGGACACCGAGACCGCCCGGCCGCGCAGCTCGTCGGCGTCGGCGTCGAGCACCACCCGGCCGCCGTCGACCAGCACGACGTGCTCGATCAGATCCGCGACCTCGTCGATGAGGTGTGTGGAGAGCACGACGGTGCGCGGATGCTCGGCGAAGTCCTCCAACAACCGGTCGTAGAAGATCTGCCGCGCCACGGCGTCCAGACCGAGGTACGGCTCGTCGAACAGGGTCAGCGGCGCGCGCGAGGCCAGCCCGATGACGATGCCGACGGCCGAGAGCTGGCCGCGCGAGAGCTTCTTCAGCTGACGGTTGGCCGGCAGCTGGAAGTCCCGCACCAGCCGCGCGGCGAAGGCCGCGTCCCAGCCGTCACAGGCGATCGAGGCGGCGGCCAGCGCCTCGCGGAGCTTGTAGTAGTTGGGGTACTTCAACGACTCGCGGATGAAGCACACCTTGCGCAGCACGGCCTCGTTCTCCCGCGGCGCCTGCCCGAACACCTCGACCCGGCCCGAGGTCTCGAACTCCTGCCCGGTGAGTATCCGCATCAGCGTGGTCTTGCCGGCCCCGTTCCGGCCCAGCAGGCCGTGGATGGTGTTCTCCTGGAACTCCAGCCCGACGCCGTGCAACGCGGTGTGCCCGCGATACCTCATCGTCAGGTCTTTGACGAGCACGGCGCTCATCGGCCCTCCCCCCACTTCTCGATCAGGTTCTTCACGTCTTCGGCGTCCAGCCCCAGCCGCCGCGCCTCGGCGAGCAGCGGCTCCACGAAATCCCGGCCGAACGCCTCACGCCGCCGGTCGAGCACGCGCCGCCGCGCGTCGGTCGCCACGAACATGCCGATGCCCCGCTTCTTGTAGAGGATCCCGTCGATGACCAGCTGGTTCACGCCCTTGGCCGCGGTGGCCGGATTGATCCGGTGGAAGGCGGCCAGTTCGTTGGTGGAGGGCACCTGGCTGTCCGCCGCCAGCGAGCCGTCCAGGATCGCGGACTCGATCTGCTCGGCGATCTGCTGGAACAGCGGACGGCTCTCGTCCATCAGCGGTTGCCTGGTTCATTACTCATGTAACTAACCATGCAAGCGAGTAGGCGCCGGTGTCAAGGCGCGCGGGCGCACGGAGAACCGCCCCGGCCGAGGGGCCGGGGCGGCGCATCAGGCTGTACCTCAGGCGGGCTTGATCCCGACCCCCGCGTACATCCAGATCTTCTCCGAGCCGTCCGGCACCGCTCCGTCCGGACCGTCCGGCCGCCACCACGGCAGCTGGACCAGGCCCGGTTCGACCAGGTCGAAGCCGTCGAAGAAGCGCTCGACGTCGGCGCGGCCGCGCTGGCTCAGCGGCGACGTCGAGCGCTGATACACCTGCGCGACGCCCTCGCCGAGGTTGTCCACGTCGAAGTCGCCGCCGTGCGACAGGGCCAGCGCGCTGCCGGGCGCGAACGCGTCCCGGAACGTGGCCACGATGCCGTGCGGGTCGGCTTCGTCCGGCACGAAGTGCAGCAGCGACACCATCAGGACCGCCACCGGTTCGGCGACGTCGATCAGGGCCTTGACCTGCTCGCCGGCCAGGATCGCGGCCGGGTCGCGGACGTCCGCCTCCAGCACCGCGCTGCGCGCCGGATCCGAGCCCTCCAGCAGGGCGCGGCTGTGCACCGCCACGATCGGGTCGTGGTCGACGTAGACCACGCGGACGTCCGGGTGGACGGCGCGCGCCACTTCGCCGGTGTTGCCGGGGCCCGGGATCCCCGTTCCGATGTCGAGGAACTGGCGGATGCCGGACTCGGCCAGGAACCGCACCGCGCGGCCCAGGAACGCCCGGTTGGCCCGGGCGATGTCGCGGATCGGGATCGGGGTCTTCAGCGCCTCCTCGGCGGCGGCGCGGTCGGCGGGGAAGTTGTTCTTGCCGCCGAGCAGGAAGTCGTAGATGCGGGCCGGATGCGGGACCGACGTGTCGAAGGGCAGGCCGCGGTCGTCGGCGTCCCAGGGCGACGGGCTCGACGGGCTCTGCGAGCTCGGGCCGCTCTGTGAGCTCGACGGGCTCTGCGGGCTCGATGGGCTCGGCGGGGACGTCGATGGCACGGGGCGCCTCCAGGATCGTGGTCGAGACGCCCAGCGTAGCGGGTGTGACCGAACCCTGATACGCCGGAGCCGGAGCGCCGGTGCAACCTTTTCCCGCCTCCGTAGGGTTCAACTCCTCATGAAACGCAGACCGCCACCCACCGTGGAACCGGGCTTCGCCGAGTTCGTGGCGGCCCGCTCCGCGGCGTTGTTCCGCACCGCCGTGCTGATCGCGGGCGACCGGCACACCGCCGAGGACCTGGTGCAGAGCGCGCTGGAGCGGACCTATCGGCACTGGGGCCGGGTCTCGGCCATGGACGCGCCGGAGGCCTACGTCCGCCGGATCCTGGCGAACCTGGCCGTCGACCACTTCCGGGCCGCCGGCCGCCGGCCGCTCGAGCTGCTCGACCACGACGCCGCCGTGCCCGACGTGTACCCGGACCTCGACGAGCACGACGCCGTCATCAGGGTGCTGCGTGAGCTGCCGCCGCGCATGCGCGCCGTGCTGGTGCTCCGGTACTTCGACGACCTGACCGAGGTCCAGATCGCCGAGGTGCTCGGGATCACGGTCGGGACGGTGAAGTCCCAGGCCTCGCGGGCCCTGGCCAAACTGCGCGAGGTGATGGACCCGCCGGATCACGCGCGGGCCCCGGAAGATCCGGCACGTTCAGCGAAGGAGCAGCGGACAGCATGACCACCATCGAAGAGAAGCTGACGGCGATCCTCACCGACGAAGCCGATCGCCACGACGTGCCGGCGTTCAGCGCCCACGCCATCGCGCAGAGCGCTGTCGCCAAAGGCTTCTGGCGCCGGCGCCATGTCCCGCTGATCGCGGCGATCGGCCTGGCCGGGGCCACCGGGGCCGGCGGGGCGGTGGTCGCCGCGGCCGGGCACGACGGCGGCGGCCGGGTGACCGTGACCTTCCAGCAGGACACGACCGGCTGGGTCCATCCGCCGCCCCCGATCACCGTCGATTCCGCGGTGGTGCGCGACTGGGTGCTGCGCCGGGCGCACGCCGAGGGGCTGACCGGCATCGACGTCACCGTGCGCCAAGACCCCTTCGCCCTCGTCGTCACCGGCCGCGCCGCGGACGCCACCCGGCTGCGGATGCTCGGCACGACCACCGACGTGCTCTTCGCCGAAGCGCGCTCGGTTTCCTCTGAGACCGATGACCACCTGCTCGCCGAGAGCCGGTGCGTGCAGAAGTCGGACATCGGGCCCGACCAGCCGCTGTGCGACCGTAACGGCCACGGGTACACCTTCGTGATCTCGCACGACGGCCGGGCGCGGGCCGTCTCCGCCCACGCCGTGCGCCGCGGTCCCGGCGTCCGCGACTGGGCGGTCGCCGTCCGGTTCGACGCCGCCGGCGCCGAGGCGTACCGCCGCCAGGCCGAGGATCGGCCGGATCAGTCCACGGCGGACCAACGGATCACCGTGGAGGCCGGACCCTTCCATCTCGGCGACCCGGTGATCTCCCAGCCGCTCACCGACGGGGTGTTCGAGAGCGCGACCGGGTTCACCCGGCAGCAGGCGCAGGACCTCGCCGTCGACCTGCTGGACCCCTCGCCCGAGGACGGCCTGCTGCTCCTGACCGCGACCGTCACTCCCGCCGCGCACGGCTGAGCCGCCCGCGGGCCGGCCCGGCTGAGCGGCCCGGAACCGCCGGGCCTCAGCCGTCCACCCTCATCAGCACTCGATGACGTTCACCGCGAGCCCGCCCCGCGCCGTCTCCTTGTACTTCACCGACATGTCGCGGCCGGTGTCCTTCATCGTCTTGATCACCTTGTCCAGCGACACGTGGTGCCGGCCGTCGCCGCGCAGCGCCATCCGCGCCGCGGTGACGGCCTTCACCGCGGCCATGCCGTTGCGCTCGATGCACGGGATCTGCACCAGGCCGCCGATCGGGTCGCAGGTCAGGCCCAGGTTGTGCTCCATGCCGATCTCGGCGGCGTTCTCCACCTGCTCCGGAGTGCCGCCCAGCACCTCGGCCAGGCCCGCGGCGGCCATCGAGCAGGCCGAGCCGACCTCGCCCTGGCAGCCGACCTCGGCGCCGGAGATGGAGGCGTTCTCCTTGAACAGCATGCCGACCGCGCCGGCGGCCAGCAGGAACCGGACCACCCCGTCCTCGTCGGCGTCCGGCACGAAGTTCACGTAGTAGTGCAGCACCGCCGGGATGATGCCGGCGGCGCCGTTGGTCGGGGCGGTCACGACCCGCCCCCCGGCGGCGTTCTCCTCGTTCACCGCCATCGCCCACAGCGTGGCCCACTCGCCGGCGTGCATCTCGCGATTGCCCTCGGCGCGCAGCGTGCGCGCGATCCCCGGCGCCCGGCGCCGCACCTTCAGCCCGCCGGGCAGGATGCCCTCGGTGGCGATGCCGCCGGCGACGCATTCGCGCATCACCCGCCAGATCTCCAGCAGCCCGTCGCGCACCTCGTCCCGGGTCCGCCAGGCCAGCTCGTTCTCCAGCATCAGGCCGCTGACGCTGAACCCGGTCTGCCCGGCCAGCTCCAGCAGCTCGGCACCGGTGCGGAACGGGTACTTGAGCACCGTGTCGTCCAGCACCACCCGGTCGGCGCCGACCGCCTCCTCGTCGACCACGAATCCGCCGCCGACCGAGTAGTAGGTCTTCGCCATCAGCTCGGCGCCGTGCTCGTCGTAGGCGAACAGCTGCATCCCGTTGGAGTGGTACGGCAGCGACTTGCGGCGGTGCAGCACCAGGTCCCGGTCCTGGTCGAAGACGACCTCGGCCGCGGCGCCGCGCTCGGCGCCCAGCAGCCGCAGCCGGCCGCTGGTCCGGATCCGCTCCAGGTCCGGCTCCACACCCCGGACGTCCACGGTGGCCGGCAGCTGCCCCTCCAGCCCCAGCAGCACCGCCTTCGGGGTCCCGTGGCCGTGGCCGGTGGCGCCGAGCGAGCCGAACAGCTCCGCGCGCACCCGCGCCACCTTGGGCAGAAGATCTTCGTTGGCCAAGCGCTTGACGAACATCCGCGCCGCCCTCATCGGGCCGACGGTGTGCGAACTCGACGGGCCGATGCCGATCGAGAACAGGTCGAAAACGCTGACCGCCATGGGTGGAGTGCCTCTCACGCCTTTGTGTCGAGGTGACTGAGCCTGGTGAAGAGTCGGCAGAATGCCGACCTTCTGCAGGGTATCAACCGCAGATGGCCGGCATTCCTGTCAGCGAGTCGTCCAGCAGGCGACTATTCGGTGCGAAGCGCCACGGCCGTCCGCGACCGCGCCGCCCACCCGGCCGGCAGCATCGCCCCGAGCAGCGCGATCACGATCCCGCCGGCCAGCAGCGGACCGATCAGCCCCGGCGTGTACGAGTGCGTCACACTCGGCGGCAGATGCATGCCGACCGCGTTCTGCATCGGGTTCAGCGTCACCCGCTCCAGCGCCGCCCCGATCGGCACCCCGACCAGCCCGGCGACCAGCCCGGTCAGCGACACCGAGGTCATGACCATGGTCACCGTCTGCTTCGGCGTCATCCCGAGCGCCTTGTAGATCCCCAGATCGTGGATCCGCTCCCGGGTGTCCTGCACGACCGTGTTCAGCACGCCGAGCGCCGCCACCACGACCAGCATCAGCGTGAGCGTGGCGACCAGCGTGCTCATCACCATCACCACGTCCGACCCCCGCCCGCCGGCGTTGTGGTCCGCCTCGGCGTTCAGCGGCCGCAGCGCCGCGCTCGCCGAGGCCAGCCAGGCCGCGCCGTCGGTCTGCGGAGCCAGCTGCACGTTGAACTGGTCGATGCGCGGAACCAGGCCGCCGGCCGTGAACGACGCGGCGTCGGTGGCGATGACGGCGCTGCCGTCGTGGGTGTCGAAGTCGATGCCCACGATCTTCAACGGCATCGACTTGCCCCACTGCACCACCGTGACCGTGTCGCCGACGTGGATCCCGGCCGTCGAGGCCAGCCGGTCGCTGGCCACGGCCTCGCCCGGCGCCGCGTACCAGCGGCCCGCCACCAGTTCCAGACCGGTCCACGACAGATCGCCGGTCACCGTGTCCACCTCGGCCTGCGGCGGCGAGCCGATCACCGTCGAGCCGGAGTCGCCCCAGCCGAACGCCGCCCGCGTACCCGGCACCGAGGCGATCGCCGCGGCCACCTTCGCGGCGTCCAGGTGCTTGGTCCGAGGATCGTTCGGGCCGAAGAAGCGCGGACCCTGATTCTGCCTGGGGCCGGTGCGGCCCGCGTCGTCGCGGGCCGGCTGCACGACCGCCGATCCGGCGCTGAACCCGCCGGTCCGCTCGTCCTGGAAGTGCGCGAACGAGTTCTCCAGCCCCATCGCGAACGTGGCGCTGACCGCCCCGAACAGCACCGCCCCGCCGACCAGCGCGGCGCGCGCCGGCCGGGCGAACGGCAGCGCCAGCCCCAGCGACACCGGCCGCGGCAGCGGCAGCCGGGACGCCA
>JABFXP010000181.1 GCA_013361685.1 Catenulispora sp.
AGCGCGGACAGTGGGGACGACACGAACGGCGCAGGCGGACCAGGCGCTCCAGACGACACGGACACCGCCGCCTCCGAGCCCGTCCGCTGGCTCTGCGGCACCTTCGCCATCGGCGACCCGCAGGCCAGCCACCTGCTGGGGAGCCTGCCGCCGGTGATCGTCCTGCGCGGCGCCGAGGGCGCGGTGCCCGAAGGGCTCGAAGTCGCGCGCCGGATGCTCGGCATCGAGATGCAGTCGCCCTCGCAGGGCTCCGCGGTGATGATCGCCCGCATCCTCGACCTGGTGTTCATCCAGATCATGCGGACCTGGGCCGCGGGTCCGGACGCCGAGCCGAACTGGCTGGCCGGCGCGTTCGACCCGCAGATCGGTCCGGCGCTGAGCGCGATCCACCAAGAGCCCTGCCATGACTGGACCGTCGAGGAACTGGCCCGCGTGTGCAACCTGTCCCGCTCGGCGTTCGCCGCGCGGTTCGTCGGCCGCGTCGGCAAGCCGCCGGCCACCTATCTCGCGCACGTGCGCCTGGACGCCGCCACCGGCCTGCTCCGCGACACCCTGCTGCCGGTCAGCTCCGTCGCGGAGAAAGTCGGTTACGAGTCGGAGGCGGCGTTCAGCCGCGCCTTCAAGAACCGGTACGGCACCCCGCCGGCGCGCTGGCGGCGCGCCCTACGATGACATCGGTGCGTTGACATCGGTGCGTTGACACCGGTGCGCTGACATCGCGGTGGCACATCACAAAGCGGAGGGGACCGGCATGACGGGGCGGCGGGGGTTTTTCGAGTCGGAGGACGCCTATGTGCGCCGGGCCACGGGTGAGGCGTACAGGGCCGCGGCGGGCGCCGACGCGCGGTTGCTGACCCTGATCCGGGCCGCGGAGACGCGGATGGACGGGCTGGCCGCGCGGATCGAGATCCTGGCCGAGGCGCTCGACACCTTCATCGAGGCCTCGGAGGTGCGGCGGGAGGCGGAGCAGTTCGGGGCGGCCGCCGCGGTGCGGGCCCTGGTGCGGCCGCACATCTTCGCCCTGATGAGTGCCGAGACGCCGGTGCCGGCGATGGCGGGTGTCGTCGACGTGCCGGAGTACTGGCTGCCGCCGGCTGTGCTGGGCCTGGTGCGGATGCTGGGCGGCGGCGATCGGGGCGGCGACGCCGGGGAACTGCTGGCCGAGGCGAGCCGGCGTGACGCGTACCGCACCGCGGTCTTCCTGGTCTGCGTGTTGGGCGCGCGGGGCGCCGGCGCGGAGGCGGAGCCCTGGCTCAAGGCGGCCCTGCCGGTGATGGACAAGGTCGACGACGCCTCGGAGGTGACGCTCGCCGCGCGGTGTCTGTGGCTGGCTTACGGCGCGGGCCGGCACGGGGAGGCCGGGCGCGCCGTGCTGGGCGCCTGGCTGGAGGCGCTGGCCGCGTCGGTCGCGCCGGAGGACCTCGAGCGGGCGCTCGGGACGTTGGGCGGGCAGCCTGCGACGTGGTTCACACCCGTGCAGAGTTCCCGCTCGCGTAACCTGCGGTCGCAGGCTGTTGAGAGTTCCCTGCGCGCGTCCGCCGCGGCCGCGGACATGCTGGCGGTCCTGCTCGACGCGCTGAACGGTCAGCCGCGGGCCGGCGTACAAGCCCCGGCCGGCTCGGATCCGACGCCCGAGACGCTGCTCACCGCGCTCATCGAGGAGGGCAGCGGTCCGGAGGCGGAGCTGCTGCGCAGGGCCGCTGAGCTGGAGGCGCGGTCTCGCCGCTCGGCGCTACAGGATGCGGCGCCGCCTCGCAGGTGGGACACGAGCGTGGGCCTGGCCGCCGACCTCCTGCTCGGTGACCTGTTCGACTTCGCCGAAGCCGCCGTCGAACGCCGCACCGCGGCCCTGACCGCGCTGGCCCCCTCCCTGGCTACCCTCGCCGAGACCCTTCTCGCCCGCACCACCGACCTCCCCACCACCCTCTCGGTCCCCGTGCCGTGGCAGCACCCGATCACGCTCGACCACACCACCCCGTTCGAGCAGGCCCTCGCCGCCGTCCACGCCGACATCGACCGCGTCATCGCGGCCGAGGGCTCCGGCGGCGGGCGCAGGCAGGCGGAAGCCAGCTACGCCAGGGCCAAGGAACGGAAGCAGGGCGCCACCGAACGCCTGCGCGACGGCGCCGACCTGCTCGCCGCGTACCGCCGCCAGGGCGAGGAACTGCACGAGGCGGCGAAGGCGGCGTACGCCGGCGTGATGGATCTGCTGGGCCGCCACGCCGAGGGCTCAGCGTGACGCAGTCCCGCTCCCGCGGGTCAGACCGCGGGCGGCTGGGCGATGAGGACGTCGGCGACCCGCTCCCAGCCCAGCGATGAATACAGGTGCCGTCCTTCTTCGCTGGCGATCAGCAGGCCGTTGTGCACGCCCCGAGAGGCGGCCTCGGCCGCCAAGGCCCCCATGACGACGGCGCCCAGGCCACGGCGGCGGAACTCGGGCGTCGTCTCGATGCGGTCCGCGACGGCGTCGCCGCCGGCGATGCCGATCTGGCCGCGGGCGGCGAGCGTGCCCGCGGCGTCGTGGATCAAGACACTGATGCAGGGCCCCTTGACCTGGACCTCGGAGGTGAACGCCGGATCCAGCGGCCGCCGGGGATGCCGGGTGAGGTCGGCCGCCATCATCGTCTCCGAGCGGTGGAGCACCCTCAGGCCGGCCGCTTCCACCGCGGCGGCGGCCCTGCCCAGGTCGTCGGTCGTGACCGTGAGCCAGGTGTGGTCGCGCGCGGCGAGCACCCGGGCCGCGAGCCGGCGGACCGAGTCGGGGTCCTCGTCGGCGCGCCGGGAGAAGACCTCGAACTCACGGCCGGGCTGGACGCAGTGGACCCAGATCGCGTCGTCGGTGAGCTCGGCGTCCGGCAGATCGCGGGAGGACTGCCACCCGAGGTGCCAGCGGTGGATGAGATCGTCCAAGTTCGCCATGGGACCCATTAGAGCAAGCGGCTCCGACAGGTCGATCATGGGGCGTCGCCGGCCATCGGGAGCGTCCTCACGCTCCCCCCACTTCCAGCCCGTTCACCCGCAGCAGCGCGGCACCCTCGGCGGTGACGAAGTACAGGACGGTGCGGCCGGTCGGCGACCGGGCCACCAGACCCGCCGCGAGCAGCGCGTGCAGGTGCTGGGACACCGTCGGCGGCGACAGCTCGAGGCGGCGGGCCAGTTCGGTGGTCGTCGCCGGGTCCCGGACCAGCGCCAGCAGGTCCGCCCTGGTCTTGCCGAACGCTTGCGCCAGACCGTTCACGGGCTCGCGCCGGCGCTCCCACAGCGTCGCCGCCGCGCGCACCGGGTAGATCGCGGCCGGCGGCGATTCGGCACGCACCGTCCACAGCACCCGGCGGTCCACGAAGACGCTGGGCATCAACGGCAGACCCCGGCCGCCCACGTCGATCTCGAGATGCCAGGGGTCGTCGGCGATGACGCGGTCCCCGGCCCAGCGCACGGTCGGATGGAGGGTGTCGAACAGGCGCCGCACACCGCCCTCGGCGACCTGGCGGGCCCGGAAGGCGATGTCGGCTTCGAGCAGGGCGCGCATCCGGGGCCAGTCGGGCAAGATCGCCGCGTTGTGCCAGGCCCGCACGGCTTGCAGGAGATCAGGCAGCAGATCCGGCGACAGCTTGGGCCCGAGCGGTTCCAGACCGGGATCCGCCGCCCCGAGCCTGGTCACCGCCGCCAAGTCGGCGGCGATCACGTGCTCGGGCGTGGCGGCGACCGTGAGCAGCTCCTCCTCGAAGTCGGCGAGCGGTCCGGGGGCCGGCGGGGTCAGGAAGTCCGGGAGGTAGAGCCCGGGCCGCGCGACGCGACGCAACAGCCGGACATGCGCGGCCAGCTCAGGGTCCTGCGCCAGGACGCGCGCCCGGCGGACCCACGGCACGTGCAGGAAGTAGCGGCCCGGATCGGCCAGGACGAACAGGCTGCGCACCGTCTCCCACAGCGGCGAGACGGCGAACCGGATCTCCGCGACGTCGGTCGCGGCGAAGCGGATCTCGCTCACCGCCGCCCACCCTTCGGCCCTGGCCTAATCCTTACCGGCCCGACCCTACTCTCCGGTTCACTGACCGCATGCTTCATCACGAGATCGACCGCGATCCGCACCCCGGCCGCTCCCCCGCGATCCCGCCGGTGGACCGCGAGCTGCTGGACTTCGCCGTGGCCACCTCCGTCGCCGCCGGGGACCTGGCCGCCGAACTGTTCCACGCCTCGGTCCCGGTCCGGCACAAGGCCGACGGGACCGAGGTCACCGACGCCGACGTCGCGGTCGAGGAGTTCGTCCGCGCCGAGTTGGCCCGGCGCACGCCGCAGGACGCGATCCTCGGCGAGGAGGCGGGACTGACCTCGGGCACCTCGGGACGGCGCTGGGTCGTGGACCCCATCTCGGGCACCGCCTACTTCACGCGCCGCATGCCCCTGTTCGCCACGCTGCTGGCGTATGAGGACGAACACGGCTCGGCGGTCGGCGTCATCACCTCGCCGATGACCGGAGAGACCGTCTTCGCCGGACGCGGCCGGGGATGCTGGGTACAGCGCCGGGGCGACGTGCGGCCCGCCCGGCTGGGCACGCGGACCGACCTCGACGACGCCCTGGTCCTGGCCTCGAACCAGCACACGTTCTCCGAGGACCTGCTGCTGGCCCTGCACCGGCGCACGGCCATGGTCGGCGGCATCCACCACCCGCTGCTGCACCTGCTCACGGGCCGGGTGGACGCCGTCGTGATGGCCTGTCAGGGCTATGACGACCTCGCCCCGGCGCCGGTCCTGCTCGCCGAGGCGGGCGGGCGGGTCGCCGCCCTCGACGGCGGGCCGGTGCTCGGGCAGTGCGGGCTGTCCTCGGGCAGCGGCACGTTGGCGGCGGCGAACCCCGCACTGCTGGGGCAGCTTCTCACCGTCACCAAAAACCTTCAGGCGGTTCGGCGGCCGAAGGCGCTCAGATGATCTCGGCGACGCTCTACTTCGGCTGCCGGTACTCGCCCCGCATCACCCGCCGCACCAACTCGGCGTCCGAACTGCCCGGCAGGCTCCCGAACCCGGTCGCCGCCCAGATCGACCGGTCCTGCGGCACGACGAAGTACGGCACCTCGACCAGGGCGCGCGTGCGGCGCCGGACGCGGACGCTGACCGCTGCCGGGAGGATGTCCAGCGGCAGGTTCTCCTGAGCGCGGCGGCGGCAGTCCGCACACATCGGGACCGCCGGTCCCCTGCCTCGACCGACGGCCTGGCGCTGTCGTTTCTTCGGCTTGCGTGACGGATCCACGGCGCTGGACGCGGCGCCGTGCAAGGGGTTGTAGAAGCAGCGGGACCGGCGGTGCGGGGCCGGTTTGCCCTCATGGCGGGCGATCGCGACGGCGAAATGCGCGGCGGCTATGTCGAGCAGCGCCGAGACCCCGCCGAGTTCCGCCGGTTCAGCGGCCTCGTCCAGCAGCTTGCCGGCGGCCGTGTAGGCGTCCAGCGCCAGCAGGTACTCGCGGGTGGCCTGCTCCTCGCCGTTCCGCAGCGACAACTCCGAGGCGGCGAGTTGCTCGCCCACACCGACCAGGCGCGGTTCCAGGCGCGCGCGGATGGCCCCGCACAGCGCGGTCCAGCGCTCGGGATCGACGCGGCGCAAAGTGATGGTCTGAGCCTGCTTCTTCACCGGGACCGGACGGGGACGGCCGACATCGGCCGAGCCGTCCCAGACGTAGCGTGTCCAGAACCAGCCCAGCCGCGCGGTGAACCCCCGTGGCCTGCGCGCTGAACCGCTGTGGTTGTTTCCCCCATGCACAGGTCCAGGTTAGCGATGAGTATCGGCGGCCTGGCGAGTCCCTATATACGGAGCAGGCTCCGGGATCGGCCCGGGCCCCGAAGCAGAGGAGACGCGGCGTGCGCAAATTGGTCGTGAGCAGCCTGGTCACCGCGGACGGTATCCACGGCGATCCGCAGGTGTGGGCCGGAGAGTACTCGGACGAGGAGGCTGCGACAGAGTGGCTCGCCGCGCTGAGGAAGAGCGACGCGTTCCTGATGGGCCGGAACACATACGAGCTCTTTGCCCAGATGTGGGGGACCCCGCAGGGACCCTACCTGGAGCGGCTGTACGAAATGCCCAAGTATGTCTTCTCATCCACATTGGCGGCGGCGGACTGGAACAACACGAAGATCGTTTCCGGCGACCCCGTTCCCGCGGTGCGGGAGCTCAAGGAGCAGGGCGACGGGGACCTGATGGTCTACAGCTACAGCCAGTTCTCCCAAACGCTGCTTGAGCACGGCCTCGTCGACGAACTCCGTTTCACGGTCAACCCGGTCATGCTGGGCAGCGGGACCCCGCTGTTCCGCCCCGGCACGCGCACGAACCTGCGTTTGCAGTCGGTCACGCAGCGGGGCAACGGCGCGATCGCCGTGACCTACGTGCCCGTGTGACGGGTTGCGGGTGAGAAGTGATGAGCAAGCAGCAGGCCGACTCCATCACAGCGGCCTGAGCACCAGGTATCCATCAAGCCGGGATACCTGGTCGCTGTCCGGATCCGGGGGAAGCGGGCGGCCGAGCGCCTCGGACCGGACTTCGCCGATCCACTGGTCGTGCTGGTACTCGTGGTTGATCAGCGCCGTCAGCAGCGGGACGGCGACGATCGTCAGCTGCTCCGGCGCCGCGACCCGGCCGCCGGCGATCGCGGTCATGCGGGCGTGCACCCGCTCGGCCACGGTGGCGCGGAAGGCCGCGAGCCGCTCGATGCCGGGCAGCGCGCCGCGCAGGCGTTCCGGCCGCGCGGAGTCCATGAGCTCGTCGAGTTCCGGGTCGGGGCTGGGCTCGGCGGCGGTGAGGTTGCGGATCATGAAGTGCGCGACGTGCGCCTGGTGGCCGAGGTGCCAGCCGATCGCGCTGGAGTCCTCGTGCGGCCGCCACGTCACCTCCTCCGGCCTGAGGTCCTTCCACAGCTGGTCGGTGTAGGCCCGGGCGCGGTCGTACTCCCGGAGCAGCGCTTGCACCTCGTACATCGACCCCTCATCTCTGCCCGGTCGGCACGTTCGCCGCCGGCTGCCCGGCGACGGACAGCGCCCGCTGGTCGGCGAGCGCGATGGCCAGCTCCCCGGCCGCGGTGGGGTGCAGCGGCGCGTGGTCCTTGGGGCCCTGCACGAACGACTGGGAGCTGCACAGTGTGTGCCCGCTGAACGACGGTTGTACCGAGATGAACCCCGCGGCGTCCGCGCCCTGCCGCAACGCGGTGTTGAGCTGGCCCAGGCGGCTCTGGAGGGCGTCGGCCTTGCCGCTGTCCACGCCGAGCGGGGCCAGGCAGCTCAGATCCGAGCCGAACGGGTTGTAGTACTGGTTGACGATCACGGTCGGGTGGTTCGGCAGCGCGGCGAGCTGGGTGAGCAGGTCGCGGTAGTCCAGCACGAACTGGGCCATCTGCTGCTGGAAGTAGGCGTCGGTGGCCCGGTCGTCGCAGTTCGGGCTGGCCGCGCACAGCCGGGTCAGGTCGGCCCAGTGCAGGTCGTCCGCGCCGACGCCGACGATGACCACCGTGGCCTTCGGCGCGCGTTCGAGCTGGGCGAGCTGCGGCGCGGCGGTGCTCGTCTTGACCTGCTGGGAGCCCAGCAGCCCTTCGCGGATGGTCGCGCCCGAACACGCCAGGTTCAGCACGTTCCAGTTGTTGACGGCGGCCAGCTGCTCCGCGTACGAGTCGGCGCTCCGGCCGCAGGCCTGGTCCAGCGCGTTCGGCTGCAACAGCGGCTGGTTGCCGATCCCGGCCGCGGTGGAGTCGCCGATCACCACGGCCTGGACCTCGCTCATCGACGGCCCCTCATCGGGCGAGACAGGCGTCGCGGAAACCCGTCCGACGAGATCGGACAGCGAGTGCACGTTCCGCAGGGCCGACGGCGTCCCGGAGGCGAGCAGGCTGAAGCCGACGAGGTTCACGACGGTCATCGCCGTGGCCCCGGCCAGCAGCACGACCGTCGTCCGACGCCACGAGTACCGCCGGATCCCGGTCACCGTGGACAGTACGAGGACGACGACGCCGGCCGACACCGCGCCCTCCCACAGCGCGTACCGCAGCCACCCGGCGGCGAGCTCGCGGCCCATCGCGCCCGCCCCGCCGTGCTCGTTGGACCCCAGCAGCTGGGCCAGCTCGGCGTTCGCGGTGATGTGGGTCAGGCGCAGCCGGGGACGCACCGGCCCCGGGAAACTCGGCTCGGTGGCGATCGTCTGCCCGAACAGGTCCAGCTCCCCCGGCCCGGACAGCCCCCACCCGGGCGAGGCCGCGCCCACTTGCACCGTCTGCCCGCCGGTGGTCACCGACTGCAACGGCGTGATCCGCACCGCCACCCACAGCGCGCCCAACAGCAACGCCCCGGCCGCCACCGGTACCGCCGCCACCAGCGCCCATCGGCGCCAGGATATGGACACGGGGTACCAACGGTTGAGCATCACCAAGCGGCCAGAGGACATGTCAGCCGCATACCCGCGTAATCACCATCGTCACAAGGGTAAGTTGATCACAGTTCGTTGGCTAGGAAGTTTCCGCTGGTGACGGGCAGATTACCGAGGTGATCCGCCGCCATCCGCCCCGGCGTGCCGCGCCCCCGGGCCACCTCCCCCGAATGGCGCACCGACGCGAAGTCCCCGCACCCCTGCGGCGGTGCAATTGAAGGCGGACCATGATCCGGCGGCGAACTGCCGGAACGGATCGTGAGGAGGAAGGTCATGACCCGGACAGTCGGGATGATGGGCAAGCTCAGGCCTCAGTTCCCAGTGGCGCTGAAAGACCTGCACTACTATGCGACGGCGCCGTTGCCGAAGGCGCCGCCCAGCGCGGACCACGCCAAGGCGGTCACCGGCGGCTTCCCGATGGACGGGAACGACCAGTACGGCGACTGCACCATGGCCGCCGCCGCGCACATGATCCAGGCGTGGAACGCACAGACCGGTGTCGAGTTGCCGGTACCCGCCGACGCCGATGTCGTCGCGCAGTACCTGAAGCTCAGCCACGGCAAGGACAACGGGCTCGTGGAGTCGCGGGTCCTCCAAGACTGGCTGCGGGAGGGATTGTGGGGCACGAAGATCGTCGGGTACGCGCCGGTCGACGTGCACTCGCTGGAGGGCCTCAAGCAGGCCGTCGCCTTCTTCGGCGGGGTCTACGTCGGCATCCAGGTGCCGAAGAACGCTGAGAGCCAGTTCGCCGACGAATTGCCGTGGACGCTGGACCCGGGCTGGCAGCAGCAGCAGATCAAGGGCGGGCACGCGGTGCCGATCCTCGGCTACGACGCCGACTGGCTGTACTGCGTCACCTGGGGCGCGGTGCAGAAGATGGGCTGGGACTGGTGGTCGGTCTACGGCGACGAGGCCTGGGTGATCCTCTCCGAGGAGTACGAGAAGGCGGGGAAGATCGGCGGGCTCGACGTCGCGCTGCTGAAGGCCGACCTGGAGAGCCTGTGATCGCTTCGCGCGCTCGGGCCTGTCGCCGATGACACGCTCGGCTTGTTGAGGGCGCGACAAGGCGCTCCGCCGGAAGAGGCGGAGCGCCTTGTGCAAAAGCAGCTTTCAGAACGGCCGCTCGTCGGCCGGAATGCTGACCGTGATCGTCGCGCGCTTTTCCGCCGCCGTGGCGCCGGTCCGCTGCGCCCACGGCTCCGCCGAGCGCATCCACGCCGGGCAGCCGGCGGGCAGGTCGGCGGCCGGGATCTCGGCCAGGTCGGCCGGCGCGAGCGCGGTGCCGTAGTGGACGAGCGGCGTGGCGGTGTCAGGGTGCGTGATCGCCGGGTGCAGCACGTCCAGGCCGGCGTTCCAGTCGGTCAGCATCTCGGCCATCAGCTGCGCCGCGGGCTTCCCGGTCGAGGCGGCGGCGCTGTCCGGGTAGGTGGGGTGCAGGATGTGGCGGTAGGCCCCGGTGTACTGCTTGCCGTTCGGGGTGGCGTGCCAGGCCTGATACGCGGTGTCGGCCAGGCTGCCCAGGGCGATCACCGCCTCGATCGGGTTGTTCTCGACCAGCGCGTCCAGCCACTGGTCGCGGTAGGCGGCGATCGCCGGGTCGTGCGCGTGCTTGGTGCCGCCGCCCTGCCCGTACACCGAGTACAGGAACGTGTTGATCAGCACGTAGCTGGACGTGATGCCGAGCTTGGCCAGGAAGCCCTGGAAGCGGTGCCCCGCGGTGCCGATCAGGATCCGCCGGGCGATGGTCTCGTGCTGCGCCGGGTCCTGGCCGATGACCAGCACCCGGGCCGTCCCGTCCAGGCGTCCGCGGTGGAAGATCGGCCCCCACTCGACGCGGAAGTCCGCGGCCGGGAACACCTCCGGTCCCGGGTAGGCGGCGACCAGTGCGGCGTAAGGGGCGGGGTATCCGGGATCGAAGTCCTGCGTCATGAGAACGCTCCTGGTGCCTCGGCCGGCTCACCCTCTGAGCGGCCTGTCCTAAATGATCCTTTTGTCACACTTATCGATAGACTATGGCTGCCGTGGACATCCGGCGAGGGATCGTGAACCCAGGAGGGCGTTGCCATGCCAGCACACGCGAACCCACCGAACGCAGACTCCTCGCGCGGGCCCCGGTTCGCACTCCGGGGACGGATCGTGACGATGGACGCGAAGCGGACCGTCGTGGACGACGGCGTGGTCTACGTCGAGAACGGCCTGATCACCGCCGTGCAGCCGGCCTCGGCGCCGCCCCCGGCGAGCTGCGCGGACCTCACACCCGCGGACACCGGCGCCACGCTGTTCCCCGGCCTCATCGAGCTGCACAACCACCTGCCCTACAACGTCCTGCCGCTGTGGCAGGTCCCGAAGAAGTACGGCAACCGCGGCCAGTGGGGCGGATCATCGAACCCTGACTACCACCGCCTGGTCACCGGCCCGATGACGGTCCTGGGGCAAAGCGCCGAGCTGATGCCCGCGGTGGTCCGCTACGTCGAGGCCAAGGCCCTGGTCAACGGCACCACCACCAGCCAGGGCATCGCGCTGTTCAGCGACGCCGGCGCGCGCCGCCTGTACCGCGGCGTGGTCCGCACCGTCGAGGCCACCGGCGACCCGGCGCTGCCGGAGGCGGTGTCCCGCATCGCCGACGTGGACGCCGCCGACGCGCAGCGCTTCCTGGCCCGGCTGAACCAGGGCAAGCGGCTGCTGCTGCACCTCGCCGAAGGCGTGGACCAGGCCGCCCGCGAGCACTTCCTGGCTTTGGAGTACGCGCCGGGGAAATGGGCCGTCAATGAGAATCTGGTCGGCATCCACTGCACGGCGCTGCAACCGGACGACTTCGCCCGAATGGCCGACAACGGCGCCGCCATGGTGTGGTCGCCGCTGTCGAACCTGCTGCTGTACGGCGGCACGGCCGACGTCGCGGCGGCCAAGAAGGCCGGGCTGACGCTGGGGCTCGGCTCGGACTGGTCGGTGTCGGGCAGTAAAGGCTTGCTCGGTGAGCTCAAAGCGGCACGTCTGGCCAGTGCGGCGGCCGGCACCGTGTTCTCCGACGCGGACCTGGTGGCGATGGCGACCTGCGACGCGGCGAAGATCCTGCGCTGGGATCAGGCGCTGGGCACGCTCGCGGCCGGCTTCAAGGCCGACATCACCGCGGTGGCCGGCACCTCCGGCGATCCGTACAAGACGCTGATCGACGCGACGGACGAAGACCTCGCGGTGGTCGTCGTCGACGGCGCGGCCCGCTACGGGACGACGGCGCTGATGAAGGCCCTGCGACCGCACGCCGGCAGCGCGCTGGAGACCGGCGTCTCCGGCATCCCCGCCACGCACGCGGTGGATCTCGCCCGCGACGACCCGGATCCGGCGGTCGGCAACCTCGCGCTCGCCGACGCCGCGGCGATCATCGCCAAGGCCCTGTCGGCACTGGCGGACGGTCCGCAGAAGGTGATGACCGCGGTGGCGCCCCTGCTGCCGGCCGCCGCCGGACGCCGCGACGACGGCCCGACGTGGCGGCTGGCGCTGGACGAGATCCAGCCGACCGGGGAGGAGATGCGCCCGCGCCTGCCGTTGTTCGAGCGGGGACGCGAGGCGGTGCGCGGCGCGGTCGGGCTGGTCGGCTCCGCCGCGGGGAGACGGTCGGGCGGATCACGGATGAAGCTGAGCGGACCGGCGATCCCGAAGCTGTCGGCCTCGGTCACGAAGGGGCTGGACGCTGTCACCCTCGACGCGCTCACGGCCGGCGAGAACGAGGCGTTCCTCGCGGAGCTGCGGAGTGAGATGAATCTGCCTGCTGATTATGGGAGTCAGCTTTCGAGCCTGCTCGACTGACCGATCATGGTCGGTGCTGATCACGGAGTGCCGCGTCAGGCAACGTTCCGCCCCCGCCGCAAGGGCAAATGTGTGGCAGCTTCGACCCGCGTCGAGGAGGATGGCTTCGCCGGCGGACCCTTCGTCGGGTGCGCTGGAGGGCCATTGCGGTGACCGGATTCGACGCTTCGATCTCTTCCCCTCCCTTGCCGCGCTGGTTCGGACCTAGAGCCGGCACAGATGACCCGGCTGTCGCGGCTCTGATCACCCGTGTCGCGCGCGGGGCCGGATGGGCAGACATCGGCGGTGAGTTCAACCTCAATGTGCGGATAGACGCTGAGCCGCCAGTTGTTCTCCGGGTTCACAGGCCCTGGGTTCGCCGCGGGCGGGTCGCAGGGCTGCGGCGCCTGCGGGAGCGGCTCGGGCGGACGCCGGTCCGCGTCGCACAGCCGATTCGGATCGCCGACCGCGACTTGCTGAGGGTCGGTGATCGGTGGGCTGAGATCGAAGAGTTCGTCGATCACGTCCAGCCACCGACCGGCAAGGACTCCTCCCTCCGCCTGTTCGAGGAGCTCGGACGTGTTCACACTGCCCTCAAAGCAGCCTGGGAGCCGGGTCCGCCCGAACCCCTCGACGACCACAGAACACTCGGGCAACTGCGCTACTCGATCGGCTTCACACGCCGCAGGCTCGGACCCCGCAGCGAGCCGGTCGTGCGTCGGATGCGCCAACTGACCAGCGAGCTCTCCAAGCTCAGGAGGGAGGTCGAACTGCCATGCGCACCGATTCACGGGGACTACAAATGGGGCAACACCGGAGAATTGCCGGACGGCTCATGGGCCACCTTCGACCTGGATTTCGCCAGGGTCAGGGAACGGCTCTACGACATCGCCGGCAGCCTGAACCACGTCGCACAGGACGGCGCATCGCTCGTCGAGCCGCGACGACTGCTCGACGCCTACGAAAGCACAGCTCCGGAACCGCTCACTCGCGACGAGCACCGGTGGCTCCCTGGGGCCCTGGCCCTTGTACCCCTGCACTGGGCTGCGACCGCAGGGCTCGTGGGCGGCAATATCCACGA
>JABFXP010000423.1 GCA_013361685.1 Catenulispora sp.
GCAGCCGCTGCCGGCCGGGCGGCGGGTCGGGACCCTGGCCGGGCCGCCGCGGCACGACCGGACCGCGCACGCCTGGATCGCGCCGCTGCCGGTGATCGACACCCAGATCGTGCTGCGCAGCGCCGCCGCGCTGGAGGAGTACGGGCCCGACTTCCGCTACGGGCACTACGCCGCGGTGCGCCGGCTGCCGATGGCGCTGGGCGGGCTGTCGGCGATCGGAGCGCTGGTGGTGTCGGCGCAGATCAAGCCGCTGCGCGAGGTGGTGGGCAAGGTCGTCAAGCCGGGTGAGGGGCCTGACGCCGCCCGGCGGGCCCGGAGCTGGTTCACGCTGCGGTTCCACGCCCAAGCCGCGGACCGCACGATCATCACCGAGGTGTCCGGCGGAGACCCCGGCTACACCGAGACGTCGAAGATGCTCGCCGAGTCAGCGCTCTGCCTGGCCTTCGACGACCTGCCTCCGGCCGCCGGGCAGCTGACCACCGCCGCCGCCATGGGGGACGCGCTGATCGCACGGCTGACCAAGGCCGGGATCGGCTTCCGGACGCTGGACGCGCCGCCGGCGCACTCCCCCGGGCCGGACCGGCGGCGGTGACGGCGGCGCTACTCGTCGACGCTGGCCCAGCCCTCGATGGTGCCGCGCGCCAGCGTGTGGCCGCGCATCAGGAAGTGCAGCACGGCCAGCGTCGTCTCCGGGGAGGCGCCGAGGTCCCGCATCGACTCCACGTCCAGCGCGTGGACGGCGAAGACGTAGCGGTGGCGGCCGGTGCCGGCCGGCGGGCCGAAGCCGACGAACTTGTTGCCGCCGACCTCGTTGCGCACGTGGAAGGCGTTCCCCGGCAGCACGTCGTCGCCGGAGCCGGCGCCGGCGGGCAGCTCGGTGGTGTCGCCGGGCAGGTCGGCCAGGCCCCAGTGCCAGAACCCGGAGGGGGTCGGGGCGTCGGGGTCGAACATGGTGATCGCGACGCTCTTCGTGCCCTCCGGCAGCGGCCCCCAGGACAGCTGCGGCGAGAGGTCCTGCCCGCCGGGCATCCCGAACGCCGGGCTGCCGTGTTCGGGGGCCAGCCGGTCCCCGGCCTGGAAACTCTTGGAGGTCACCGTCAGCGACGGCACCTTCTCCGAGGTGCTATAAGGCACTGCACACCACTCCCGTCCGACCGCGTCGTCGAATACTGATCCTGCAACCGCCAGCCTACAGAAAGCCACCGGAGGAGCCATGACCACGACGGGCGCGCATTACCGCGTCATCCGCGGCGAGCTCACCGCGCTCGCCGCCACGCTGAGCGCGGAGCAGGCCGCCACGCCGGTGCCCGCACTGCCGGGCTGGAGCGTCCACGACACCTACGCGCACCTGGCCGGGATCTGCTCGGACATCCTGACCGGGACCGTCGGCGACCCGCACGACGCCGCCTGGACCGCCGGGCATGTCGCGGCCCGCGCGGACGTGCCGCTGGCCGAGATCTGCCGGCAGTGGAACGCCGACGCGCCGACGGTGGAGGAGCGGCTCGACCGGCCGGAGATGCGGCGGGCGGTGTTCGCGCTGTTCGACGTCTTCCATCACGGCCACGACGTCCGCGGCGCGCTGGGCATCGTCGAGGCCCGCGACACGCCGCAGACGCAGTTCGTGGCCCAGCTGATGACGAAGTTCAAAGCGCTGGAGTGGGGCCGGGCCGGGCATCCGCCGATCCGGCTGGCCACGCCCTCGGGCAGTTGGCGCCTGGGCGCGCCGGACGCCGAAGACGCCGCGGACGCCGAGCCGGTGGCGAGCCTGGACACGTCGGACTTCGAGCTGGCACGGATCATCGTGGGCCGCAGGTCCCGGGCGCAGATGCTGGCCGCCGGCTGGGTCGGGGACCCGGAGCCGATCGTGGACCTGCTGCCGGTGTTCGGCCCGCCCGTGACCGACCTCACCGAGTAGCTTGCCCGCGCCGGGGCCCGCCGGAGGGCTCCGGCTGCCTAAAATCGAGCCGCGGGCACCACCCCGGGCGGCAGTTCCGGGAGCACCGCCCCGTAACGCCCCGCACAGCCCCGCACCACCGGCGCACAGTCCCGCGAGGAGACGCCCCTTGGCCACGTTCGAGTCGCTCATGGACCTGCTCGACCTGGAACAGATCGAGGACGACCTGTTCCGCGGCGCCTCGCCCGACACCGACATGCAGCGGGTGTTCGGCGGGCAGGTGCTGGGGCAGGCGCTGACGGCGGCGACCGCGACCGTGGAGGCGGACCGCAGCGTGCACTCGCTGCACGCCTACTTCCTGCTGCCGGGCGACCCGGCGGCGCCGATCGTCTACGAAGTGGACCGCTCCCGCACCGGCCGCTCGTTCTCCACCCGGCGGGTCGTGGCCCGGCAGCACGGCCGCAGCATCTTCGTCATGTCGGCCTCGTACCAGATCCCGGAAGCCGGCCTGGACCACGCCGACGCCCGCCCCGACGCCCCCGACCCGGAGACCCTGCCGCCCATCCCCCGCGAGCCCGGCGACGACGGCGAGGACGTGCTGTGGAACATCCTGTACCGGCGCTGGACCGCGTTCGACATCCGCCGGGTGCCCGACACCGGCCCGGAGCGGCGGCAGGTGTGGCTGCGCACCTCGGCGCCGTTGCCGGACGACCCGCACCTGCACACGGCGGTGCTGGCGTACGTGTCGGACCTGACCCTGCTGTCCACGACCCTGATCCGGCACAAGCTGCTTCCGCACAAAGAAGTGCAGATCGCCTCACTGGACCACGCGATCTGGTTCCACCGCCCGGCGCGCGCCGACGAGTGGCTGCTGTACGACCAGTCGTCCCCGTCGGCCTCCGGCGCGCGCGGCCTGGCGACGGGGCGGCTGTTCACCCGGGAGGGGACGCTCGTGGCCACAGTGGTCCAGGAAGGGCTGCTGCGCGTCGCGGGCCGACCCGTGCCCTGAGCGCCCGGGCACCCGCCGGCGGCACCGGGCACAGCCGCCGAGCCCCCTGGATGATCCGCTAGTCTTCACCGCGTCCCCACCCGACCCGCGGCCAGAAAAGAATGAGGTCAGCGCGCAGATGTTCGTGTACCAGGCGGCGAAGTTCGTCGTCGAACCGCTCGTGAAGCTCGTGTACCGGCCCCGGGTCGAGGGCCTGGAGAACATCCCCGCCGACGGCTCCGCCATCCTGGCCGCGAACCACCTGTCGTTCTGCGACTCGTTCTTCATCCCGATCGTGGTGCCCCGGCACGTGACGTTCATCGCCAAGGCGGAGTACTTCGACGCCGGCGGTCTTCGAGGGCTGTGGAACAAGTACTTCTACGCGCGCTTCGCCGGCGCGGTGCCGGTGGACCGGTCCGGGAGCCGGAACGCGACGACCGCGGCGCTGGAGGGGGCCGTGGGCGTGCTGGAGCGCGGCGGGCTGTTCGGGATCTACCCGGAGGGCACGCGGTCGCCGGACGGGAAGCTGTACCGCGGCCGGACGGGGATCGCGGAGATCGCGCTGCGCTCGGGGGCGCCGATCATCCCGATCGGGATCATCGGGACCGACCGGGTCCAGCCGCCCGGCAAGAAGCTGCCGCGGTGGGGCAAGGTGACGATCCGGGTCGGGGCGCCGCTGGACCTGACCGAGGCCAAGGCGCTGAAGAAGCCTGCTTTGGTCCGGCGGGCCATCACCGACGAGGTCATCGAGGCGATCAAGGAGCTGTCGGGGCAGGAGTACCGGCACGTCTACGCCTCCGACGTCAAGGAAGGCAAGGCGGCGGCCTAGACATGGCCGGCGGCTACGCGTTCGTCGACCCCGGCGCGCTGACCCGGGAGCAGATCGCCCGGATCCGGTACTGGCGCGTCGAGCAGGAGTACAGCTGGCGCGGGGTCGCGGAGTCCGCGACCGAGGAGTGGGGTTCGCAGTTCGGGAGCAACCAGCTGTTCGGCGAGGAGCTGTGCCGGGCGGCGGCCGAGGCGCTGGGCGAGGATCCGCTCGCCGCGCCCTGGTGCTGAGCGGGGTCAGCCGGCCCTGAGCACGCAGAAGTCGTTGCCCTCGGGATCGGCCAGGACCTTCCAGTGCGCGTCCTCGCCCTGGCCCAGGTCCACGTCGGTCGCGCCCAGCGTCCGCAGCCGGGCCACCTCGGCGGCCTGGTCGTCGCCGGCGTACGGCATCAGGTCGATGTGGATGCGGCTCGGCAGGGACGTCGCGCCCGGCGTGCGGCGGAACTCCAGGTACGGGCCGACGCCCTTGGCCGAGCGCAGCCTCGCGTGGTCGTCGGTCACCTCGTGCGTGGTCCAGTCCGTCGCGGCGTCCCAGAACCCGGCCAGGGCGCGCGGATCGGCGCAGTCGACCACGACCGCGGCGATCGGTCCGGTGTCCCGGTAGAGCGCGCGGGGTTCGAGCACGGAGAACACGTTGCCCTCGGGGTCTGCCAGGACCTTCCAGGGGACGCCGCCCGCGCCGCCGTCCGCGGGCTCGATCGTCGTGGCGCCGAGCTCCACGCAGCGCGCGACGAGCTCAGCCTGCTGAGCCTCGGAGGCGGTGGCGAGTTCGAGGTGCACCCGGTAGTGCACCGTCCCGGGGTCCGGGACGCGCACCAGGTCGATGCACACGGCTGCCGGGTCCGGCCACTCGAAGTCCTCGGGCACGAGGTTGATCACCTCGGGCCCCTCGCTGGAGACGCTCCAGCCGAGCACGTCGGCCCAGAACCGGCCGAGCGTCGATTCGTCCCCTGCTTTGATGTTCACCTGGACCAGACGAAGTGGCATGGGGTTGATGATAGAGGCGGGGTCCGGAGTCTGAGACGCCGGACCCCCCGACGATGATGACGACGGCTCTGAAGGCCGTTACCGTCCACGCCCGGGCCGCCCGCAAAGGCCGCTCAGGCCTCTCGGGCCGCCCGCGACGCTCAGGCCGTGGCCACTCCCCCGGCGTCCCCGCCGGGCTGGATCGTGACCGCGCCGGAGAGCACCGCCTGCGCCTCCGGGTGCCCGGCCGCCGCCGCGGCCTCGAACCACGGCAGCGCCTCCTCCGACCGGCCGCTCTGCTGCAGCAGCACCGCCGAGTTCCACATCGCCGGCACGTGGCCGGCGGTCGCCGCCGCCAGGAACAGCCGCTCGGCGTCGATCAGCGCGCCGGTCTGGGCCGCGACCACGCCGAGCGCGTAGGCGCCGGAGGGGTCCCCGTTGTTCATCGCCCGCTGGAAGGCCTCGGCGGCGCCCTGCTGGTCGCCGGTGGCGAGCAGCACCTGCCCGTACACCACCTCCGAGCCCGGGGCGTCGGACTCCCGGCCCTTCTCGGCCGCCGCGAGCGCCTCCTCGACCTCGCCGCGGGCCAGCGACAGCAGCGCGTAGTTGACCTGCGCGTGGCCGTCGCCGTCGTCGGCGCCGCGCTTGAAGCAGGACATCGCCTCCTCGACCTCGCCCTGCATCAGCAGGACGTTGCCGAGGTTGTTCACCGCGCGGGTCTCGCCGGCGTCCACCGCCTTGCGGTACCACTCGGCGGCCTGCGCCAGGTCGCCGCGGCGCTGGGCCAGCACGCCGATGTTGGCCATCGCCGAGCCCACCTCGGCCTCGGCGCCGCGCCGGTACCAGAACTCGGCCTCGGCCGGGTTGTCCCAGTGGTTCATGCGGCCCAGGTTCACCGCCGCCTCGGAGGAGCCCAGCGCCACCGCCTGGGTCAGCCAGGCCACCGCCGCGTCGGTCTCGCCGCGCACCGCCAGCAGGGTGCCCAGGTTGTTGGCCGCCTCGGCCTCGCCGAGTTCGGCGGCCGCGGCGTACCAGCGGACCGCGTCGTCGAAGGCGTCGCGGGCCTGGAAGACCAGGCCCAGGCCGAACATCGCGGCGCGGTTGCCGGCCGCCGCGGCCGGGGCGAAGACCTGCTCGGCGGCGTCCAGCTCACCGGCCTCGAAGGCGGCGAAGCCGGCGGCCACCTCCGGGTCGGTGTCGAAGGCCGCCGCCGGGGCCCGGGTCTCCAGTTCGGTCACCGCGTCGGCCCCGCCGACCTCGAGCCCGCCGGCCTCCTCGGTCCCGCCGAACTGCTGCTCACCCTCGGACACGCCAACCTCTCCCAATCCGCGCCACTATCCCCACCCGACGACTCTCGCCGAGGAACCACCAAAGAAAATCACACCGGACGACAACGGGAGTATCCGGCACCACCCCCGTGACACGCCAGTCACCACACCGAAATCGCCTCCGGCCGCCGGGCCCGGCGAGCGCCTCCGACCTGCGTCCACGGACCCTGCGAGGGTACTGAAACCGGCCGCGTCCGGTGAAGGGTGCGTGAACCGTCGGTGAAACCGTGCCTCCGCCGGCCGCCGCAAGCCCCGCGAAGGCCTTCGCGTCACCCCGAAACCAGGGCCGTGACCTGCGGCTGCGCCCCGTCGGAGTGCCAAACCGACGTGTCGCGCGCCCAAAACCCTCAGGTCGTGGATGATATGCGCATGCGTTCCCCCGTCACGCTCCACGGCCGCCTGTGCCGCCTGGAGCTCATGCGACCGGACCACATCGAGGGTTTGCTGCTCGCGGCCTGCTCGGACCGGTCCACCTACGACTACACCTACGTGCCGAAGGACCACGACGCCGTGGTCCGGTACGTGGCTCTGGCGACCTCGGACTTCGCCGCCGGTGTCGCCCTGCCGTTCACCACCATCGCGATCGACCCCGTCACCGGCTCCGAACGCATCGTGGGCACCAGCCGCCTGCGCGAACTCGAGTACTGGCGGGCCGGGGTCTGGCCGCCCCGGCACGGCCACGTCAACGCCGACGGGCGCCCGGACGCCGCCGAGATCGGCTCCACCTGGCTGCACCCGTCGGCGCAGCGCACCGGGATCAACACCGAGGCCAAGCTGATGATGTTGAGCTACGCCTTCGAGAACTGGGACGTGCACCGGGTCAGCCTGAAGACCGACGTGCGCAACACCCGCAGCCGGGCCGCCATCAGCGCGCTGGGGGCGCAGTTCGAGGGCATCCGCCGGGCGCACTTCCCGGCCGCCGACGGAGGCGTGCGCGACAGCGCCCTGTTCTCCATCGTCCGGGCCGAGTGGCCGGCCGCCAAGGCCAACCTGGAGATCCGCCTGCAGCGCTACCTCGACCGGGCCGCCATGGCCGCGCTCGAGCCGGCGATGGACCAGGTGCGCGTCGACGCGCACCTGGTGCAGCCGCTGCACATGGACCCGGCTCCGACGCTGACGATGGATCCGACGCTGACGATGGAGGCGGCGGCCGGCGCCCCGGTGGAGGCCGGCCCCGTAGTACAAGCGCCAGCCATCCCGGCGGCTTAGCAAGCGAAGACCCTCCGAGCTCCCGCGGACAAGCTCAGCGGGGCTCGTACACCACCACCGACCACCCATCCGGCCCGGTCACCGACAGCCGCACCTCATGCGGACCGGTGACCGGGCCGGCGACGTCGTAGCCGGCCGCGGCCAGCCGCTCGCCGACCGCCGCGACGTCGGCGACCTTCACCATGACCTGCGCCGCGCCGGAGGACTCGGCGCCGGCGGCCAGGGCCAGGCGCGCGCCGCCGAGGTCGAACTGCGCCCAGCGGGCGCCGTCCACGAACGTGGGCTCCAGGCCGAGGACGGCGGACACGAAGCGCACCCCGTCGCCCATGTCCGCGGTCGGGAACACCGCCGCCAGTCCCAGCGCCTTGTCGTCGTCCGCCATCGTCGCCCCTCCGCGGTTCGGTGTTCGTGTGTGCCTGCGTCCGTTGATCTGACGGGTCGTCAGATTACCCCGCGGCGCCTCAGCGCGGAACCCAGCCCGCCGGCAGGTGCGGGACGATGTGGATCCACCCGAGGAAGGTCACCGCGTCGATGAGGCCGTGCGCCACCACCAGCGGCATCACCCGGCCCCAGCGCCGGTAGGCCCGGCAGAAGATCATCCCCATCACGAAGTTGCCGACGAACCCGCCGAAGCCCTGGTAGAGGTGGTAGGAGCCGCGCACCAGCGAGGAGGCGACGTCGGCCTTGAACGGCGAGAAACCGAGCTGGTCGAAGCGCCGCAGCAGGTAGCCCAGGACCACGACCTCCTCGGTGACGCCGTTGCGGAACGCGTCCAGCAGCAAGATCCCGTCCCGGTACCAGGACGGCGGCATGGACGTCGGCACCACGGTGGCGTTGAGGTTCAGCGCGTGCGCCGCCAGATAGAGCGCCAGCCCCGCCGCGCCGATCCCGGCGGCCAGCAGCGCGCCGCGCGCCCAGTCCCGGGCCGGGTCGGCGAAGTCGAACCCGAGCGTGCGCAGCGAGGCGCCCTCCCGCAGCAGCAGATAGGCCACCAGCGCCACGATCGCCACGCTGAAGCCCAGATCCAGCACCTGGTAGGTGAAGTCCAGCCAGGGCCGCGCGGACTGCGGCGCGTTGAGCCCGGCGGACTGCTGGTTCAGCGCCTGCTTCGCGGTCAGCTTGGCGATGATCGAGACGAACGAGTACACCGCGGACTGGCCGAACGACAGCGCCAGCACGATCAGCACCTCGATCCGCAGCAGCGCCCGCCACCGGGCCGGGTCCCCGCCCGGCCCCGCCGCCGTCGGCACCGCTCCCTCGTCCACCACCGCCACGCCGGATCCTCACTCTCGTCCGCGCCCGCCACTCGAACCGGTCTTCGACCGGTCGTCGACCGGCGCCCGGCACACTGCCGCAACGCATCATCCCAGCCGCGCCCGTGGAGAACCTGTGACCCGGCTGTGAACCGGCCGGCGAACCCGGGCCGGGACCGGATTCGGACCGCCGCCGGACCAAGATCGGTGAACCCGGCGTCACCGAGGCCGGACCCTGAGTTACCACACGGTAACAAAGTGGACGCGGACCTCCGGGCAATCCCGGACGTCTCTTGTCCGAGCGATCCACAGCGAACTACTGTCGCGCCCAGTGGTCCGGCGCGAACACGCGTTGACATGGCGGTAAACGACGAGAGGCACCAGGAATGGAGCGGCACCCGGACCCGGGCCCGGCAGGCTCAGCCCTGCGGCCACGTGTGTGCCGGCGCCCCGGTGAGCATCAGGTCCGCGTACTCCAGCGTCAGCCGCTCCAGCGCCTCGGCGCGGTCCAGGCCCCCGGCCACCAGCCGGTGGAAGGCCGCCGACAGCCACGTGGCGCCGTTGCGCCCGGTACGGCACCGGCCCTCGATGACGCCCAGGAACTCGTCCCGGTCCCGGGGGTCGATGCCCAGGGTGTCCAGACCCCGGCGCGCGGCCGGCAGCAGCTCGCGCAGCACCAGATCCGGCACCGGCACCAGGCCGGCATACCGGTCGGTGCGCCAGGACACCTCGGCCCCCAGGCCGTGGCGCGCCGCGGTGTGCAGGTTGTGGGCGGCGGCGGCGAACGGCATGTGCCGCCACACGGGGTCCGGATCGTCCATCATCGACCGCACGCAGCCGTAGTAGAACGCGGCGTTGGCCAGCACGTCGACCACCGTCGGCCCGGCCGGCAGCACCCGGTTCTCCACCCGCAGGTGCGGCTTGCCGCGGGCCACGTCGTAGACCGGGCGGTTCCAGCGGTAGACGGTGCCGTTGTGCAGCCGCAGCTCCGGCAGGTGCGGCACGCCGCCCTCGGCGAGGATCTTCTCCGGGTCCTCGTCGGAGGAGACCGGGAGCAGCGCCGTGAAGTACTTCAGGTTCTCCTCGAACAGGTCCAGCGGGCTGGAGATCCAGCGCTCGCCGAACCACACCCGCGGGCGCACGCCCTGCGTGGCCAGCTCCTGCACCCGGAAGTCGGTGGCCTGTTCGAACAGCGGGATCCGGGTCTCGGCCCACAGCTGCCGGCCGAACAGGAACGGCGAGTTGGCACCCAGCGCCACCTGCACCCCGGCCAGCGCCTGCGCCGCGTTCCAGGCCGGGGCGAAGGTCTCCGGCGAGACCTGCAGATGGAACTGCACCGAGGTGTTGCAGGCCTCGGGCATGATCGAGCCGAACGTGGTGCGCAGGTGCTCCACCCCGTCGATCTCCACGACGAAGTCCTCACCGCGCACCTGCGCGATCTCGTCGTTGAGCATGAAGTAGCGGTCCTCGGGCGAGAAGTTCTCCACGACCATGTGGGCCTCGTCCAACGTCGGCAGGATCCCGATCATCACGATCCGGGCACCGGCCGCGCGGGCCTGCCGGTCGGCGTAGGACAACGAGGTGCGCAGCTCCTCGGCGAGCTCGGAGAACACCGTGCCGACCAGCTTGTGCGGGGCGATGTTCACCTCCAGGTTGAACTGGCCCAGCTCGGTCTGGAAGTCCTGACTGGCGATCCGCGACAGCACGTCCTGGTTCACCATGACCGGACGTCCGGTGGGACCCACCAGGTCCAGTTCCAGTTCCACGCCCATCAACGCGCGACCGCGCTCGAAGCGGTCCTCGGCCAGCAGGCGCCGGAACACCTCGAAACCCACGCGCAGCCGCTCCCGGAACCGCGTCCGATCCGCCCCGGTGAACTCGGTCGCGACCACACGCTCGCCCACAGGCGCGCCCCCTTGCCATCCTCGCCCGCAGCCCACACGCGGGACGCCCGTCCGTACCTACCCGCGGTCGGGGTCCCCCGGCCCCCCGAACGGGGGCCGGGCCGGGGCCCTGAGCCGACGCTCCAACTCACAGTACTGTCGGACATTCAGCAACGAAAGGGATCGTGACCACGGTGGCAGGCCGGCACCGGTCCTACGACGGACCCAGCAGCACCCCCCGCCGCCGCACCAGCGGCTCGAGCGGATCCTCCTTCCCCACCGGGCTCGTCGCCGTCGGCGCCGTCCTCGTCCTCGCAGCCGGCGGCGGCTACGTGTTCTACACGAAGAAGCACGACGACGGCGGCACGGCAGGCGCGCAGAGCACGGTCACAGCGCCCGGGAGCTCATCCTGCCCGGGCGGCGCGACCACCCTCACCGTGGACGCCAGCCCGGACATCTACACCTCGGTGAAGGCCGTGGCCGACGGCATGACCGGCTGCGTCCACGTCAACGTCACCAGCGCCGAACCCGCCGCCGTGGGCGCGTTCCTGGCCGGCCACGCCAAGGGCGGCGACATCACCAGCGCCCCGGACGTGTGGATCCCGGACAGCAGCATGTGGATCGACGTGGCCCACGCCCAGGGCGTCAAGACCCTGGCCGACAACGCCACCCCCATCGCGCTGAGCCCCCTGGTGATCGGCATGCCCAAGCCGGTGGCCGACGCCAACGGCTGGCCCGCCAAGCCCTTCGGCTGGTCGGACCTGCTGGCGAACTTCAAGAACTCCAAGATGCAGACCTCAGTGCCCGACCCGGCCAACTCCGGACCAGGGCTGGCCGCGATCACCATGCTGCGCGGCGCGGTCCTGGGCCCGGCCGGCGCCGACAAGGCCAAGCAGCAGCAGGCGCTCCAAAACCTGACGCTGGTGTACCGGGTGATGGCCACCTCGGTGGCAGGCAGCATGAACGCCCTGCTGACCGACCTGCCGAGCAAGGGCGCCACCGCGGCATCCTCCGGCGGCATAGCCGCGTTCCCGACCACCGAGCAGAAGGTCGCGGCTTACAACACCGCGAGCCCGTCCACTCCCCTGGTCGCCCTCTACCCGCACGAGGGCACGATGCTGATGGACTACCCCTACACGCAGCGCCAGGGCCTGGACGACGCACACGCCAAGGCCGCCGCCGACTTCCAGACCCTGCTGCACAGCCCCACAGCGGTGAACACCTTGCAGAAGGCCGGTTTCCGCGACCCCACCGGCGCCGCCGCAGGCATCCTGACACCCGCCGAGGGCGTCACCCCGGCCATGCCGATCCGGGCTCCGGCGGACACCACCCACACCGCCGCCGCCAGCGCCCTGGCCATCTGGAACACCACCAGTGAACAGACGCGCGGCCTGGTCGTGATGGACGTGTCGGGCTCCATGGGCCTGCCGGTCCCGGGCCAGTTCGACGCGAACAAGAATCCCCTGACGCGCCTGCAGATCACCGCCGCGGCGTGCCTGAGCGGCTTGCCGCTGTTCGGGAACAACTCGGAGCTGGGGCTGTGGACGTTCACGACCAAGTCCAAGGCTGATGGCGGCGCGACGGTTCACCAGGAAGTGGTCCCCATGGGGCTGCTGTCCGCGCCGGTCGGCCAGTTCCCCGACCACCGCACCGCGCTGAACACCGCTCTGCAGCAGCTGACGGTTCAGCCTGGCAGCCGCAATGGTCTGTACGACACGATCTTGGATGCGTACAAGACGGTCCTCAACGGCTGGGCGGAGAACAAGTCCAACGCCATCGTCGTGTTCACCGACGGCAAGGACGACGGGCTGAACAGCATGTCGGCGGACGATCTGATCGCCAAGCTCAACGCCCTGAAGGCGGCCAATCCCGGGCACACCGTTCGGGTGATGGTGGTGGCGCTGGGCAGCGGAGTCGATTTGTCGACTCTGACCCGGATCACCGGCGCCGCCAACGGTCAGGCGCTGCACGCTGAGACGCCGGCTGATATTGGGAACGCTGTCATGGCTGGCTTTGCCGGGCGGCTCAACGACCAGTGAGGTTGCGGTCAGGCAGGCTCACTGGCTCTGAGGCTCTCCGACTCTCAGGCTCACTAAGCCTGGCCTAAGCCTGCCTGGCCCGAGCCTTCCTGACCTAAGGCTGCCTGGCCTGAGCCTGCCCAAGCCTCCCCTAACTCCCGTCCCCCACTCCGGGTAATCCCTAGTAGAACTCTGAGCGACGAACTCACACTGCCCCCGGCACGTCTAGTCAGTAGTGACTACCAACCAGGGCCCCGGCAACGCACCAGAGCACTACCTTCCCCGAATGTCCGAGTCACATGAGCGGATTTCCCTGCGCCGGGGCGTGTGACGCGCGACACTTGGACGACTGGTTCAGACCATTCGGCGGACGCACAGGGCGACCGCCCCAAGCGCGAAGAAGTACGACCATGACAACGACGACCGCAACCCGACTCGGCTCCACTCCCATCTGCCACCACCGCCCCTGTTGCCCGGGCGCGGCGGCACCCGACCGCGACGCGGCGCTGGTGCTTGTCGCCCACCCGGAGCAGGGGTGGTCGCTGTTGTGCAACGGCATCGTGTCGTTTGACGACACGGGAGAGCTGCTGCCGGATGGGCGGGCCATTGCACCGCATCGGCCGACGGATCATGCAGCGGCTTAGGGCGAGGTTTTACGCTCGGAGTTTTAGGCTCGGGGTTTTGGGGCTGTTTTTGGCTCGGGGGTCTTGGGCTCACGGGTCTTGGGCTTGGAGTTCTTGACTCGGGGTTCTTGAGTCGGGGGCTTGCGCTGGCGGGTCTTGCGCAGGCGATCCTTGCGCTCGAGTTCGGTGACCGGGGGCGGCTGGCCGACGGTGGGTACGGTGGCGGGTGTGGCCGCCACGCCCACGTTCGGCGCAGCTTCGGG
>JABFXP010000153.1 GCA_013361685.1 Catenulispora sp.
TCGTGCTTCTCGGCCAGCGGGACCTTGGTGAAGGCTGCGGTGCCGGGGAGTGCCGGGCCGGTGTGGAGGGTCAGGGCGGGGTCGGCGGCGATGCGGAGGAAGACGTTGCGCGCGGTTTCGGGGGTCCAGCTCAGGTCGATGTCGATCCACTGACGTTCGCCGGGCGGTACCGCGGTCTCGGACTCGGCCACCAGGTGCCGGGGCAGGTAGTTCTGGCCGGGGCCCGGGTCGTAAGCCGCCACTCGCAGGGTGGCCGGGGCGGTGGCGGTGACCAGCAGCCGGATGCCGTCGAGGGCCGGATCCACCGGCATCACCAAGCCGGCGTCGGCAGTCAACGGCCAGGCGTCGCCAGCGGAGCCGTCGGTCACGCCAGCGGAGCCGTCGGCCGCGACCGCTCCGGCGGCGTCACCGGCCGCGCCGTCAGGCAGACCACCAGCCTCGGCCCCCGCCCCGGCCAGCTCCCCGCCGACGCCCAACTCCCGCTGCCAACCAGACGCCGACACCCGCGCCCGAGGCGCCAAATCCTCCGGATCGTCCAGCGCCAGCCCGACCACGGAAGCGTCCTGCCGCAGCAGCGTCCGCTGCAACTCCCCGACATCCAAGTCCCGCGGCCGAACCCCCCGCCCGACGCACAACGCCGCCGCAGTGCCCGCCGCCTCCCCGAGCGTCGCGCACGTCGCCATCACCCGCGTGGACCCGAACGCCACGTGGCTCGCGGAGATGTTCCGCCCGGCCATCAGCAGGTTGCCGGTGTTCACCGAGTACAGCGACCGGTAGGGGATGTGGTAGACCCCATCGGCATAGCGCTGCTTGGCACCATCCTCGGCCGCGTACATACCCTGCGGCGGATGCAGGTCGATGGACCAGCCGCCGAAGGCCACCCGGTCGGCGAACGGCGTCTGCTCCAGAATGTCCCGCTGGGTGAGCACGTAGTCCCCGACGAACCTGCGGTACTCGCGTTTGCCGGGCACGGAGCCGACCCACTCCAGCGTCATGGTGTCGGCGTCGAATCGGCCGGAGTTCTTGATGTGGTCCCAGATCCCGTAGACGACCGACCGCAGCTCGTCCCGGATCCGCTCGTTGTCGTGGACCGTGTCCAGCTCGCCGCCGAACTCGATCCACCAGTACGCGCACCCGTTGTCGCCCGCCTTGATCACCCGGCGCTCGGGGATCGACGTCGCGGTGATGTCCTTGGCGAACGCCGGCGGCACATAGCGCACCGGATGGCCCGCGTCTCTGGTGTAGAACAGCAGGGTGCTGCCAAGGGTGATGTCGTCGGCGGTCTCGGGCGCCCACGGTTCGTCGTATTCGGACTTCGCCTCCCGCCCGATCCGGTGGGCGGCGCCGGCCAGGAAGCCGACCAGCCCGTCGCCGGTGCAGTCCAGGTAGACCGGGCTCTCGAAGCGGATCAAGCGCTCCGACCCCATGGTCCAACCGGTGACCGAGACGATCGCGCGGTCGTCCGCCGGCCCCTCGGCCTGCACCTCGCGCACGTCCGTGTTCAGGAACAGGCTGATGTTCGGCTCGGCGAGCACCGCGTCGAGCACGACGGCGTCCCAGATGTAGGGGTTGCCCTCCGGGTTGCGGTACTGGTTCTCCACGAACAGCTCGCCCATGACACCACCTTCGCGGGCGAACCTGTTCCGGCCGTGCGCGGTGGCGCCGACCACCCACACGCGCACCTCGCTGCTGGAGTTGCCGCCCAGCACCGGCCGGTTGTTCACCAGCGCCACCCGGCACCCGAGCCGGGCCGCGGCGATCGCGGCGCAGCAGCCCGCCAGGCCGCCGCCGATCACCGTGATATCAGAGGTCTGTGTCTCATTCCGCACGCGGCACCGCCCGCTGCGCCGATCCCGTTTCGGTGGATCCGCTCTGGGAATCCGCCATGTCCCGCGGGACGAAGCCCTCCCCGGCCAGCCGTTCCCACAGCTGATCCGGGATCTCCCAGTTGTACGCCTCCACATTGCGCGCGACCTCGTCGGCGGACCGGCAGCCGACGACGACCGAGGCGACCGCCGGGTGCAGCAGCGGGAACCGGATCGCCGCCGCGGCCGGCGGAACGCCGAACTCGGCGCAGATCGCCGCGCACCGCCGGGCCCGCGCCAGCACCTGCGGCGGCACCGGCTTGTAGTGGAACATCGCGTCCGGCCGGGGGTCGGCGAGCAGGCCGGTGTTGAACACCCCGCCGACGACCACGGCCGTCCCGGTCCGGCTGCACAACGGCAGCAGCTCGTCCAGGGCGTCGTGGTCCAACAGCGACAGCCGCCCGGCGATGAGGACGACGTCGACTTCGAACTCTGCGACGTACGCCGCCAGCGGGCCGCTGTGGTTCATGCCGAAACCGATGGCGCCCACCAGACCTTCGTCCCGCAGCCGCCGCACCGCCGGATACGCCGTGCGCCGCACCTCGTCGGGGAAGTCGTCGGGATCGTGCAGATAGAGCACGTCCACCCGCGACCGGCCGAGCCGCTCCAGGCTGGACTCCAGCGACTCGCGGATGCCGCGCTCGCTCCAGTCCGGCACCACCTCGGTCCCGCCCGTGCCCGGCCCGCCCGTGCCCGGCCCACCCGCGCCGGCCGCCGGCTTCAGCAGCCACCCGGTCTTGGTCGAGATGACCGGCTCGGTGATCCCCGCCTCCGGCAGGAACCGGCCGAGCCGCCGCTCGGCCAGCCCGTGGCCGTACCGCGGCGCGGTGTCGAAGAAGGTGATGCCGGCTCGGGCCGCGGCCTGGACGGTCGCCGCCGCGTCCTGCTCCCCGACCTCGGTGAACAGACCGCCCAGCGGCGCGGTCCCGATGCCCAGACGGGGCAGCTCGATCATCGGTCCTCCCAGGGCCGTCGGTAGGTCGGCGCATCGGCGTGCGGCGTCATCGCCAGCGTGACCTCCACCTGGGTATGCGCCGGCAGCTCCACCGTCAGATAGCGACCGTCCACCCGGGATGCCGGGCGCCCGTCGATGACGACCGTGTCCAGGCGGTGCTCGGCGAACGTGCCGCCCTGCACCGTGACCGATCGCGGCGACCCGCCGAGATTCACCAGCGTGATCACGGTGTGCCCCGGATCGATGTCCGAAACCAGCGCGGCCACCTCGGGCGGCAGCCCGGCGCGGCGCTCGACGGCGTCGTGGTAGCGCACGTGCAGCCGCGCCAGCCCGCCGTTGTACAGCACCTGCGGCGAACCCGTCGTCAGCTGGAGCAACGCCTCGGTGAGGACCGGGTTCAGATCCTGCCAGTGGTGGATCCCGAAGGCGTCGGGGCCGACCTCGGGATCGACCGGGTCCTCGGCGATCCGCGCCAGCTTCGCCGCGCACGTGTCGAGCGCGCTGCGCAGCATCCGCTCCGGGAACCCCGGATTGCGCCCGGCGAGGTACTCCCACCACGGCTCCTCGTGCCCGGCCTCGTCCTTGAGCCGCTGGGTGTGGACCGTGGTCCAGTCCCACGCCGAAAGCTCGCGCATGCGCTCGACGCGCTCCCGATCTGCCGAGGCGCGCGTCAGGTGCCACAGCGAGACGGTCAGCTGGCCGGGCATGATCGTGAAGTCGAACCAGCCCGAGTCGCCGTGCCGCTGCGGGATCATGAACGTCCGGTCGGACGCCATCGCCGCCAGGTGCGGCCGCCACCGCTTGCCCAGCGTGCCCATCTGCGCGGCGGTCCGCTGCTCGCCACGGGCCGTCGTCACGTCGAGCGGATTGCGGGCCAGGTCCGCGAAACCGTGGTCCCCGGTCACCAGCGTCGCGTTGCTCGCTCCGACCAGTGCCGCCATTCCGACCGAGTGCAGGCCGTGCGGCCAGGACCAGCCGTAGTGGCCGCCATACCAGCGGCCGTCCAGATACTCCCCGACGACGCCGCTCAGGCCCGCGTTGTCCGGAAGCACCTCGGCGCCGGAGAGCCGGTCCCGCCACGCGCCGACGTACTCGGCGACCCAGTCGGCGTACCGGCGCTCGCCGCTGAGCAGGAAGGCGTTCGCGGCCAGGCTGGTCGCGGCCAGGTTCACCAGGGTGTCGCCGCGGCCCATCCGCTCCCACATCGCCCGGCCGTAGGCCCTGGCGCGCTCGGGGGAGGCGGCCAGCTCGTCGAACGAGGCGGCCTCGTCGATCCAGTCCAGCGGCAGCCCGTAGGGGCGCAACGCCAGGCTCCACGGGAAGTAGGGTTCTTCGTCGGCGAAACCCCACCGCGGGCCCTCGGACCCGTTGTGCGGAGCCCGGATCACCCGGTGCTCCGGGTCGTAGTTGGGACCGCCGGGCAGGTAGAAGTCGGCGAACCGGCCGGCGAGCGTGCGCAGTTCGGCGTCGTCCGGCCGGGCCAGGCAGAGCCCGTAGAACAGCAGGTTCCCCTCGCCCTGGTGGAACCAGTCGTAGCCGCGCTCCATGCCCTGGTGCAGCATGCCCATCTCGGCGAGCTGGCCGGTGACGGCCCGCCAGTGCCGGTGCGCGGCGGCCAGGATCTCCGCGCCGCCGCCGAGCAGGTACAGCGTGGGCCAGTTGAAGAACGGCTCGTAGAAGTCGTCGACGCCGTCGCGGCCGTCGAGGCCGACCCCGAGGGTGTCGCGGAAGACCAGCCGTCCGTCCCCCTCGGTGTAGCGCTCGGAGAAGACCCGCCAGGCCCGCTCCTGGGCCGCGAACAGGTCCCGCTCCAGGACCGCCCAGGCCGGCGGCGAGGTCAGGGGACGGTCCGCGGACACCGTGGGGGAGGTGGGGGAGGTGGGGCAGGTGGGCCGTAAGGGGGGCGGGACAGGCGCTGAGCCGGACACCAGGCCTCCAATTAATCGTTCATCGATTACCGATGACAGAATCATGGAATCGGGGGTGACGTGTCAACCTGCTCGAACAGAGGGTGGCCGAGGGCTCGCGAGGCGTATGATCGATAAGCGATCAACGCGTGCGGCTCCGCTATCATGGAGATGGCGGACACTGGTATCTGATGATGGGAAGCCCATGCCACCGAAACAACCGTCGGACAGCGGCGCAGGCACCTTCGCCTCCACCCTGGTCGCCAAGAAGGACGGGCTCCGCATCACCCTGATCTCCGACCGGGTCTACGACCTGCTCCGCTCCGCCATCGTCGAGGGCGATCTGGCCCCGGGCGAGCGCGTCGTGGAGTCGGAGATCGCCCGGCGGCTCGGGGTCAGCCAGGCGCCGGTCCGCGAGGCGGTCAAGCAGCTGGCCCGGGAGGGGCTGCTCACCCACATCCCGCGCCGCGGCAACTTCGTGGTCGAGATCTCCGGCCAGGACGCCGACAACGCCCGCCAGGTGCGCGAACCGCTGGAGCGGCTGGCCGCGCAGCTCGCCGCCGAGCGCATCACCGAGGAGCACCTGCGCGATCTCGGCGACCTGGTGGACCAGATGCACCGCGCGGTCGCCATCAACGACATCAGCCGGTTCCGGAACGCCGACATCGCCTTCCACACGCTGGTCAACCAGGCCGCCGGCAACCCGTTCCTGGTCCGCATGTGGGAGCTGCTGGAGCCCAGCCTGCGGGCGCTGCACGCGATCTCGGACCCGCTGTTCGAGGGCGACTGGCACGCCATGGCCGACGAGCACGGCCGCCTGATGTCGCTGCTGCGCGACGGCGACCCGGAGGAGGCGGCCGAGGCGTTCGCCGCTCACGCCGCGGGCCGGGCCCCGGTCGCCGATCGGCGGACCGGGAAGAAGCCCGCCCCGCGCCCCGCGTCGCCGTGACGGCGTTCCGGTCGCCGTGACGGCGTGACGCCGTGACAGCGACCAGGGCGCCGTGACGACCGGAGCGCTCACGCCCGCACCCCGGGCCGCGGAACGCGGCCCGGGGTGTAGTTCTGCCCGGCCGGGGGAGATCAAGCGACCAGCCCGCCGGAGGGGAGAGAAGGGGTCAAGGCGTCGCCCCCGCGACCCACTTCGGTGCTCCGTACTGATAAGCGCCCAGGCTCGGCACGGGGTCGGTCGACCCGTCGTTGATCCCCGGCAGCGGAATCGCCTGGTTCCGTGCCGGTGACGCCTCCGAGAGCCGGTAGTCGTGCCCGGCCGCGTCGACGAACAGCGGATCGACATCCGGTGGCAGGTTGTTGGACAGCACCATGCCGCCGTCGGTCGCCCCGGTCAGGCCGCGGAACGTGCCGATGTTGTTGTAGACCTTCGTCCCGGTGGACTGGTTCGTTCCCTTTACATAGAAGAACGTTCCGCCGCCGGTGTTGTTGTAGACGCTGTTGTTGCAGGAACAACTCCCGAGCCCGTTCAGCATCACCGTGCCCTCGACGTTGCCCCAGCCGACGTTGTCCGCGATCACGATGTCGCTCTGCCCGTTGTCGGCGTACACGCCGGCGACGCCGAACGACGTGGCGCCCTGGCGGGGACCCGGATCGTGGAGCACGTTGTGGTCGATCGAGGTCCCGAGCATGTCCGACGAGCAGCAGGTGTAGACCGCGGCGACGTCCAGGCTGAGCTTGGCGTACTGCGAGATGTCGTTGTACGAGATCTGGTCCGGCCCGGGTGTGCCGCCGATGGCGTTGTCCCACTGGAGGTTCACGCCGCTGCGGCCGGCCCGGTAGATCGTGTTGTGCGAGACGGTCTGGCTGTTGCCCTGCACCGCGACGCCGGCCGCGTAGGTGCCGAGGTAGTCCACGTCGTGGATGACGTTGTTCACCGCGGAGTTCCGTTGCCCGCGCAGCGCGATCCCGTTGCCGGCGCTCATCGACAGGTCGCTGTCGACGACCGTGTTGTCGGTGCCGTTCAGGACGATGCCGGTGTCGGCCACCCCTCGGGTCACGGTCGAGCCGCAGTCGGTGGCGCCCCGGGTGATGTCAGTGTAATGCGACAGGTAGGTGGCCTTGATCCCGTCGACCACGTCGTGGGTGCTGCCGGTCCCGGTCTCGATGGAGTTCGCGAACAGATCGACCCCGCGCACCGTCGTGTAGCTGACGTTCCTCAGGTCGAAGGCGAGCTTGCGGGTCTTCGCCTCGACCGTGTGGCCGGCGGGGTCGTCCTCGCTGTAGAGGTAGAGCCGCTTCGCCGTCGCGTCGTAGAACCACGTCCCGGGGTTCGCCAGCTCACCGATCTTGCCGGACAGCACGTACCGGGTGTCGTTCGGCAGCACCTTGTGGATGCACGGCGGGGCGACGGCGAGCGTCACCGAGCCGACGTCCGAGGACTGCACGGTGCCGGTCGCCGTGATGTACCAGTAGTTCGTCTGCGCCCGGGCGCCGTTCCAGTACCCGGCCGGCCGGGTCAGCGCCGGATCGACGATCGTCGCCGCCGCGCTGCCGGTCTTCGCGTACTCGAAGACCGGGTCCAGGAGCGTCTGTCCCGGATACGGGAACTGCGCCTCGACGTCCATCCTCTGGTCGGTGAAGATCTGCACCGTCGAGACGTCGGTGCCGAGGTCGACCGGCGTGCTGTAGACGTGCCCGGCCGCCACCGCCGCGCTGAACGGCGAGTCGGCGGCGTACGGGTCGGTCTGCGCGATCTGCTGGACGTCGGCGTCGGTGACCGGGGTCCAGCCCGAGACCTGCGTGGTGCCGCTGATCGTGACGTCCGCCCCGGGGGCGGGGCGATAGGTGATCGGCGCGTCGGGGGTACCGGAGTGGGCCGGCACCACCGTCTCCTGATAGGTGCCCGACAAGATCTCGCAGGTGTCGCCGGGCAGCATGACGTCGGCACAGCTTTGGATGCTGGTGAACGGCGCCGCCGGCGACCGTCCGGGAGACATGGGGTGGCCCCAGCCCCCCACGTAGTACGTCGTTCCCTTATGGCTGTGCGCGGACGCCGGTAACGCGGGGACGACGAGCCCCACCGCGGCCAGCGCCACGACGACCGGTTTCCACGTGCCCACCTTCATAGCTGTCTCCCGTCCCGGGGATGGATGGAACTGGATGGAACCTGATGGAGAATGACTCGCGAATCAGCCCTTCACCGCTCCGACGGTGAGACCGCTGATGATGTGCCGTTGCATGTAGATGAAGAAGATCACCACCGGCGCGACGGCCAGCAGCAGGTTCGGGAAGACCTTGGTCAGGTCTGTCGAGTACTGGCTGATTCCCGCGTAGATCGCGGTGGTGACCGTGTACTTGCCCGAGCCCGGACTGAGCAGGATCTGCGGGCTGACGAAGTCGTTCCAGATGCCGATCGAGTTCAGGATCAGCACCGTCACGACCGCCGGGCGCATCAACGGGAAGATGATCTGCCAGAAGGTGCGCAGCCTTCCGGCCCCGTCGATCATCGCCGCCTGGTCGATGGTCGCCGGGACGGTGCGGATGAAGCCGACGAACAGGAAGATGCTCACCGGCAGCGTGGACGCCACGTCGTGGGCGATCAGCCCGGTCACCGTGTTGGCCAGGCCCACCGAGCGCAGGACGTAGATCACCGGGATGATCAGGGCCGCACCGGGGATGAACGTGCCGGCCAGGAAGTACAGCAGCAGCGTCTGGGTCCGGCGCTTGAGGCTGCGGGCGATGACGTACGCGGCCGGCCCGGCCAGTGCGATGCAGAACAGGTCCACCATCACGACCAGGAACAGGGTGAACCCGTATCCCTTGACCACGTTGTACTGCGGACTCTGGATCGCATCGATCAGATGCCTGAGCGTGAGGTCGCCGAAGGGGACCGCGAAGGGGTTGTCGAGGATGTCCTCCTGCGGCTTGAAGCTGTTGACCACCAGGAGGTACACCGGTACCGCCATGACGACGAACAGCACGCCCAGCATCAGCGGGCGCACCGGCGAGCGCCGCGGCCGGCCGGTCGGTCCGTGGACTTGGAACGCCATCAGTGCCTCCTAGCCCGCCACGTCCGTGTCCTGCCGGTTCCGCACAGCGGTCACGAGCAGGGCCAGGACGGCGGAGATCACCATCAGGAAGACGGCCTGCGCGGTGGCGTAGCCGACCTTCGTGCTTTCGAAAGAACGGGCCAGGATGACGTAGGCGTAGGTCTGCGTCGCGCCGGCCGGGCCGCCGCCGGTCAGGCTGACCACCAGGTCGTAGGCCCGCACCAGGCCGACCAGGTTCAGGACGGTGGCGACCGTGACCACCGGGGCGATCATCGGGATCACCACGCGGCGGTTGGTCTGCCACCGGCTCGCGCCGTCGATCGAGGCCGCCTCGGTCAGTTCGGCGGGCACCGTCTGCAGCGCCGCGACGAACAGCACCACGTTGAAGCCGAACCCGGCCCAGACGATGACGCCGATCAGGCTGATCAGGGCCAGGTTCTCGTCGAACAGGAACCCGACCGGGCCGAACCCGAAATGCGCCAGCGTGTTGTTGATCGCGCCGTTGGTGCCGAGGATCGCCGCCCACAGGTAGCCCAGAATCAGGGCGCTGATGACGTGCGGGTAGTAGGCCAGCGCCCGGAAGAAGGAGTTCGTGCGGGACTTCTCCTTCAGCACGATCGCGTAGGCCAGGCCGCCGCCGATCATCAGGACGCTGCCGACCACCGCGATGATCGCCGTCACCCACCAGGCGCTGGTGGAGTTCGGGTCGTCGAACAGGTGCCGGTAGTTCTTGAGGCCGACGAACGCGGCCGAGGAGAAGCCGTTCCAGTCGGTCAGGCTCAGGTACACCGCGACACCGACCGGGACGATGGTCATCACGGTGTACAGCAGCACCGCGGGGCCGACCATGCCGAACGACACGGCGCGCGCCCGGAGCCGGGCCCGGCGGCGGGTGCGGCCGCGGTCCCGGTCCCGGTCCCGGTCCGCCGGGTCGCCCGCGGCGGGCCGGTCCGCGGGCCGGGTCAGTTCTGCGAGTTCCACCACTTGTCCAGACCGTCGGCCACCTGCTTCGCGGAGGCGCTGCTGTACAGCGACTGGATCTGCTTGTTGAGCTCACCGGAGTAGCCGCTGATCGGCTGCCGGTCGCCCGCCTTGACCAGGACGCTCGGCGAGGCGTCGAGGAGCTGCTGCACCGCGGTGCCCAGGCTCGACATCTTGTAGGTGAAGCCCTTGCGCAGGTTGCCGTCCGCGGCCAGCTGGCTCTCGATGGCGCCGGGGTCGGTGACGAGCCACTTCACGAAGTCGGTGGCGGCCGCCTTGTGCTTGGAGGCGCTGGCCACGACGTAGGGGTTGGCGATGTTGCCGACCTGGCCCGAGGGGTACGCACCGTCGGTGGGCATGGTGAACACGCCGATGTCGTCGCTCTTCTTGGCGGTGTCGGCCGCCGGGACGAAGAAGGACCCCATGACGTACATCGCGGACTTGCCGTTCAGGAAGGCGGTCTGGCCGTCGGCGTAGGTCAGGCCCAGGGCGCTCTTCTCCAGGTAGCCCTGGTCGACCCAGCTCTTGTACCGGTCGAGGTACTTCACGTAGTCGCTGCCGGCGAAGGTGACGGACTTCTTCGCGCGCTTGGCGTACCAGTCGGGATCGTTGGTCAGCACCCCGGAGTCGGCCAGCAGTGAGAACTGGCCGCCGGGGACCCACTGGCCGGCGGTCTGCAGCGGCGTGTAGCCGGCCGCCTTGAGCTTGCCCATGGCCTCGCCGAACTGGTCCAGCGTCTTGATGCCGGCGGCGTCGACGCCGGCCTTGGCGAAGGCGGCCTTGTTGTAGAAGACGAGCGACTGGATCTGCACGCCGACGCCGACGAGATAGCGCTTTCCGTCGATGGCGTACTGGTCGACCAGGGGAGTGTCCTTGGCCCAGGCCTGATCGGACAGATCGGCGTACAGGCTCGCGGTGTCCCGGGTGGGGGTGATCTGCTGGGCGATGTCCGGCGGGTCGCCGGCCGCCAGGTCCTGCGTCAGCTTGGCCTGCGCCGATACGGTGCCGGTGAGCTCCAGCTTGATCTTGACGTTCGGGTGGGTCTTCTCGTAGCCCGCGAACAGCCCCGTCCAGTACTGCTCGGTCAGGTTCGGAGTGATGTTGACGATGACGCGCAGAGTCGTCTGCCCGCCGTCGCCACCACTGCTCTTGGAGTCGCTCGAGCAGCCCGCTGCCGCCGCCGCGACCATCGTGGCCGCGACCGCCGCCGTCCACGTTCGGCGCCTGGGTCGTCCCATGTCTCCGCTCCGTAACCTAGTCGTGAATAATCGATAGTCGAGATGTAACCATGGGGTGCAGGGAAGGTCAATATTTTCTGACCTGCGGTCCGACGCCTAGATGGGGAAGTACGGAGAAGGTCGGATTTGACAGCCCTCCGGTCAGGGCTGGTACTACTGAGATCGCTATCGATAGACGATCCTCGATCTTGGTCACATGGGCGACACAGATGCACCGACCAGACGACACAGATGGCACAGACCAGAGATCACCCAGCGGACGACGCGGAAGGCGGCGGGATGAACGGGAACAGCCACCCAACGAGGCCGGAGACGGATCCCTACGAGTCGATGGCGGGACCGCTCGCCGGCACGGCGTTCGCCCGCCCGAGCGCCCGGATGGTGGCGGCCCTGGGCGAGGTGAGCGCGGCGACCGCGTGCGCGAAACTGCATCAGACCGGCATCACGCGCACCTTCATCGACGGGCCGGTCCCGCTGCACCGGACGCCCGACGTCCACGTGGTCGGGGGCGCCGTGACCCTGCAGTTCCTGCCCCAGCGCGAGGACGTGTTCTCCGGCACGGCGCAGGAGGACGCCGAACGCTCGACCGCCCTGTGGCGGGTGCTGGAGACCGTGCAGCCCGGCGACGTCCTGGTGGTCGCCGCCCACGGCAGCCACTTCACCGGCTGCCTCGGCGACATGCTGGTGCGCTACTTCAAGCTCCGCGGCGGCGCGGGCATCGTCGTGGACGGCCGCGTCCGCGACGCCCAGCGCATCCGCGCGCTCGGCGTCCCGGTATGGTGCACCGGTGTGACCCCCCACTACGCGTCGCAGACCGAACTGTTCCCCTACGCCTTCAACGTGCCGGTCGGCGTCGGCGGAACGCTGGTGACCCCCGGCGACCTGATCGTCGCCGACGAGGACGGCGCGGTCGCGGTCCCGCAGCAGTACGCGATCGCCATCGCCGAGGACGCCCGCTCGCACCAGGACAAGGAGGCCTTCGCCCGGGAACGCCTGGACGCCGGCGGCCGCCTGTCGGACTACTACCCGCTGACCGGCAAGGGCATGGCGGAGTACGTCGCCAACGGAGGCGCACGATGACCGCCCTCTGGCTCCCCGACCAGCACATCGTGTTCATCGGCGACAGCATCACCGACTCCGGCCGCCGCGCCGCGCACCAGCCCTACGGCGACGGCTACGTGAGCATCGTCCGCGACCGGACCACCGCCCGCCACCCCAACCTGCGCCTGCGCTGGACCAACCGCGGCGTGAACGGCGACACCGTCCGCGACCTGGCCGCCCGCTGGGACGAGGACGCCCTGGCACCGGCCCCGGACTGGCTGTCGGTGATGATCGGCATCAACGACATCGGGCGCTGGTTCGAAGGCCAGCACGACAAGGCGGTACCCCTCGACGAGTACGAGCGGACCCTGCACGACCTGTTGCACCGCGCCGTCACGGCGACCGGCTGCCGGTTGATTCTGGCGGACCCGTACCTGATCGAGTCGGACCGTACCGACGCACGGCTCGTGCAGACGATCCGTTACGGGGAGGTCGTCGCGGCGCTGGCGAAGGAGTTCGACGCGGTGCACGTCCGCACCCAGGAAGCCTTCGACCGGGTGCTGGAGGGCTCCGCTCCGCAGGACTGGGCCGGGGATCGCGTGCACCCGAATCCGGAAGGGCGCGCGGTGATCGCGGAGGCGTTCTTGGCGGCTGTTGGTATCTGAGCGGACCGGGACCCGGCGCCGCGCGCGGGCCGTCACTCACCCCCGCACATCATCTGGCTTCGCTTCTCGGCCAGGTGCCCGGTCAGCGCGCCGGTGGCCTGTCCCACCTCGATCAGGTAGCCGTCTGGGTCGCGCAGGTAACAGCGCACCTCCGCGCCACCACCTGGCGAACGGTGTGCGGCCGTTCAGCGGCTCTGCTCTCGGCTACCCCCGCCCATGCTGAACACGAGAAGGTCGGCGAGGCCGAAAACCGGTCCCGCGGCGGGAAGCGTCGGCGTCCACCACGGCTCCCGAGCCGGATAGCCCGCGGGGTCCGCACGCAGCAGGCCGATCAGTACCTCCGCCACGATCCGGCCGCCGACCGGGCCGAGACGGTCGCCGTCGCCCCGGTGCTGGGCCTCTTTGAGGATGTAGAACCACAGCGGTGTGCCGTCAGACCAGGCGTGGTCCAGCTCCGCGGCGCTCAGTGGCGGCTCGCCGAAGAGTTTCGCGATCGCCTCGCCGCTGGGCAGACCGGTGGACTCACCGCGGAGCAGGTCCCGCACCGCCAGGGAGCTGTGGGCGGCGGCGTCGACGACGCCGG
>JABFXP010000400.1 GCA_013361685.1 Catenulispora sp.
CCCGCAGGGCCTTTTCGCTCTGCTGCAAGAGCGTAGCCCGCAAGCGTGTCAGTAATCGACCACGAACCGGTCACATCGCCCGCGGGCCACGGCGGCGGCCCGAACCGCTGCCGTGGCGCGCGGTCGCGGCCGGCCCGGGGTGGATCCGGCGCCGTGACGGTGCCGCGGCCGGTGCGCGGTCGACGGCACATACCGGCCCCCGCCGGCCGGTGCTACCGTTGACCTCGTGCCGTCCGCGGCACCGCCGAAGCCGAGAGGCGCTGCAACGGATCGCCGGATCCGCCACGCTCGGCCTCGATGTCTTTCCCAAGGGCGCCTCCCCCGCGGAGGCGCCCTTTGTGCTTCCCGGGATCCACCACCTCATGCGAAGACGGGAAAGCGAGCATGAAGCACAATCTGCAAGAGGTCGACGGCCTCCAGTTCGCCGTCGCCGATCTGGAACTGGCCGAGTACGGCCGCCGCCAGATCACGTTGGCCGAGCACGAGATGCCCGGGCTCATGGCGCTGCGCGCCGAGTTCGCCGAAGCCCAGCCGCTGCGCGGCGCCCGCATCGCCGGCTCCCTGCACATGACCGTGCAGACCGCGGTCCTCATCGAGACCCTCGCCGCCCTGGGCGCCGAGGTCCGGTGGGTGTCCTGCAACATCTTCTCCACCCAGGACGAGGCCGCCGCCGCGGTGGTCGTCGGACCGGACGGCACCCCGGACAAGCCGACCGGCTCGGCGGTGTTCGCCTGGAAGGGCGAGACGCTGCGGGAGTACTGGTGGTGCACCGACCGGCTGTTCGACTTCGGGCCGGGTCAGGGCCCTGATCTGCTGGTCGACGACGGCGGCGACGCCACCTTGCTGATCCACCTCGGCGCCGAGTACGAGACCGCCGGCCGGGTGCCGGAACCGGCCGCCGACGACCACGAGGAACACCGGCTGATCCTGCGTACCCTGGCCGCCAGCCTGGCCGCGGACGACCGCCGGTTCACCCGCATCGCGGCCGGCATCCGCGGGGTGTCGGAGGAGACCACCAACGGCGTCGCCCGCCTGTACAAACTGGCCCGCGAAGGCCGGCTGCTGTTCCCGGCGATCAACGTCAACGACTCGGTCACCAAGTCCAAGTTCGACAACAAGTACGGCATCCGCCACTCCCTGCTGGACGGCCTGAACCGCGCCACCGACGTCATGCTCGGCGGCAAACTGGCGGTCGTCTGCGGCTACGGCGACGTCGGCAAGGGCGCCGCCGAGGCGCTGCGCGGCCAGGGCGCCCGCGTCGCGGTGACCGAGGTGGACCCGATCAACGCCCTCCAGGCGGCGATGTCCGGCTTCCCCGTGGTCCGCCTGGAGGAGGTGGTCCACACCGCCGACGTCTTCATCACGGCCACCGGCGGCACCGGAGCCGTCCGCGCCGGCCACCTGGGCCGGATGAAGCACAACGCGATCGTCGGCAACGTCGGCCACTTCGACACCGAGATCGACATGGCCGGCCTGGCCGCCGTCCCCGGCATCGTGAAGACCGAGATCAAGCCGCAGGTCCACGCCTGGACCTTCCCGGACGGCCACTCGGTCCTGGTGCTCTCCGAGGGCCGCCTGTTCAACCTCGGCAACGCCACCGGCCACCCGAGCTTCGTGATGTCGGCGTCCTTCGCCAACCAGGTCCTGGCCCAACTCGAGCTCTACACGAATCAGGACCAGTACACCGAGGACGTCTACCGTCTGCCGAAACACCTCGACGAGAAGGTGGCACGGCTGCACCTCGACGCACTCGACGTGCACCTGACCGAGCTGTCGGCGGAACAGGCCGACTACCTCGGCGTGCCGATGGAGGGTCCTTACAAGGCGGAGCACTACCGGTACTGAAAGTCGGGGCCGAACCGACCGCGGATACAGCGGCGCCGACCGGGACATGTTCCCGGTCGGCGCCGTCTTCCGCCGTATGCCTCGCCGAGGCTATTGTTGCGCGACCCTGTTCGGGGGCGTTCGAGGCGAGTTCATTTCAGAGGGGGAGTACGCGGTGACCAACCGTGTCGTGCGCAAGCGGGTGGCCCTGTCGGCCCTGGCGGCAGTGCTCGGCGGAGTGCCGTCGGCCGCGGCCCAGCACGCGAACGCGGCGGCCGCCCGCCAGAACGGCCGGATCGGCTTCATCGACAGCGTCAACGGGGGCTGGGTCACCGCGAACCCCGACGGCTCCGACCGGCAGGTCGTGTCGGTCACCGGTTCCGGCCTCCCGGCCGGCGCCCAGCCGCTCTCGCTCAAGTACTCGCCCGACGGCACCAAGGCCGTGGTCGGCTTCGGCGGCCTCACCGGGAACTACTGGCTGGTCGATGCGGCGGGCCACGTGATCCGGCAGCTCCCGGACGCGCTCGGCGGCCTCGGGGTGCTGTCGTGGTCGCCGGACGGCACGAAGCTCTACGCCTCCTCGCCGCTGGGGACGCACGACCCGCAGTCGACCGCGCCGCCGCTGCCGAACCGCGTCGTCGTTCTGGACCTGAGCCGCGCCGGCGCCGGCTGGACGGAACTCCCCGGCCAGCCCGCGGGCTGCGACGACAGCCAGCCGACCGCCGCCCCGGACGGACGAGTGGTGTTCGTCGTCGACTGCCCCACGTCGCCGACCTCGGTCACGAGGTCGCTCTACGAACTGGATCCGGGCACCGCCACGGCTCGGCGCCTGCCCATCGGCGGCACGGATCCGCAGTTCTCCCCGGACGGCGGTCGGCTGAGCGTCGTGGTCGGCCAAGCCGGCGCGACCGGTTACGGCGTGGCGATCTTGACGATGCCGCTGTCGCAGTCCGAAGCGTCCTGGCTCCCGCCGGTGGTCGCGAACGTGGGCGGGCTCGAAGGCGATGACGACGTGACCGCGTGGTCTCCGGACGGCTCACGGCTCCTCGTCCGGTCGACTCGACCGGGCTCCGGCGCCGACTACGCCATGGACTACTCCATCCACGTGGTGGACGCCCGCCCCGGCGGTGCCGACCACGTCGTCGCCGAGGAGAACGTCGTCCCGAGCCGCGGGCTGTTCAGCCCGTCCTGGCAGTCCTCCGGGGCGGCGGCACCCGGCACCCGCGTCGTGGACCGCATCGGCGGCGCGGATCGCGTCGACACCGCGATCGCCGCATCGCAGTGGTCTTATGACACCGCCGGCACCGGCGGCCGCCAGGCGAACGTGGCCGTGCTCAGCCGCGCCGACCAGTTCGCCGACGCCCTGGCCGGCAACGCCCTCGCCGCCCAGAAGCGCGGCCCGTTGCTGCTGACCGGCAAGACCGGCCTGGACCCGCGGGTCGCCGCCGAACTGAAGCGCACCCTGGCCCCGAACGCCACGGTCTACGTCCTCGGCGGCACCGCGGCCCTGGACCCGTCGATCGACGAGGCGGTGCGCAAGCTGGGCTTCCACGCCCGGCGCCTGGCGGGCCAGACCCGCTTCGGCACAGCGGTCGAGATCGCCAAGGAGATCACCCCCGACGGCCCGCACACGGTCATGGTCGCCACCGGCGCCGACTTCCCCGACGCCCTCGCCGCCGGCCCGGCCGCGGCCCAGGACCTCGCCGGCGGCGTCGTCGTCCTGTCCGACGGCGCCGCGCTGCCGCCGGAGACCCGCGCCTACCTGGACGCGATCGATCCGCACAAGACCGATGTCTACGCGGTCGGCGGCCAAGGCGTCGCAGCGCTCGCCTCCGGTATGCCCGGCTGGCACGGCGCGGTCACACCTCTGGCGGGCTCCGACCGCTACGCCACCGCCACCGCCGTCGCCCACAGCAAACTCTTCGGCCTGGACGGCCCGATCCCGATGGCGGGCGTCGCCACCGGCGCGACCTGGCCAGACGCCCTGTCCGGCGGCGCTCTGCTCGGGGTCCAGCACGGCCCGCTGCTGCTGACCGCCCCCACCGGCCTGACGGCGGACGAGGTCGGCTTGCTGACCTCCTCCCACCTCACCGGCCTCGCGGTGTTCGGTGGCAAGGTGGCAGTGCCCGAATCGGACGTCGCGCAGGCTGGCGACGCCGCTTTCGGGGCCGGGAAGTGGAGCGAGGTCGTCGACCGGAAGGCGCCGGCGTTGCCGGCGGCGTCTCTCTTCTAGGAAACTCGTGCTCTGATCTACTCCCACTTCACATGACGAACCGCTCGTCGCAGCCCACTGACGATCAGGGCCGCGGCGAGCGGTCCGGCGTTTCACCGTCCGATCAGCGCGTCCACCGTCGGCACCACCACGCCGAACAGATCCCCGATCGTCGTCAGCGCCGCGTTGTGCAGCGCGGCGGCGGGCAGTACGGTGCCGTCCGGAGCGGCCAGGGCGCGGGTGGCGCTCGCCTCGGCGACCACGGTCGGCCGGTACCCGAGATGGAAGGCGCCCTGGGCGGTGAAGGCGACGCACATGTGAGTCATGAACCCGGCGAGGACCAGGTGCTCGCCGACGCCGAGGTCGCGGAGGGTCTTCTCCAAGACCGTCTCGTGGAAGGCGTTCGGGAACCGCTTCACCACCACCGGTTCGCCGTCGAGCGGCGCCACCTCGGGGCTGATGGCGCCGATCTCGCTGCGGACGTCGTAGGGGGTGCCCTCGCCGCCGTCGTTCACGACGTGGATGATTCGCGTGCCGGCCGCCCGGGCCGCGGCCAGGAGCCGGGCGCCCGCCGCCACGGCTTCTTCGGCGCCTTCCAGCTTCATGACACCGGTGCGATAGGTGTTCTGGTAGTCGATCATCACCAGAGTGGCTTCGGCCAAGCCGGCCGGGGTCTCGTCGAAGCCGCTGAGGGTGCGAAGCGTCATGGAAATGGACATAGTGTCTCCGAATGCGGGGAGGGTGAATCGGTCCGGCGGCCGGACGGCCGACGGCTATCAGGGTTTTGGTTCGCCGGGTGCGATGTCCCCGGACGTGGCTATGCGCTGATGCGGAATCGTCGCCGGTACGCGGCCGGCGTCGTGCCGATCTGCTTGCGCAGCGCCCGATGCAGCGTCTCCACCGAGCCCAGCCCGCTGCCCGCCGCGACCTGGTCCAGCGGCTCGTCGGTGCTCTCCAGCAAACGGCGTGCCGCCTCCACCCTGGCGGCTTCCACATAGGCGGCCGGCGTCGTGCCGGTCTCCCGGCGGAAGACGCGGGCGAAATGGCGCTCGCTCAGGCACATCCGGGCCGCCAGGGCCGGGGCCGACAGGTCGGTGTCCAGGTGGTCGGCGATGTACATGCGCAGGTCGTCGATGTCGCGGCGGGCGGCCGGCGGTGCGCTGAGCGGCACCGAGAACTGGCTCTGCCCGCCCTGGCGCTTGAGGTAGACCACCAGTTGCCGGGCCACCGCGAGCGCCACTTCCTCGCCAAGGTCCTCGGCGACCAGCGCCAGTGCCAGGTCCAGGCAGGCGCTGATGCCGGCCCCGGTCCACACGGTGCCGGAGCGGACGAAGATCGGGTCCGGGTCCACCGTGACCGCCGGGTGGTCGGATGCCAGCTGCGCCGCGGTGGACCAGTGGGTGGTGGCGGTGCGGCCGTCGAGCAGCCCGGCCGCGGCCAGCAGATGCGCGCCCACGCAGACCGATGCGACGCGGCGGGCCAGCGGGGCCACGCGTTCCACCCACGCCACCACGTCGCGGTCGATCCGGGCCACCGGGACCCCGGAGGCCATGTCCACCGCGCCCGGCACCAGCAGGGTGTCGATCGCGCCGTCGACCTCGTCGAAGGCCAGGTCGGTGAGCAGCCGCACGCCCGCCGACGTGGCGACCGCGCCCGGCGTCCCACCGGCCAGCTCCACCCGATACCCCGCCGCGCCGCCGGTTTCCCGGTTGGCCAGCGCGAAGACCTCCGCCGGGCCGGTGACGTCGAGCAGATCGACGTCGGGGAACACCGCGATCACGACGCGACGGGACGCGCTCGGTGCGGCTGGGGTGGCTGAGGTGCTGGGGACGGCCGGTGCGACCTGTGCGTTCGGTACGGACGACGAAGCGGGCGAGGACATGGCTTCATCCTCGCCCGCCCCCGGCGATGGCCGCAATGACGCCGTTCTGTCAGTTCCGGACGTCGGCGCTGATCATCAGCGGCTTCGGCTGCCCCTCGCCGGTGTCGTACGCGCCCGAGACGGTAAGCTTCCCGCCCTCCGACAGGACGCCGTACTGCGCGCTGTACAGACCCTGGCTGGGAATCGCCAAGTCGGTCCACGTCCGGCCGTTGAACACCTGGCCGTAGGGCGCGCCGGTCTCGCGGTTGTTGCCGACGAAGGCGATCCCGTCGGGCGTCTGGGTCGCGGCGAAGATCTCGCCGTCGCCGGGAGCCGGCACCGAGGTCCACGTCCGGCCGTCGTAGTGCGCGACGAGCGGCCCGCTGGCCCGGCCCGCGTCGCCGGCCGCCCACACGTCGTGCGGGCCCTTGGCCACCACCGTGTTGAACTCGCCGCCGCCCTCGGGCGTGGGCAGGCCGGGCGTCATGCTCCATTCCCGGCCGTCGTAGTGCAGTACCACCGGCTGCCGGTTCTGGGAACCGACCGCCCACACGTCGTCCGGCGCGGTCGCGGTGACCGACATCAGCGCCAGGCTGGCCGCGTCGACCGGCAGTTTGGTCTGCTGCCAGGCCTTGCCGTCCCAGTGCTCGATGATGCTCGGGTACTGGTCCTCGCCGCCGCGCACCACCTGCTCGATGCCCACGGCCCACGCGTCGTGCTGGTTCAGGACACTGACTCCGAGCAGGTTGGCGGACAGCACGTCCGGGCCGGTCGGCACCATGACCGTCCGCCACGCCTTGCCGTCCCAGTGCTCGGTGAAGATCGGCGTGCCGTAAGCCCCGGTCCGCTCGACGTCGTTGTCGCCGACCACCCAGACGTCGTCCGCTCCGTGCGCGGCCAGTGCGTTCGCGCGTGTCGCCAGGCCGTCGCCGGGAGTGGGGACCTGCCGCCACTGCCCGGTGCCGGGTGTGCTGTGCCCGTCGTTCCCGTTGCCCGCGTCGCGGTCGTCGCGCGAGAGCACCACCGGGTTCAGGACCATGCTCTTGCCGACTTGCCGCAGCTGAAAGCCCGCAGCCCAGGAGACGTGCGGCGCGACCCGGGTCAGCGCCAGGATGTTGCCGGCGGCCACCGGGACCGGCTCCTGCTGCCAGCCGGTCGCGGCGTGCGCCCCGCCGGCCGTCGTCACCGTCAAGGCCCCGGCCGCCGCGATCGCCGACAACAGTCGTGTTCTGGAAACCACGCGTTCCACCTCCATGTCACGGGCGGCGTGATCGGCGCCCTTCACATAGTTAGAGGTAGGTAAGGCCTTGAATGTTACGGAGCCCGGATCCCTTTGCTAGCATCCGCGATGCTCAGCCTTCTGATGATGTGCCGGAGGGGAACCGTGTCCTTCTCGACCACGCTCACCACTGTCATCGGCGTGCTGGGCCTGGCGAATCTGGTGCTCGCCCTGCGTCCCGCCCGTCGTGACCGGACCGACGGCGCCGGCTCGGCGGAGCTGGCGGACAAAAGGTGAGCAGCCGCCCGGGCGACCTCTCGGTTCCCGGACGGCTGCGGTGTTCTCACACGGCGCTCGCGCGCGTCCTTCTCACACGGCGGGCACTCAGCCCGGCATCACGCTCATCCGCCGCTGCCCCTGCACCACCGGGGCCGACGCGGTCAGCACCGGCACGACCTCGGGCACGTTGAACACCGCACCCTGCGACGGCCGGTTCAGCTGGGTGGCCGAGATCGCCCACGTCTGGCCGTCGGCGCCGGTGACCAGCACCTCCGGTCCGGTGCCGACGAACGCCCCGAGCACCGGCGCCGCGGCCGGGGCCGGGAGTTGCAGCCGCGGCGCGTTCTTCGCCTCCTTGACCTTCACGAACCCCTGCTTGGCGTCGAAGGTGAACGCCGTGGTCGCGCCGGTCGCGGACACCGCGAGCAACCGGTCGGCCGCCCCGGCCGCCTGGCCGGCGACCGCGGACGCCGGCTCGGTGAGGACGGTCGGCGCCGCGCCGAGGTCGGGATCCACCGACAGCCCCTGGGCGGTCGCGGTCTTCCCCGCGGCGTCCAGGGTGATCAGCTGAGCGTGCCCGTCCTTGTCGATGCCGACCAGCGACTGCCCGCCGTCCTTCGTGAAGCGCCCGGCCACCAGCCGGGTGTACGTCCCCCAGGCCGGCCCGGTGATCGTCGCCTGGTCCACCAGCTTGCCGGCGGGGTCGAAGCCGTAGACGTGCGCGCTGCCGTCCTTGCGCACCGCGAGCAGTTGCGCGGCGGTCCCGTCGCCGGCGAAGTGCCCGGCCAGCAGCGTGGTGACGGTGTCGAAGCCGTCGGCCAGCGGCTGCGGCGTCCCGAAGGCGGCGTCGGCGCGCCACGGGTAGCGCACCAGCTGCCCGCCGGCGGTGACGGAGACCAGGTCGCCGTGGCCGGCGGCGGCCGAGGGCAGCACCGCCCGCGGTCCGGTCGCGGCGCCGGTGACGCTGATCGTGACCGGACCCCAGGTCGCGGTCCGGCCCTCGTGGTCGGTGACGGCGATGCTCACCGCGTGCAGCCCGGCGGTCAGCGTGGAGGTGTCCAGGTTCACCGTGCCGTGCGTCGCGGCGGGCTGGCTCGGCGCGGCCTTGCCGTCCACGCTCAGCGTCAGCTTGTCCAGATCGGTGGCCGGCGCGGCGCCGACGGCGAACGGCACCGTGCCGGTCAGCAGCGGCGTGTTCGGGCCCGCCACCGCGAGCGCGAGCTGATGGTTGGTCACGGTGACGGTCGCCGGGGCCGCGAGCACGGAGATGGCGCCGGCCGCGGTGATGGCCTGCGCGCTGATCTGGTGCGGGCCGTCGGCCAGCGAGCCGGTGTCCAGCTGCCACTGCGCGAGGCCGGCCACCGAGTCGGCGGCGTCGGCGGGCTTGCCGTCGATCCAGAACCGCACCCGCGTCGCCGGGTGCTGCGGGTCGGCGTCGGCGGCCCGCACCGCGATCAGCCCGGAGGCCAGACCGGCGACCGTGTCAGTGCTCAGATTCGGGGCCGCAGGAGGCGTCAGGAGCGCCGCGGTCGCCGGGTCCTGCGTCGCCGAGCCCGCGCCGCCTCCGGAGCCCTTGGCGCCCGCCAGGGCGGGGTTCTTGGACCCCTTGGTGCCGTGGGCCCCGGCCGGCTGCGCGGTGACCGCGCCCAGCCGCCAGATCCGGGCGCCGTCCGGCGGCGTCCAGTCGTGCACGCCGACCAGCTCCGGCGTGGTCGGCCAGCCGACCCAGTTGGAGTCGACGACCGTGAACGTCCCGTTCCCCTTGTTCTCCACCACGATCGCGGTGTGCAGGGGGTTGGAGGAGTCGCTGTCGCCGATCTGGATGATGTCGCCCTCGGCGGCGTCGGCGGCGGCCACCGGCACCCCGCCGGCCGCGGCGAAGCTCGCCTGGTAGTCGCCGCCGCCGTCGACCGGCCAGATCTTGCCGCCGGTGGCCAGGTACACGACGCAGTTCACGAACTCGCGGCACTGGCCGGTGGCGTCCTGGTGCGCGTCCAGGCAGGCCTGCCCGCCCCAGCGGCCGACGTAGGTCAGGGCGGTGGTGGCGATCAGGGCGTTGTCGAAGTGCCCGGCACCGGCCTTGGGATGCGACGGCGGGGCCGGCTTGGGCGTCGGCGACGGGCTCGGGGTGCTGCTCGACGGCGGCGCGGTCGGCGCCTGCACCGGATCGGCGGACGGCGGCGTCACCGGCACGGTCGGTCCGCCCGGGGTGGTGGGCGACGTGGTGGGGGTGCCGTTGTTCGGGGTGCCGGTGTTCGCGGCGGCGGCGGTCGCCGAACCGGCGCTGACGACGGTGGTCAGTGCCACTCCGGCTATGAGGCGGCGTTTGACGTGTCGGGCCCTGGCATTCTTCGACATGACCACACTTAATACCAGGTGCCGCGCCACAAGACGACGTACGCGCCGGGACCAAGACGCATCAGGACGATGACAGCCGACCGCCCCACGCGTGACCGACCCGACGCCACCGCAGCTCACAGCGACGTCCGACAAAGGTTCGATCGATTGCGACCCGTCGGCCCGAGTGTCGGATACGCTACTCGGCGTGGCGGACGAGTTTCATCAGCCTTCGAAGACACTTGGGGCCGAGCCCCTCCAGACCGCGGTACGGAACGGGATCATGCGGACGACGGCGACGTTGCCGGAGCGGACCGATATGCAGAACAGCGACACGCACGGGGACCCGGCGCCGGGCGCCGACGACCCCCTGGCCCCCGGCTGGGTCCCGCCGGAACTCGACACCACCCGGGCCCACCCGGCCCGCATCTACGAGTACTTACTCGGCGGCATGCACTACTTCGACGTGGACCGCGAGGCCGCCGAGACCGCCCTGCGCCTGGTCCCCCAGGGCCGCGCCATGGTGGAGGAGAACCGCGCCTTCCTGGGCCGCGCCGTACGCTTCCTGCTCGAGTCCGGCGTCACCCAGTTCCTGGACCTGGGCAGCGGCCTGCCCGGCACCGGCAACATCGGCGCGGTGGCCCGCTCGATCGCCCCCCGGTGCCGCATCGTCTTCGTCGACGAGGACCCGATGGTCGCCGTCCACGCCCGGGCCGTGGCCGCCACCGACCCGGCCCACACCGCGGTCGTACTGGCCGACATCCGCCACCCGCAGCAGGTACTGGCAGACAAGGAACTGCGCCGGGTCCTGGACCTCGACCGCCCGGTGGCGATCCTGATGTCGGCCCTGCTGCATTTCATCGCTCCTGAGGAGGAGCCGCACCGCATCATCCGCACGTTCCTGGACGCTGTGCCTTCCGGAAGTGCGCTGGTCGTCACGCACCTGACTGACGGGGGTCGCCCGGGGCAGGCGGAGGCGGCGCTGAAGGCTTGGGATCAGGCCACCTCGCAGATGTATGTGCGGACTGATGACGAGATCCGCGCGATGTTCGACGGGACGGAGATCGTCGAACCGGGATTGGTGCCGCGCCCGCTGTGGCGGCCGGATGGTGAGCCGCGCGGGGATTGGGAGCAGATCTGGGGATTGGCGGGGGTGGGGATCAAGCCGTAGCTTCGGCTGCGGCGAGGTCGCTGCGAGGCTGCGCGTGGGCGGCGGGTAGAGAAGTATCCTGCCCAGGTTCGCGTATAGCGCGGTGACGAGGGTCTCTACGTCTTCGGTCGAAACTCAGACCATTGAGACCCTCGCCCTGCGCCAGGAGCCGGCCGGGGGAGCAACGTTCTTGAAGTTGGGCATGTGGGGATACCTGCCGCGTCGCGCACGGTGGGTCGCGGCCGGCTACGTCGTGGGCTTCGGCGAGGGGGCCTGCTCACACGTGTATTCCGTATGGATCGGCGGGATACACGCGTTCAGCCGCGACCCGGTCCCGATCCAGGTGGTGTTCCACGCGATGCTCGTGCTCGACGTGCTGGCCGTCGTGCTCATCGCCCGGGTGAGCCCGGCCGGTCCACCGCTGGCGGCGGCCACGATGGCGGCCGACACCTTCGGGAACTGGTGGGCCGAGGCCGGCAACGTGATGCGCCACCCGCTCGACTACCTCGTGCCGTTCGGGCTGCTGCCGATCACTTTGTTCGGGGTGTTCGTGCTGGCGACCGCCTTGCCGCTGCGCAGGGAAATCCTCGCGTTGCCGTCGGCTGCCGGTCCGGGGCCGGAGCGACTCGCCTAGGAGCGTGGGTCAGTAATGCCCGCTCTGCGCGACGGGTCAGCGGTTAGCCGAGCACGCCCGTCGATCCGTCTGTGAGCTCCCGGAGGATGTCGGCGTGCCCGGCGTGGCGGGCGGTTTCCTCGATCATGTGCATGTAGATCCAGCGGAGCGACACCTGACCGAGCTCCTCTTGCGGCACCGCGTGGTCGAGCTCGAACTGCGCCGCGATCTCCCGCGATCGGTCACAGGCTGCGTCATATGCGTCAAGTACGTCCTTGACGGTCTCGTCGTCGCCGACCGCGAAGGTGGCGTCGGGTTCCGGCAGCTGCGAGGGACGCTGGGCAAGAATCCGCTCGAACCAGTTGTACTCGACGACGGTCAGGTGTTTGACCAGGCCGACGATCGTCGTCGCCGAGGAAACCAAGCGCCGGCGGGCCTCCTGCTCGGACAACCCGGTTGCCTTACGTCGCACCACGGCCCGCTGAAAGTCCAGAAACGCCTCCAGCACCTCGCGCTCTCCGCCGACCGCGGAACGCACTACGGCCACCACGTCAGGATCTGTCATTGCTCCACGCTAGGAGCGTGGGCAGTCCATGCCAACCCGCCGGGGGTTCGTGGTCGAGGCCGAGATCGCCGCTCTGGAAGCCGCCGCCGCGGCGCTGCCGGCCGCAGCCGTCGACGCCGCCGACGCCGCCGACAAGGTCCGTCCCGAAAACAAAGCGCAGCCAACCTCACCGACCCCGAATCGCGGATCATGCGCCTACACCAGTCCGCCGCCGACACCGGCGAAGGCCGAGCACGGTTGCCACCAAACCCGGACGCGCCGCCTACGCCCGCCGCAGGGCCATCGTCGAACCCGTATCCGACCCAGATCATGACCTGCCAGCGGCGCTGGTGAACGACGCGCTGGCGTTGGTGAGCCACTTCGCCGGCGCCGATGCGGCCGCTGACGGGCAGCGGCCGCTGCGATCGGCCTGTTGGCGCTGGTCGCCGGGCAGGGCGTGGAACCAGCCGAGGCCTCCGACGGCCGGGACGGGTGCCGGCGTATCGCCCGCAATGTCGCACAGGACCGGATCTCCACGGTTGATCCGCAGGACCGGCATGCCCGCAAGAAGAGCCCGTCCGACCGGCGCGACGGCTACCGGGCGCACCTGGAGGTCGAGCCGTCCGCCGGCCTGAACAGGCAGTGCGAGCTGACCATGGCCGCCGGGGACGCCAACCACGATGCGGCCGTGGCAGCCCGGATGCTCGCCACCCATGATGAACCGGTCTGCGGCTACGGCGACTCGGCCTACGACACCGGGGAACTGCGCGCCGCGCTGGCAGCCGCCAACTGCGCCGCGGTGATCCGACGGCGCCGGTCCGGCCGGCGGTTCCGGCGGGTTCATCATCGACCACTTCGCCGTGGACGAGACGGCCGGCACCTGCACCTGCCCGGCCGGATCACCCGAGCGATCACCCCAGGCCGCAGCGTCAACTTCGGTATCGCCTGCACGGGCTGTCTGCTGCACGACCGAGCACGACGCGCTGCTGCGCGCCGCGCTTGCCTCGCCTGCAACACCGACTCGGGCCTGAAAGCCGCCTACCGGGCTGACCGGCCGCAGGTCGAGCGGGCCATCGCCTGGGTGGCCACCCGCGGCGGCCGAGCCTGAAACTGCGCTACCGCGGCACCGCCAAGAACAACGCCTGGCTGCACCCGCGCGCCGCCAGGTACCTCGTCAACGAGGTACCT
>JABFXP010000695.1 GCA_013361685.1 Catenulispora sp.
GCTGAACCCGGCCACGCGCCGCCTTGACCTGATCCAACCGGCTGACCAGCTCATCGATCAGCTCATCGAAACGCAACTGCGGCAGCAGCGGGTGGCGGGTTTTGCCGACTTCTTCGGGCATGCCCACAGCTTAGAAGATCCCCGATCGCGCCGGGCAGGGGGTGCAACCGGGGCTTTCGGCCCTGTCATCGCTGATCAGCACAGCGGACGATGTCCTTATGGGAAGTGACAAGGCGATCGAGAACCTGGGCCAGGACGAGGCCCTGAAACTGGCCGCGACGGCTTCGGTCGGCCGCGTCGTCTACAGCCGCTACGCCATGCCGGCCGTGCACCTGGTCAACTTCAAGCTCGACGGCAAGGACGTGGTGTTCAAGACCCGCAAGGGCGCCAAGTTCGGCGCCGCGGTGGCGGACACGGTGGTCGCCTTCGAGGTGGACGAGGTCGACGAGGCCACACACAGCGGGTGGACCGTGACGCTGACCGGCCGCTCGTCGCTGGTGACCGCGCCGGCGGAGCAGGAGCGCCTGGCCGGGCTCGGGATCGACACCTGGCTGCCGGACCGGGAGTACTTCATCAAGGTCCGGACCCAGGTGATCGCCGGGCGGCGGATCCAGCGCCGGGACCTGATGGGCGACGACGTCGCCGACGAGGCCTGCTGAGCCGAGGCCGCAGGTCCGGGACCGATGCCCCGGCGGCACTCGGGCCCTTCGGCCCTGACCGGGCGCGGCCCGGCGGCGGAGGCTGAGAGAGGCCTGATACACGCATCGGAAAGGACCACGACCATGACCGGACCGGTGGTCGTCGGCATCGACGACTTCGAGCACAGCGACCAGCTGATCACCACGGCGGCCCAGGAGGCCCGGCTGCGCGGGACCGCGCTGTGGCTGGCGCACGCCTATCACGGTTTCATCCCGGTGACCCAGGGCATCCCGCCGGACCTCACCCCGGAGACGGTGCTGCGCGAGGCCGCCGAGGAGCAGTTGGCCAAGGCCGCGGCACAGGTCGGGGCGCAGTACCCGGACCTGCACCTGGAGACCGCCGCCGTGTCCGGACCGGCGGCGCCGGCCCTGGCGGAGGTGGCGGACCTGGCATCGCTGCTCGTCGTCGGCGGCCGCGGCCGGGGCGGTCTGACCGGGCAGCTGCTCGGTTCGGTGTCGCTGGGGGTGCTGGGCCTGGCCCACTGCCCGGTGCTGGTGGTGCGCGCCGCCCCCAAGCACCCCGAGCAGCGCGTCATGGTCGGCGTCGACGTCGGCGACCCGGCGACCGGCCCGGAGGTGCTGGCGTTCGCCTTCGAGGAGGCGGCCCGCCGGAACGGCGGCCTGTACGCGTTCTACGCCTGGGAGGACCCGTCGGTCCTGTACGCGTACGGCACGCACTCCTTCGCCGTCTCGCACCGCCGGGAGGCGCTGAAAGCGGCGCGGAAGGATCTGGAAGGGATTCTGGAGCCCTGGAAGGCGAAGCATCCGCAGGTGCCCGTGTCGTACGAGGCGCTGGCCGGGCTGCCGGCCAAGCTGCTGGTGGAGTCCACCGAACTCGTCAGTCTGGTGGTCATCGGCGGCAAGGCCCGAGGGAACAGGGACGGTATGCGAATCGGGAGTATCGCGCACACGGTGCTGCACCATGCCCACTGCCCGGTGGCGATCGTCCCCGAGCGCTGATTCGGTGCCGAGCCCGTCGGCTGCCCGCGACGGCCCACGGTGGGCGCGGGGGCCCGCGGTGGCGATCACCTCCGAGCGCTGATTCGATGCCGAGCCCGTCGGCTGCCCGCAGCGCCCCAAGGCGGGCGCAGCGGGCACCGCGGGCAGCCCCTCAGGCTTCGAGCCCCGCCTCGCGCCGGTCGAGCTCAGCCTGCAGTCTGCGCCGCATCGCGTCGCCGATCTGCTCCTCGGCGAACAGCCGCCGCAGCTCCCCGGCCTGCACGCTGAGCACGTCGCGGCGCAAGGTGGCCAGATCGTCCAGCAGCGCGGCGTCGGTGTCGGGATCCAGGCGCTCGGCGTAGCGGGCCCGCAGCCGCGCGACCGCCATCTCGTTCACCGCGCCGACCGCGGCCAGGTCGTCCAGGTATCCCACCACCGCCTGGTCCATCGCGGCCCGGGCCGCCGCCTCCTTGGCCGCGGCGTGCTCCGGGGGCACGGCCAGGCCCGAGGTCTTCACCACGCCCGCCAGGCTCAGCCCCTGCACCGTCAGCGTGGCGGCGACCACGGCGGTGGTCAGCACCAGCACCAGCGGCCGCCCCGCCAGCGGCGCGCCGTCGTCGGCGACCAGCGGGATCGACAGCGCCGCCGCCAGCGGCATCACGCCCCGGGTCCCGGCCCAGGTGACCACCCGGGTCAGCGGCCACGTCGGGTAGGAGCGGGTCGGCCGGGCCAGCGCCGTCGTCGGCCACACCCAGGCCATCCTGATCCCGATCAGCGCCACGGCGATCACCGCCGCCTGCGCCGGCCACCACCGGTTGCCCGGGCCCAGCTCCCGCACCAGGGTCGGCAGCTCCAGCCCGATCAGCGCGAACACCACCGACTCCAGACCGAACACCACGACCGCGTACACGCTCTGCAGATGCAGCCGGGTGCGGGCGTCGGTGATCCGGTGCCCGAGGCTGCCGGAGACCACCCCGGCGACCACCACCGCCGTCACGCCGGAGACGTCGATGTTCTCCGCCAGCAGATAGGCCGCGTACGGCGTGATCAGCGCGATCACGGTCTGCAACACCGGATCGTCGGCACGCGAGCGCAGCGCGGCCACCACCGCGGCCACCACGGCCCCGACCACGATGCCGCCGCCGGCCAGCACCAGGAACTTCCCGACAGCCGCGCCCGCGCTCACCGAGCCGGCGGCCACCGCACCGGCCACCGCCACCTTGAACAGCACCAGCGAGGTGGCGTCATTGAACAGGCTCTCGGACTGCACCAGCACCTGGATCCGGCCCGGCAGCGGCAGGCGGCGGCCCAAGGCGGTCACCGCCACCGGATCGGTGGAGGCCAGCACCGCCCCCAGCACGAACGCCATCGCCCCGGACAGCGCGGTCAGGGCCAGCGCCAGCGAGGCGACCACCGCCGCGGTGGCCAGCACCAGGCCGAGGGCGAGCACCAGCACCGGCACCCACACCCGCCGCAGATCCCGCGCCGAGATCTCCTCGGCGGAGGCGTAGAGCAGCGGAGGCAGCACCACCAGCGCGATCACGTCCGGCTCCACATGCACGGCGGGAGCCTCGGGGATCAGCGCCACCCCGATCCCGGCGAGCACCAGCAGCGACGGCGCCGGGACGCCCCACCGCCGGGCGAAGGTGGCGACGGCGGTGCCCAGCACCACCAGCGACATCACGATCCCGACCACATGCAGCACCGGCGCACCCCTGACGAGCTTGTCGGATCCGAGACCTCTGGCAGGTATCGGTCATCCCGAGCCGACCAGACTTCCCGGCGCACCGGACTTGAGCTTATTGATCAGCAAACGTTTCCGCCACACTGATCTCACGGCATGCCCACATCATGCCCATGCCGTGCCTACAGTGTGCCCACTCTATGACAGGGTGCACACATGAGTCGGGACCGGTGCGGGCCCGAACGGCCGACGCGGGACGCGGGCGGCCGCTCCGGCCTCATCGCCCGGCGCGGATCGAAATTCAGGGAGATGACCATCAGCTCTCGTGCGGAGTCGTTCGACATGGCCGCCGCCCAGTACGCGGCCAGCAGGCCCGGCTATCCACCCGCCGTGTTCGACGCCGTCGAACAGATCGCCGGTCGCCGCCTGGCCGGTGCCCGGGCCGCCGATGTCGGGGCCGGCACGGGGATCGCCACCGCGGCGCTGCGTGACCGGGGCGCCGAGGTGATCGCCGTCGAACCCGGTGCGGCCATGGCCGGCGAGTGCCGCAAGGCGCTGCCCGGCGTACCGGTCGTGCGCGGAGACGGCAACGCCCTGCCGCTGGCCGGTGCCACCTGCGACCTCATCACCTACGCGCAATCCTGGCAGTGGACTGATCCGGCACGCTCGGTCCCGGAGGCGCTGCGGGTCCTGCGCCCCGCCGGCGCGCTGGCCGTCTGGTGGAACACCACAGCCTTCGACGTGCCGTGGATCCGCGCGCAGCACGAGCGCATCGCCGGTTGCTGCGAGGCGAAACCGCCGTCCGCCGCCCGGCCCGACGACGGCGACGCCATCCGGCTGGCGGGCCTGACCGGGCTGCGGGTCACCCGCCGCCGGCTGCCCTGGGCTCGGGTGGTCGACCTCGACACGCACCTGGCCAACCTCGGCAGCCGCTCGGCGTTCCTCGTCCTGGAGGAGGCCCGTCGGAACACGTTCTTCGCCGAAGAACGCAGGTTGCTGCGTCAGGCGTTCCCCAGCGGCGAGATTCAGGAGAGCTACGTGGTTGATCTGCTCGTGGCCGTACGTCCGTGACACGCAGCAAGCCGCCGCCTCGGACCTGCGTCCAAAGCGGCGGCCGGCAGTGAATCAGCCAGTGGATCAGCCTTCGCGTCAGGCTTCCGCCGCCCGCGCGCGGCGCATGCGCACCGCGGCGTAGACCATCGCGGCCAAGGCCAAGTCGGCCAGCAGCATCAGCCCGATCGAGTAGCTGTGCTTGGCCCCGTACACGGCGCCCATCACCAGCGGCGGCACGAATCCGCCGAGGCCGCCGACCGCGCCGACGATGCCGGTCACGCTGCCCACCTGCGCCTGCGGGGTGACCCGGGCGACCAGGGCGAACACCGCGCCGGCCGTGGTGCCCAGGGCCGCGGCGATGCCCAGCAGGGCGACCGTGGCGCCGGGGCCCAGCGCCGGATCGAAGGCCTGCACCACGCCCAGCACCGCCACGACCACGAAGCCGCCGGCGGCCACCGACGCCGGCGCCACGCGGTCGGACAGCCAGCCGCCGATCGGCCGGAAGACGACGGCCAGCAGCGCGAACCCGGCCGCCTTGGTGCCCGCGTCGGTCTGGGACAGGTGGTAGAGGTTCTTCAAGTAGGTCGGCAGGTAGACGCCGAAGGCGACGATGCCGCCGAACCCGACCGCGTACAGGCCGCTGAGCTCCCACGTCACCCGCAGCCGGCCGGCGGCGGACAGCCGGCGGCGCAGCGGCTCGGCCGGGACCGGCCGGTCGGGGCGGTCGCTGACCAGCACCAGCGCCAGCAGTCCGAAGGCCGCGAGCAGCCCGGCGACCAGCAGGAACGGGAAGTCGAGGCCGTGCGCCCTGCTCAGCCGCGGCGTGGAGTACGCCGACAGCGCGGTGCCGCCCATCCCCATCCCGAACACGCCGATCGCCAGGCCGCGCTTGGCGGCCGGGAACCAGGAGTTCACCAGCGGCACGCCGATGGCGAACGTGGTGCCGCCGAGGCCCAGCAGGAAGCCCACCGCCAACAGCGCCGGCAGCGAGTGCTTCGCCGGGATCAGCAGCAGCACCGGGATGATCGTCAGGAAGCTGACCAGCGGGAACATCGTGCGCGCACCGAGCTTGTCGGTCAGGGCGCCGACCGGGACCCGGCCGACCGCGCCGACCAGCACCGGCACCGCGACCAGCAGCGACTGGGTCGCCGAGCTCAGGTGCAGGTCCTTGCCGAAGGTGGGGCCGAGCGGGCCGATGAGGTTCCAGGCCCAGAAGTTGATCGTGAAGCCGAGGGTGGCCATGACGAGGTTGCGCCAGGCGGCAGCCGGTATCCGGACCGGCTCGGCGTCGGATGCGGCAGGTTTTCGTGCGACGGCGGTCATCCGACTCGCTCCCATCCGCGCCGAGGGGCCCGCGCTCCGAGCGTCTTGGGGTCCCGGCTGCGATAGACGATATAAGGACGGAACAGGTAGCCGGCCGGCGCGCTGAAGGCGTGCACGAGCCGGGAGAACGGGAACAACGCGAACAGCCCGAAGGCGATCAGGATGTGTGCCTGGAACACGCCGGGTGTCTTCTGCATCAGGTCGACGTCCGGGTGCAGATAGAACAAGCTGCGCAGCCACGGCGAGACGGTCTGCCGGTAGTTGTGGTCGAGCGTGGCGGCGTTGGTGAGGGTCGCGGTCAGTCCGGCGCCGATCGCGCCGCCGAGGAAGACGTACATCAGTTTGTCGTTGCGGGTGGTGGCCAGGAACACCGGCCCGGTGGTGCGGCGCCGGTAGATGAGCAGGGCGATGCCCGCGAGCGTGGCGACGCCGGCCGCGGTGCCGCTGACCAGGGCGACCAGGTGGTAGGTGTGGTCGCTGACGCCGGCGGCGTCGGTCCAGGACTGCGGGATGAGCAGTCCGCCGATGTGCCCGAGGATGACGAACAGCAGCCCGAAGTGGAACAGCGGGCTGGCGATGCGCAGCAGGCGCGACTCGTACAGCTGCGAGGAACGCGTGGTCCAGCCGAACTTGTCGTACCGGTAGCGCCAGATCGTGCCGATGATCAGGGCGGCCAGCACCGCGTAGGGCAGCGCGCCCCACAGCAGGATCCGGGTCGTCGGGGAGTTCATCGGCCGGCCTCCATGAGGTGAGCGGGATAGGCGTCGAGACCGACGAGTTCCAGCAGCGGGCGTTCGGGTTCGCGGGCCTCGTCCGGCCGGGGCGGCGGCAGGGTGGTCCGCACGGCGTCCAGGACGTGTGCGTAGGGCGTCCCGGCGGCGCTCAGCGCATCGTGCAGGGCGCAGACGCCGCCGTGGTGCCGGGAGAGCAGGTCCTCCCCGGCGCGCCGGGCGCCGCCGTCGTCCAGGGCGCTGAACTCCAGCACGGCGGGCAGGTGGTCGGGCAGGTCGTCGCCGTCGAAGCGCCACCCGGCGGCCCGGTAGGCGTCTTTGAACGTCAGCAGCGCCATGCCGCGCCGGCGGGTGTCGCCGTCGGACCACCAGGTCAGGTTCAGGCTGCGGCGGTTGCGCAGGTCGAAGACGGTCACGTAGTGCGCCGCCAGTTCCATCGGCGCGGTCCGGGCCGCGTAGCTGAGGAAGGTCCGCAGCGGCTCGGCGCCGGGCACGGCGCCGAGTTCGGCCAGGGCGGTGGCCACGAGCGGGAAGGTGTCCAGGACTTCGCTGTCGGGATAGCGCAGGCACCAGGAGGCAGCCTGGCGCAGCACCCGCGTTTGCTTGCTCATCGTCAGTCGTCCTCTGCTTGTGCCGGGAACAGCCCGTCGGGCCTTCCGTTGCCGTCCCAGTTCAGGAGATTGACCCGGCCGCGCAGGCCCGCGGTGTCGGCCGGCCGGTCGGAGGCGCCGCGCTCGCGCAGGGCGTGGAAGTTCTCCACCGCCACCGGCGTGCTGCGCCCGGAGGTCTCGCCGAACGGTCCGGAGCCGCCGGGCATCTCGTCGAAGTCGACCGAGCAGCCCGCGGTGGCGGCCTCTTCCAGCCGTTGCGCGTCCGCGACCGCCGCGGTCGGGATCACGTACCGGTCCTGGTACTTGGCGATCGCCAGCAACCGGTACATCGCCTCCATCTGGTCGCCGCTGAGCCCGACGGTGCGGGCGATCGACTCGTCCTTCTCCTCGCCGAGGTTGATCCGGCGCATGTAGGAGCGCATCGCGGCCAGCCGCCGCAGCACCGAGTCCACCGGCACGGTGTCGCCGGCCGTGAACAGCTCGGCGAGGTACTCCACCGGGATCCGCAGCGTCTCGATGGCGCCGAAGAGGTTGTCGGCGTCCTCTCCGTCGTGGCCGGTGTCGGCCAGCGCGTCGACCACCGGCGACAGCGGCGGGATGTACCAGACCATCGGCATGGTCCGGTACTCCGGGTGCAGCGGCAGAGCGACCTGGTACTTGGCGATCAGGTCGTACACCGGCGACTTCTTCGCGGCCTCGATCCAGTCGAAGGGGATGCCGGAGCGTTCTGCTTCGGCGGCCACCTCCGGGTCGTGCGGGTCGAGGAACACGCCCATCTGCGCGGCGTACAGGTCGCGGTCGTCGGGAACGGAGGCGGCGGCGGTGACCTTGTCGGCGTCGTAGAGCATCACGCCGAGGTATCGCAGCCGTCCGACGCAGGTCTCCGAGCACACCGTGGGCAGCCCGACCTCCAGGCGCGGGTAGCACATGGTGCACTTCTCGGCCTTGCCGGTCTTGTGGTTGAAGTAGACCTTCTTGTAGGGGCAGCCGGTCACGCACATGCGCCAGCCGCGGCACTGGTCCTGGTCCACGAGCACGATGCCGTCCTCGGCGCGCTTGTACATGGCGCCGGAGGGGCAGGACGCGACGCACGCGGGGTTGAGGCAGTGCTCGCAGATCCGGGGCAGGTAGAACATGAACGCCTGCTCGAACTCGTAGACGACCTTGTCGGCGACTTGTGCGCGGACCTTCGCCGCTATGGGGTCCTCTTCGCCGTGCTGCGGCATGCCGCCGAGGTTGTCGTCCCAGTTCGCCGACCAGGTGATCTCCATCGGCTTGCCGGAGATGAGCGAACGCGGCCGGGCGACCGGGATGTCGTCGCCCAGCGGCGCGTCGGTCAGGTTGCGGTAGTCGTAGGTCCAGGGCTCGTAGTAGTCGCTGATGCCGGGCAGTTTGGGGTTGGAGAAGATCTGGGAGAGCTTGCGCCACCGTCCGCCGGCGCGCAGGGTGAGCTTGCCGCGCCGGTTCAGCGTCCATCCGCCGCCCCAGCGCTCCTGGTCCTCGTAGCGCCGCGGGTAGCCCTGCCCGGGCCGGGTCTCCACGTTGTTGAACCAGGCGTACTCCACGCCGCCGCGGTTGGTCCACGCCTGCTTGCACGTCACCGAGCAGGTGTGGCAGCCGATGCACTTGTCGAGGTTCATCACCATCGCGATCTGTGCCATGACCCGCATCAGTAGGTCACCTCCTCGGTGCGCTTGCGGATCACGGTCACTTCGTCGCGCTGGTTGCCGGTCGGGCCGAGGTAGTTGAACGCCCACGACAGCTGCGCGTAGCCGCCGATCAGGTGCGAGGGCTTGAGGATCACACGGGTCAGGGAGTTGTGGATGCCGCCGCGCTTCTTCGTGGTCTGCGTCTTGGGCACGCCCACCGTCCGGTCCTGCGCGTGGTGCATGTAGACGGTGCCGGTCGGCATGCGGTGCGAGACCACCGCGCGCGCCGCGACGACGCCGTTGCGGTTGACGGCCTCGACCCAGTCGTTGTCGGCGACGCCGATCGCGGCGGCGTCGGCGGGGCTGATCCAGATCAGCTGGCCGCCGCGGGACAGGGAGAGCATGAACAGGTTGTCCTGGTATTCGGAGTGGATGGACCACTTGTTGTGCGGTGTCAGGTATCTGACGGTCACCTCGCGGTCGCCGTCCGGTCCGATGCGCGGCTCGTTGAACAGCCGGTTCATGTCCAGCGGCGGTTTGTACACGGGCAGCGCCTCACCGGTCTCGTGCATCCAGTCGTGGTCGAGGAAGAAGTGCTGGCGTCCGGTGAGGGTGTGCCAGGGCTTGAGGTGCTCGGTGTTGAGGGTGAAGGCGGTGTAGCGGCGTCCGCCGGCTTCGCTGCCGGACCATTCCGGGGAGGTGATGACCGGCACCGGGGCCGCCTGGGTGTCGGCGAACCGGATCTGCTTGCCCTCGTGTTCGGCGGCCAGGTGCGCCATCTCCTGGCCGGTGCGCTGCTCCAGGGTGTGGAAGCCGGTGACGGCCAGCCGGCCGTTGGTGGTGCCGGAGAACAGCAGGATCGCCTCGGCGGCCTTGATGTCGGTGTCCAGGCTCGGCCGTCCGGCGGCCGGGCCCTGGGCCACGACGCCGTTGAGCCGGCCCAGCTGGTCCACTTCCGGCGCCACTTCGAAGGTGATGCCCTTCACCGGCAGGCCCAGCTTGTCGGCCAGGGGGCCCAGGGCGGCCATCTTGGCGCCGATCGCGGTGTAGTCGCGCTCGACGACGGTCAGGTTCGGCATGGTCCGCCCGGGCACCGGCTCGCATTCGCCGCGCCGCCAGTCCAGGACCACGCCGCCGGGTTGGGCGATCTCGCCGGGGGTGTCGTGTTGCAGGGCGGTGGCCACGACGTCGCGGCGCACGTCCAGGTGGCCGACGGCCAGCTGCGACAGGCGCCGGGCGATGGCGTGGAAGGCCTGGAAGTCGGTGCGCGCCTGCCACGGCGGGTCGACGGCGGCGGTGAAGGCGTGGACGTAGGGGTGCATGTCGGTGGTCGACAGGTCGTGCTTCTCGTACCAGGTCGCGGCCGGGAGCACGACGTCTGACATCAGTGTGGTGGACGTCATCCGGAAGTCCAGCGACAGCAGCAGGTCGAGTTTCCCCTCCGGTGCCTGCTCGTGCCAGGCGACGTCGCGGGGCCGGCTCTCCGGCGGCGCCTCGGGGGCGCGCAGGGAGGAGTCGGTGCCGAGCAGGTGCCGGGCGAAGTACTCGGCGCCCTTGGCCGAGGAGCCCAGGAGGTTGGAGCGCCACACGGTCAGCACCCGCGGCCAGTTCTCGGGGGCGTCCGGGTCCTCGCAGGCGAAGCCGAGCCGGCCGGCCTTGAGCTCGTCGACGACGTGGGCCGCCGGGTCCTGGCCCGCGGCCTCGGCGGCGTCGGCCAGGTCCAGCGGGTTCCGGTCGAACGTGGGGTAGGACGGCATCCAGCCCAGGCGCGCCGAGGTGGCCAGGCAGTCCGCGCCGGTCAGGCCGTCGAACCGGCCCTCGCCGAGCGGGGAGGCCAGCACGTCGGCGCCGAAGCCGTCGTAGCGCCACTGGTCGGTGTGCAGGTACCAGTAGGCGGTGCCGATCGCCTGGCGCGGCGGGCGGGACCAGTCGTTGGCCGAGGCCAGCATCGCCCAGCCGGTGGCCGGGCGGCACTTCTCCTGGCCGACGTAGTGGGCCCAGCCGCCGCCGTTGCGGCCCTGGCAGCCGGTCATCGTCAGCAGCGCCAGGAACGAGCGGTACATGGTCTCGGAGTGGAACCAGTGGTTGGTGCCGGCGCCCATCAGGATCATGCAGCGGCCGCGGGACTTCTCCGCGGTCCTGGCGAACTCGCGGGCGATCTTCACCGCGCGCGCCGCCGGCACCGAGGTGTGCTCCTGCTGCCAGGCCGGCGTGCCGGGCTGGGAGGCGTCGTCATAGCCGGTGGGCCAGGTGCCGGGCAGGCCGGGGCGGGCGACGCCGTACTGCGCGAGCATGAGGTCGAAGACGGTGGTCACCAGGGGTCCGTCGGCGGCCAGGCGGACGGCGGGGACGCCGCGGCGCAGCACATCCCCGCGGCCTTGGCCATGTTCGCCGCCGTCGGTGTCGAAGCGGGGCAGCAGGACTTCGACGCCGGCGGCGTCGTCGCGGTCGGCGGCCGAGATCAGGGGCCGGACTTCGTGCAGGTCCAGGTTCCAGCGGCCCCGGTCGGACTCGGTCCAGCGGTGGCCCAGCGAGCCGTTGGGCACCACCGGCTCGCCGGACTCGTTGAGGAAGACGGTCTTCCACTGCGCGCCCTCGACGTCGGCGTGGCCGTCGGCGAGGTCGCAGGCCCGCAGGAACTTGTCCGGGACGAAGGCGCCGTCGCGCTCTTTCAGCGTCACCAGGAACGGCAGGTCGGTGAACTGCCGGACGTAGTCGCCGAAGAACTCGGTCTGCCGGTCGACGAAGAACTCCTTGAGGATGACGTGGCCCATGGCGATGGCCAGGGCGGCGTCGGTGCCGGGGTGCGGGTGCAGCCATTCGTCGGCGAATTTGGCGTTGTCGGCGTAGTCCGGGGCGACGACCACGACTTTCTGGCCGCGGTAGCGGGCCTCGGCCATCCAGTGCGCGTCGGGGGTGCGGGTGACCGGGACGTTGGAGCCCCACATGATCAGATAGGCGGCGTCCCACCAGTCGCCTGATTCCGGGACGTCGGTCTGGTCGCCGAACACCTGCGGAGAGGCCACCGGCAGGTCGGCGTACCAGTCGTAGAACGACAGCATCGGGGCGCCGATCAACGACATGAAGCGGGCGCCGATCCCGTGGGAGACCATTGACATGGCCGGGATCGGGGAGAACCCGGCGACCCGGTCCGGACCGTACTGCTTGATGGTGTGCACGTGGGCTGCGGCGATGATCTCCACGGCCTCGTCCCACGTGGCCCGCACCAGGCCGCCCTTGCCGCGGGCCCGCTGGTAGGAACGGCGCCGCTCCGGGTCGCCGACCACGTCGGCCCAGGCCAGGACCGGATCGCCGAGGCGGGCCTTGGCGGCGCGGTAGTGGTCCAGCAGGACGCCGCGGATGTAGGGGTAGCGGACCCGGGTCGGCGAGTACGTGTACCAGGAGAAGGCCGCGCCGCGCGGGCAGCCGCGCGGCTCGTACTCCGGCCGGTCCGGGCCCACCGACGGATAGTCGGTCTCCTGATTCTCCCAGGTGATGATGCCGTCCTTGACATACACCTTCCACCGGCACGATCCCGTGCAGTTCACGCCGTGTGTAGAACGCACCACCTTGTCGTGGCTCCAGCGGTCCCGGTAGAAGACATCGCCGTCGCGACCACCCGTCTTGAAAACGGCATGCAGGTCGTCGCTCGCCGGCGACCGGGTGAAGGCTGTTCCCAGGCGCAGCAACGCCTCCGCTGCCGTCTCTCGCTTCGTTGACATCTAATACCCAGGCCCTTTTCCGAGATGGATTGATCATCGACTCCGTGAGCAGCATGAACTGTCACCGGAATCACCAGTAGGGCCTTTAGGCCCTTTCCGCTCACCGCTGGTCCAGCGGGACCACCGCCACCGGGCATTCGGCGTGGTGCAGCAGGGTCAGGGTCACCGGGCCCAGCCGCATCCCGTGCCGGCCGGCGCCGTTGCGGCGGGCGCCGGTCACCAGCAGGCCGGCCCGGCGGCTCGCCTCGACCAGCAGGTTGGCGGCGGAGCCGGTGGCGACCTGGTGGAACGGGCTGACGCCGGGGTGGCGGCGCTGGACGGTCCGGATCGCGGCCAGCAGACGGTCCTCGCGCTCGCCCTCGATCAGCGCGATGTCGTCGGCGATGCCGGGGTCCTCCTGTCCGTAGGCGAGGATCCAGGGCTCGTCCCAGACATGGAGCACCGTGAGCGGGACGCCGCGGCGCCCGGCCTCGGCGTACGCGAAGTCCAGGACGACTTCGCAGGGTTCGACGATGTCGACGGCGGCCACGACGCGGTCGTCGGCGGGCTCGGCGGCCCCGCGCACGACCAGCACCGGGCAGCAGGCCTCGGCCAGGGCCCGCATCGAGGTCGAGCCCAGCTGCATGCCGGCGAAGCCGTCGACGTCCCGGCTGCCCAGCACCAGCAGCCCGGCGCCGTGGGCGGCCTGGGCCAGGCTCTTGCCGGCCGGGCCGTCCACGGTGCGCGCGATCGCGATCAGGCGCGAGTGGCGCGCGCGGGCCCGGTCCGCGCCGTACTCGGCGACGGCCAT
>JABFXP010000827.1 GCA_013361685.1 Catenulispora sp.
GATCAGGCCTCAGCCGGGACGAGCGAGGCGTCGCTCTGGCCGGCCTCGGTGCCCGAGCCGCCCTCACCCGCGGCGGGAGCGGCCGGGGTCTTCACGTCCCGCAGCACCACGAAGGACACGATCGCCGCGGCGACCACCCCCACCGCGCCGGCGACGTAGGCCACGGACGCCGCGTGGGTGAACGCGTGCCGCGCCGAGTCCAGCAGCGCGCTGTTCTGGGTCGCCTTCGCGACCCCGTACGCCTCGCCCAGCGAGTGCCGGGCCACGCCGGTGACACCGGCCGGCATGCTCGCGGTGAACCGGCTGGCCACCACGGTCCCCATGATCGCCACGCCCAGCGCCGCGCCGGTCTGCTGCACGGTGTCGTTCAGCGCCGAGCTGACGCCGGCGTGCTCCGGCGGCACCGCGCCCATGATCGCGGTGATCGCGGCCGGCATCGCCAGCCCGGAGCCCGCGCCCAGCAGGAACAGACCCGCGAACAGCTTGCCCAGGCCGTCGTCCACGCCCAGGTTCGCCAGGATCCCGAACGCCACCGCGCAGATCAGCAGGCCCACCACCATCAGCGGCCGGTTGCCGAACTTCATGCCGAGCCCGGCGCCCAGGGTGTTGAAGATCAGTGCCGCGATCGCCAGCGGGATGAAGCACAGCGAGGCCTTCAGCGCCGAGTATCCGAGCACGAACTGCAGGTACTGGGTCATCACCAGCAGCAGCCCGCCGTTGCCGATCTGCACCAGGGTCAGCGAGAACGAGCCGCCGGAGAAGTTCCGGTGCTTGAACAGGTGCAGCGGCACCATCGGCTCGGCGATCCGGGTCTCCCACACCCCGAAGGCCACCAGGGCCGCCACCGCGACCGCCAGCGCGGTCAGCGTGCCCGGCCGGGCGAAGCCCTTCGGGAACTCGATGATCACCCACACCGCCGAGGTCAGCCCCACGATCGAGAGCACCGCGCCCAGCGGGTCGGGCTTGCGCCACGGGCCCTTGGACTCCGGCATCAGGAGCACCGCCGAGGCGATGGCCAGCGCCGCGATCGGGATGTTGATCAGGAAGACCGAGCCCCACCAGAAGTGGCTGATCAGGATGCCGCCGAGCACGGGGCCGCCGACCAGTCCGACCATCGCCACCACGGTCCAGGCGGCCATCGCCTTGCGGCGCTCGGCCTCGTCGGTGAACACGGTGATCAGGATCGACAGCGTGCTCGGCATCAGCAGCGCCCCGCCGACGCCCATCGCCACCCGCGCGGCGATCAGCTCGCCGGGGTTGCTCGCCATGGTGGCGACCGCCGAGGCGATCCCGAACACCGCCAGCCCGATGATCAGCACCCGCCGCCGCCCGAACCGGTCGGACAAGCTGCCGGTGGTGAGCAGCAGGCCGGCGAACACCAGGATGTAGGAGTCCAGGACCCACTGGATGTTCTGCGCGCTGGCGTGCAGCGACTCGGTCAGTGCCGGCACCGCGACGGTCAGCACCATGTTGTCCACCACGAGCACCAACGTGGCCAGACACAACACGATCAGGATCAGCCAGCGCCGGGCGCCGGTCATGGTCTCTGACATGTTCCCCTCCTTCTTCGGTGCGGACTCACCCCTGTGGTCGCGCACACCGTTCGCATTTGCGCACAGTGTGCGCTGTCGATGAGTACACCGTACGCTTCTGCGAACGCCGTGCGCAAGTGCGAACAGCGTGCGCACTTTTGGGCTACAGTTGGGGACATGGAGTAGCAGGCCCTCTACAGACGAGGAACCGCGCAATGAACACCGACGCCGATGCCGACGCCCCGCACCCGGCAGCGCCGAAACCGCCCGCCTCGGTCTGGACCCGTCCCCAGCGGCGCCAGAAGGAACAGCTCACTCGGGAGCGCATCGTCGCCGAGACGGTCCGGCTGCTGGACGAGGAGGGCTTGGAAGCCCTGAGCATGCGCACCCTGGGCCAGCGGCTCGGCGCCGGCGCGACCTCCCTGTACCGGCACGTGGCCAGCAAGGACGAGCTGATCGAACTGGTCGCCGACGCGGTGTACGGCGAGATGGAGATCCCGGAGGTCACCGACCCCGCGTCCTGGCGCCCGGCGCTGCGCGCCGTCGCCCACACCCTGCGCGCGGCCGGCCTGCGGCACATGTGGCTGGGCCAGGTGCTGGGCCAGATCGGCATGACCTATGTGGGTCCGCACGTCGTCGACGTGACAGCCCGGAGCCTGGCGATCCTGACGACGGCCGGCTTCACCATGAACGAGGCGACCCAGGCGATGGGGGCGGTCTCGTCCTATGTCCTGGGGGCCACGACCGCCGAGACCGGATGGCTGTCGGCGCTGCGGCGCAACGGCTACGAGGAGAAAGACTGGCTGAACATCGTCGGTCCCACCGTGGTCGAATCAACCGCCGACGCCGACCTGGCGGGCTTCCTTTTGGAGCAGCTGAAGCGGAATCCGGAGGAAGTCCGGCTGGAGAACTTCGGTTACGGCCTCGACCTCATACTGGACAGTTTGCAGGCCCGCTTGACCGTCCGCCTGGCGGAGACAGCCGCGGAAGGGCAGCAGGCCGACACCCCGAGAGCCTGATCCGGGTCTACTCCTCCCGCCCGGGCTCGACGATCCCGAACTCGTCCGCGAGGACCCTGCGCACTTCCTCGTCGTCGGCGAGTTCACGGCGGCGGGAGGTCCCGTCGGCGTAGGTCTCGGTGAGCGTGCGGGTGTCGAGCATCAGTTGCCGGTCCGGCAGAGTCCGGGTGGCGTACCGCCGCGAGCTGAACGGGGACTTCGGGTTCGTGGCGATGTGCCAGTTGATGACCTCGAAGTCAGGAGCCTGGAACGGCTCGACGGTGAACGCGTACTGATCCCGCCATTCACCGTCCTGGAAGGCCTGAAGCGTCCAGGTCTCCAGTGGCTCGTCGGACCTCGCGACGGTCAGCCGGTGATGGCGCGGGTGGTCGTAGACGGCGGCCGGCGCCAGGGGCATCGGGTCCAGCAGGGCGCCGCCGCTGCCGAAGCCGACGTCGGCCAGGTAGCGGTGCGGATCGCCGGGGGCCAGCACGAGCATCAGCATGTGGGTGCGCGGCCGGACGTCCGCCGGCCCGGCGCCCACGCGGACGCGGGCCGCCAGCAGCGTGACGTGGAAGCCGAGCGCCCGCAGGGCGGCGGCGAACAAGGTGTTGTGCTCGTAGCAGTACCCGCCCCGGGTCGTGTCGTCGACCAGCTTCGCCGTCAGGTCCTCGAGCGCGAGCGACGGGACGACGCCGCGTGCCGGATCGAGGTTCTCGAACGGGATCGCGTAGATGTGGGCACGTTGCAGGGCTCTGAGTGTTGCGGCGGTCGGGGCGCGGTCGCCGGCGTAACCGATGCGGGCGAGGTAGGCGTCGAGATCGAGATCCACTCCCGGAACGCTACCTTGCGCCACCGACGCTGTTTCCCGCGGCGCGGGCATCGCGGGAGAATCCGTCTGACAGAAACAGTGGAACGAATCATTCCGTTCTGATATCCTCGAGGTATGACCGCGGCGCCGGGCCGGGGGTCGAACTGAAGGGAATCGTCATGAGCGCCACTGGATTCGCCGCCCTCGACGCGTCGCACTACGCCCTCCGCACCGTGGTCGGCGCCCTCGGCGAGAGCGACCTGAACCGTCCGACCCCCTGCTCGGAGTGGACCGTCACCCAGGTGTTGCGTCACGCGGCGGGCGACCAGATCGGGTTCGCCGCCTTCCTCGACGGCGAGGCCGGCCCGGAGGAGAATCCGTTCACTCCTTCAGCGGCCGCTCCGCAGGATCCGAGGGCGTTTCTGGAGCAGGCCCTCATCCGCTCCGCCGAAGCCTGGGCCGCCGTCGACCCGGCGACCGCCGAGGTCGCGGTCCCGGTGCCGCCGAACAAGCTGAGCGCGCAGGCCGGCGCGGCCGCGTGCGCGCTGGACGCGGCGGTGCACGCCTGGGACATGGCCATGGCGACCGGCCAGGCTTCGCCGCTGACGCCGGAGCTGGCGGCGGAACTGCTCGTCGTCGCGCGGCAGATCGTCGAGCCGCTGCGGCAGTACGGCGCCTACGCGGCCGAGCTGCCCGGCGCGGACGGCGACGGCGCCGAGGCGGAGCTGCTGCGCTACCTCGGGCGGGACCCGCACTGGGCCCCGTCCGCGTGAGACATCGCTACCTCCAGCATAAAAATGCTACGAGGGTAAGGTTTTTGCTGTGACCGACATGCCGCTCGGCCTCCGTGAGGTGAAGAAGCGCCAGACCCGTCAGGCGATCACCGAGCACGCCACCCGGCTGTTCGTCGCCCACGGATTCGAGGCCACCACCATCGCGGAGGTCGCGGTCGCGGCGCGGGTCGCGAAGAAGACCGTCACGAACTACTTCCCCCGCAAAGAGGATCTGGTGCTGGACTTCCAGGAGGAGTTCGCCGGCTCGCTCGCCGAGACGGTGCGCAGCCGCCCGGCGGGTACCCCGGTCCTGCACGCCCTGCGTGCCCGTCACCGCACTGACGTCCGCGTCCAGGCCGCCACCGCCGGATTCCTCGGTCTCGACATCACCCGCGTGATCGCGGACAGCCCGACGCTCACCGCTCGCCTGCGGGAGCTGCACGAACAGCGTGAAGCGGCACTGGCCGAGGTGCTGACAGAGCAGATAGATCCTGCGAAGGGGGTCGAGCAGCACGAAAAGGCGGCTCAGGCGGACCGGGCAGGTCTCCACGGAAGCGGAAGCAGCCTGGCCACCCGCGCCGTCGCCGCCCACTTCGCGACCGCTCATCGGATCCTCTTCCATCGGGTCCAAGAACTGACGCTCGCCGGCGAGCGGCCCGAAACCGTCGGGCAAGTCGTCACCGAGGAAGGCCGGCAGGTCTTCGACCTGCTGGCGCCTTCCTTCGGCGACTACGGCTCCTGACGAGGTCACACGCCGCGCTGCACCCGCATCAGATACTCCTTCCGATCCAGCGGATCGGCGTCCCACCGCGTCCGCTCCGGCACCACCGCCCCGCTGACCGGCGCGAAGTGGTCGAACGAGGACTCCAGCACGCCTTCCCCGCCGGTGAGCCCGGGGATCCGCTGCCCGAGGTCGTGCACCCGCGCGGCCGGGACCACGCCTTCCAGCACCGCCGAAGCGCCGTCCACCGTCGTCGAGCCGGGCACCGCCCGCAAGGCCGCCAGTGTCGGCAGCGCCGTCCCGAGCAGGCCGGCCGGCAGCTCCAAGCGGAAGCGGTGCATCGGCTCGCAGACCTCGGTCCGGGCCTTCGCCAGCGCTTCCATCAGGACCAAGGGCGTCAGGGCCCGGAAATCCCCGGCGGTGCTCGACATGCTCTTGTCGAAGGTCGCGTGGGAATGGCTCTGCCGGGCCCAGTAGCCGGTGCGGGTCACGGTGACCGAGGCGTCGGGGACCTCCCAGCCGTGCAACCCCGAGCCGAGCGTGGCACGGACCGTTTCCTCGATGGCGGTCAGGAAGGCCGGGGGCAGGGAGCCGAGCTCGATCTCCAGCGCCAGCGACACGCCCGAGCCGAGCGGGGCCGGGGCCACGCGCAGACCGACCGTGGCCAGGAACGGGTTGTCGCCGGTCTTGATCACGTCGAGGGCCTCGCCTTCGCCGAGGACGCGCTCCACGCAGATCGGTGTCGTCTCGCGGAACCGCACCGCGACGCCGAACTCCTCGTCGAGGGTGCTTTGGATGACTTCCTTCTGCACCTCGCCGTACAGCGACAACGACGTCTCCGCGCGGGCTTTGTCATAGCGCAGCCCGATCAGCGGGTCCTGTTCGGCCAGCTGGGTCAGCGCGGCGAACATCGGGCCGCGATCGGTGGGGTCGCAGGGCTCGACCACCGTCTCCAGGGTCGGCGGCGCGAAGTGCGCCGTATCGTCCTGCGGAGCCGCCGAAGCGCCGAGGCGGTCGCCGATCCGCACCTTCGTCAGGCCGCGCACGACGCCGATCTGGCCCGCGGCCACGACATCGGTCGTCACCGGCGCACCCGCCTCGGCCGAGAGCACCGAAATCCCGGTGACCCGTCCGCTCGGCAGCCGGTCCCGGGTGTGCAGCGCCCCGGAGAACATCCGGACGAACGCGATCCGCTCCCCGGCCGCACCACGTTCCACCTTGAAAACCCGCCCCGACGCCTTCGCGGAATCCGAGGCGTCGCCGGCCGCTCGCGGAAGCAACTCCTCCAGGCCCGTCATCAGCTCCGGAACGCCCGCCCCGGTGATCGCCGAGCCGAAGAACACCGGATACACCGAACCCTGCCGGCTGTCCGCGACCAGCTGCGACCACAGGCCGAGCCGACGCAGCTCCGGAACTTCGGAAACGAAGCGCGCGGCCCGCGCTCCGGCCCCGCCGACCGTCCCCATCGGGAACGCCGCCGGGGTCAGCTTCGCCGAGATCTCGCCGAGCACCCGTGCCGGATCCGCGCCGCCCCGGTCGATCTTGTTGACGAACAGCACCGTCGGCAGCCCCAGCCGCCGCACCGCCCGCATCAGGACCCTGGTCTGGGCCTGCACGCCCTCGACCGCCGACACCACGAGCACCACGCCGTCCAGCACGCCGAGCGTGCGCTCCACCTCGGCGATGAAGTCCGGGTGCCCGGGCGTGTCGACGAGGTTCACGGCGGCCTCGCCCAGCGGGAAGGCGGTCACCGCGGCCTTGATCGTGATCCCGCGCCGGCGCTCCAGCTCCAGGCTGTCGGTCCGCGTCGTCCCGCGGTCCACGCTGCCGATCTCGTCGATGATCCCGGCGGTGTGCAACAGCCGCTCGGTCAGGGAGGTCTTACCGGCGTCGACGTGCGCCAGGATGCCCAAGTTCAGATACCGCACCGAAAACCGCGTCCTTCGCGTTGGCAGACATGACCAGGAGAGTGGGCATGAGAGCCGAGCGGCGCATTCGCGGTTCCTTCCGGTGGTGGACGTGGACCGGTCCAGTGCAGCACCGTGAGACGGAGGCGGGCAACCGATTAACGCCGGAGGGCGTCAGAGGACACCGACCTCAGACGACCTCGCGGTAGTGCGTCGTCACCCGCCAGTCGTCGCCGATGACGTGGAACGCCAGCGCCGGCGGCCGGTCCAGGTGCACCAGGTCGTCGCCGCCTTCCCACGGCAGCACCACCGTCGACACCACGCCGGGCGCCACCAGCAGCGGCAGGCCGGCGAAGCCGGTGGCGGCGGCGGTGTGCGCGTGGCCGGCGAGCAGCGCCACGACGTTCGGCCGCCCGGCCACGGTGGCGGCGAGCCGTTCCGCGCCGAACTGCCGGATCCCGTCGACGAACGGCACGTGCAGCTCGACCGGCGGATGGTGGAACGCGACCAGGACCGGCACGTCCTCGCCGGTCGCGTCCAGTTCGGCGGCCAGCCATGCCAGCGTCGCGTCGGCCAGGAACCCGTCGTCCTTGCCGGGGATCGAGGAATCGCAGTGCAGGAGGACGAACCGCTCCGTGCGCAGCACCTGGTTGATCGGCTCGGTGGCGGCCTCGACACCGAGCAGCGAGCGGCGGAACGCCTCCCGGTCGTCGTGGTTGCCGGGGCCGATCAGCACCGGATGCCGGATCGCGGTGAGCTCGCGGACGGTCTCGTACTCCGCGTCCAGGCCGTGGTCGGCGATGTCGCCGGTGACCACGACCGCGTCGAGGTCGCCGGGCAGGGCGTCGAGGTGGGCGAAGACCCGGCGGGCGCGCTCGGTGGCGCGGGCTCCGGCGTCGATGTGGATGTCGCTGACGTGGGCGATCACTATGGGCATGCCTTGAGCGTAGGAGCTGACCGGTCCACGGATAAGCTCCACTTCCATGGCGAAAGCTTGGACCGGTTCCCGCATCGATCTGCATATAGACGTGGCCGCTGCCAGCCCGGCGAAGCGTCGCGCCGCCTTGGAGGCCGCGCTGCGGGAAGCGATCCGCGAGGGCAGCCTGCGTCCCGGGGTGCCGCTGCCGTCCAGCCGCGGTCTGGCCGACCAGCTCGGCTTGTCGCGCGGCACCGTCACCTCCGCCTACGGCCAGCTCATCGGAGAGGGGTTCCTCACCTCGCGGCCAGGATCAGGCACCGCTGTGGCGGATGTCCGTGATCCCAAGCCGCCCGCAGCGCCGCCGCACCGGTATGCCCCGGTGCCGCCCCGGCACGACCTGCGTCCCGGCAGCCCGGACCTCGCGGCGTTCCCGCTGCGCGGCTGGACCGCCGCGACCCGGCGCGTCCTGGCCGCCGCCAGGCCGGAGCTGTTCGGCGCGGGCGATCCGCAGGGCCGCCACGAGCTGCGCGCCGCCCTCGCCGACTACCTCGGCCGGACCCGCGGAGTCCGCACCTCGGCCGACCGCATCGTCGTCACCTCCGGCTACCACCAGAACGTGCGGCTGGTGGCGCGCGTGCTGAAGGCACGCGGATCGACGAAAGCCGCCTGGGAGGACCCGGGCCACCACTTCTTCCGCGGCGTCGCCGTCGACGCCGGGCTCGACGTCCGGCCGCTGCCGGTCGACGCCCTCGGCGCCCAGGTCGATCGGCTCACGGACGAGGCCGCCGTCTTCGTGACCGCGGCGCACCAGTACCCCACCGGCGTCCCGCTCGACGCCGCCCGGCGCCGAGCCCTGGTCGACTGGGCACACCGCCGGGACTCGCTCATCGTCGAGGACGACTACGACGGCGAGTTCCGCTACGACCGCAGACCGGTCGGCGCGCTGCAAGCCGTCGCGAGCTGTGAGGTCCTTTACAGCGGTTCGGTTTCGAAAACCCTCGGACCGGGGCTGCGCCTGGGCTGGCTCGCGCTGCCTTCGCGCCTGGTCGAGAGCTTCATGGAGGCGAAGCTGGAGAGCGAACCGTTCACCGAGGGCCTTCATCAGGCAGTGCTGGCCGACTTCCTCGCCTCGCACGCCTACGACCGGCACATCCGCGCGGCCCGCCTGCGGTACGCCCGACGCCGCGAACGCCTGATCAGGCTGCTGGCAGAGTTTCCGAGCCTGACCGTCCACGGAGTCCCGGCCGGGCTCCACGTCGCCGTGTCGCTGCCGGCCGAGGGCCCGGGGGAGCGGGAGGTGATGGCCGCCGCCGCAGAGCGCGGGTTGGGGGTGCGCGGCATGGCCGAGCTGTACCAGGATCCCGGTTCGGCGCAGGAAGGCCTGATCATCGGGCACGCCGCGCCCTCAGAACGGGCGTACCCGGCGGCGCTCTTCGCGCTCGCCGGGACGCTCCGTGAAGCCGGAGTGGCCTGACCTTCCAGCCGCTCGCTCTACGACACCGTCGTGCGGGTCCGCTTCACGCAGTACCAGGCGACGACCAGCGCCAGGACGAACAGCCCGAGGTTGATGCCGTTCTCGATGAGGTGGAACGTGCCCATCCGGTTCGCCGGCTGGAACTTCGACAGCTTGCCGATGATGTCGTGATCCTTCAGACACGTGCTGATCTCGGTGCGCGCGTCCGCGCACCCCCACTTCTGCATGACCTGATTGGCCGAGTGACCGACGCCGTGCGAGTCGTAGAATCCGGTGCTCCCGCCGTCCAGATTCATGTCGTTGGGAAACGAGGAGTGGGAGACCGCCTGCGCCAAAGCGGCGTCGTCGACGCCTGAGAACGGGAGCTTCGACGTGAGCGGCGTACTGAAGCGCTGCCGCGCCTGGACCATCAGGACCATGCGGGTGATCCACAACCCGCCGACCACGGCGATCGCCACCAGCACCCGGCGGGTCGCCGCCCCGGCCGCGATGCCGATCGCCAGCCAGGCCAGGCCCAGCGTCAACGGCAGCCAGCCGCCGGCCTGGAACTGCGTGCCCTCGAACAGGCTCTCACCGGTGTAGGCGTGGTACTGGTGCGCCAGGTGCTGGGCCAGTCCGGCCAGCAGCGTGCCCATCGCGCCCACGAGCGTCACCAGCACCGCGGTCTTCCCGAACAGCCACTTCTGCCGGCCCACGTCCTGCGACCAGGCCAGCGGCAGCGTCCGCTGCTCGAACTCCCGGGCCAGCAACGGCACGCCCCAGAACACCGCGACCAGGACCGGCAGGAAGGTGACCGAGTTCATCAGATAGCTGGCGTGCGAGGGCACGGATTCGGTCTTCGACCGCGTGCAGCGCACGTTCGGATCGGCACAGTGCGCGGCCATCGAGCCGAGCTTGGACGCGGTCAGCACCATGAACACGGCCAGGACGGCGGTCAGCGCGGCGCTGACCACGATCGGCCAGCGGTGCTGCCGCCAGGTGACCCAGATCAGGCCCCTCACAGCTCTCTCACCCCGCTCGCGGCCGCTTTGAGGTACGCCAGCACAAGATCCTCCAGGGTCAGCGGCTGTGCCTGCCATTGCGCGGGCATCGGTGTCTCCGGCCCCAGCAAGGTGCGGACCACGAAGGTGGACTGCCGCTCGGTGTGCCCGCTCTGCACGATCTGCCCTTCCACCGGCGGGGAGTCGGCGCGCGGCCCGACCAGCCGGGCGTGCTGGGACAACAGCTCGTCGACGTCGCCGTCGAGGGTGCTGCGGCCCTCGCGCAGCAGGAGCAGGTGGTCGCCGACCCCGGCCAGTTCGGCCACGACGTGCGTGGACAGCACCACGGTCATGTCGTTCTCGGCGACCTCGGCCAGCAACTCGCCGGTGACCTCGCGGCGGGCGACCGGGTCCAGATTGGCCAGCGGCTCGTCGAGCAGCAGCAGCGAGGGCCGGGCGCCGAGGGCGACCGCCATCGCCACCTGGGTCTGCTGGCCGCCGGAGAGCTTGCCGCAGGGCCGGTCCAGCGGGATCGCGAACCGCCCCAGCCAGTCCAGCGCGCGCTGCTGGTCCCACACGGTGTTCATGTGGCGGCCGAAGTTCAGCATGTCGGTGACGCTGAACGAGCGGTACAGCGGCTTGTCCTGGGACAGCAGGACCACGCGGCCGGCCACGCGCACATCGCCCTCGGTCGCCGGCAGGATCCCGGCGGCGATCGACATCAGGGTGGACTTGCCGGCGCCGTTCGCGCCGACCAGGGCGATGACCTTGTTCGCCGGGAGGGAGACGCTGAAGTCCTTCAGCGCCCAGAGCTTCCGGTAGCGCTTGCCCAGGTTGCGGGTCTCGAGTGCGACGTCGGTCATCGGGGGCCCGCCGACCGCGGGTTCTGTTGTTCCCGGGCGGCCTGGGCCTGGGCGGCTCGCTGCTCAGCCGACAACTCCCCCGGCGGCTCCGCCAGCACCGAGGTGACCAGGGCGCGCATGTCGTCGTCCTCGAGCCCGGCCTGCCGCGCGTCGCCGACCCAGGTGCGCAGCCGGCCGCGCAGCCGGTCCATCGCCGCCGGATCGGCGCTGCCGCCCAGGGTGCCGCTGATGTAGGTGCCGGCCCCCTGCCGGGCCTCGACCAGGCCGGAGAGCTCCAGCTCCCGGTAGGCCTTCAGGACGGTGGCGGCGTTGACGGCGCACGAGGTGACGACCTCGCGGACGGTGGGCAGCTTGTCGCCGGTGCGCAGCAGGCCCAGCCGCAGCGCCTCGCGGACCTGTTGCACGAGCTGGGCGTAGGCCGGGACGCTGCCGGTCCGGTCCACGTAGAAATCGATCATGAAAGAGCTCCTGTCGCAGGAACGTGTCCCGGCAATTGTTATGGTTAACTAGAACACTAGTCAACCGTAACGAGAGCAGGGCCCTGCGGGTCGCCCCCGGGGCGGCTCATTTGCGGCGGCGACGACTCCACACGGAGGTCAGCACGGCGGCCAGGAGGGCCAGGAAGATGACCGAGCCGGTGACGGCCGCGCTGGATCCGTAGTGCGGGACGCCCGGTTCACCGGTGCTCGCGCCGAGAATCGTCACGGAATCCACCGTGACAGAGAACTGAGGAGTCGGGCATAGCCTGAGTCGTCTAGCATCACCTCGTCGGCGAGGTGAGGGGTGGGCAATGCGCGGGGTCGGCGTGGGTGGCCTGAGCGGCGTGGTCGCGGCTGCTGTCGTGCTGCTGGCGGCGGGGTGCTCGAGCGGCGGCGGATCGAAGGCTGAGGCGGCCGGGGCCGGAGCCCCTTCGCCGACCGTCGCCATCACGCCTGCGGGGGACTCGACGAGTTCGAGTGCTGGGGCGCCGGGCTCGGCGCCGTCGGGGTCGGGATCGCCGTCGAGTTCCGCGGCACCCGGATCCTCGTCATCGGCGAAGCCGTCGGCGACGCCGGGATCGAAGCTGGTTTCGGTTTCCGGTGGTACGCCGTCGTCGGGCGGTGCGTCGCCGAGCCTGCCGCTCAAAGGCCTGGTCGTGATGCCGCCGTCCGGCGTGAAGTGGGACTACCAGATCGGTGGTGCGTACACCCCGCCCGCGGGCGTCGGCATCGTCTCCCGCGACCGCTCGGCCGCACCGGCGCCGGGGCTGTACAACATCTGCTACGTCAACGCGTTCCAAGCACAGCCGGACGCCACCGACTGGTGGCGCGCCAACCACCCGGACCTGCTGCTGAAGACGGCCGCCGGGGCGCCGGTGATCGACGAGAACTGGAACGAGCAACTGCTCGACGTGTCCACCGACGCCAAGCGGGCCGCGCTCGCGAAGATCGTCGGCGGCTGGTTCGACGACTGCCGGGCCAAGGGCTTCCAGGCCGTCGAGCCCGACAACCTCGACTCGTACTCCCGCTCGCAGGGCCTGCTCACCGCCGACCAGGACGCCGCGATGGCCACCGAGCTCGCCCGGGCCGCCCACGCCGCGGGCCTGGCCGTCGCGCAGAAGAACACCACCGAGTTCCTGCCGCGCGCCAAGACGATCGGCTTCGACTTCGCCGTCACCGAGCAGTGCGGCGACTACGACGAATGCGGCAAGTACGCCGCCGTCTACGGGTCGAAGGTCGTCGACGTCGAGTACGACGACAAGGGCTTCAGCGCCGCCTGCCGCGCCTACGCCGGCCGGATCGCGATCGTGCGGCGCGATCTCGACGTCAGCGCGGCGGGCGGCTCGTCCTACGTGGACAAGTCCTGCTGAACTCCGGACTGCTGGAGCCAGACCTGCTGATCCGCGTCCCCGCGGACCCCGTCACCACTGGCCGGGCTTGTAGTCCCCGGCCGGCACCCGGGCGATGACGTTCATCCGGTTGTAGGCGTTGATCAGCGCGATGGTCGAGATCAGCGCGGCCAACTGCTCCTCGGTGTAGTGCTCGGCCGCCCGCGCCCACACCTCGTCGCTCACGCCGCCGGCCCCGTCGGCGATCCGCGTGCCCTCCTCGGTCAGCTCCAGCGCGGCGCGCTCGGCGTCGGTGAACTTCGTCGCCTCGCGCCAGGCCGCCACCAGGTTCAGGCGCTCGGGCTGGTCCCCGGCGTGGACGGCGTCCTTGTA
>JABFXP010000348.1 GCA_013361685.1 Catenulispora sp.
CCTGCGCCGCGAGCGCGTCGGGTCCGCGTCCGGAGACCGGCCACGCCGAGACGTCGGTGCCGGCGAGGACGCGGGGCGCGTCGGCGGGCACGGCCTTCTTCCCGCCGGCGTCGGCGGTCTCGATCGGCTGATCCGCCGCGGCCGCCTGGCCCGCGTCATCAGGATCGCCGCTCGTGGCCTCGGCATCGGGTCCGGAGTCCGCCGCCTTGGCCTTGGCTTCGGCCGGCGCCTCTTCCACGATCATGTGGACGTTCGTCCCGCTGACCCCGAACGAGCTGATCCCCGCCCGCCTCGGCCGCTCCCCCGCCGGCCACGGCCGGGCGTCGCTGAGCAGCCGCACGTCGCCGGCGGCCCAGTCGATGTGCGGGGACGGTTCCTCGGCGAACAGCGTCTTCGGCAGTTCGCCGTGGCGCAGCGCCTGCACCATCTTGATCAGGCTGACCACGCCGGAGGCCGCCTGGGGGTGGCCGATGTTCGACTTCACCGAGCCCAGCCACAGCGGCCGCCCTTCGGGGCGTTCCTGGCCGTAGGTCGCGATCAGGGCCTGGGCCTCGATCGGGTCGCCGAGGGTGGTGCCGGTGCCGTGGCCCTCGACGGCGTCGATGTCGGCGCCGGTCAGCTTGGCGTCGGCCAGGGCCGCGCGGATCACGCGCTGCTGGGAGGGGCCGTTGGGGGCGGTGAGGCCGTTCGAGGCGCCGTCCTGGTTGGCGGCGCTGCCGCTGATCACCGCGAGCACCTGGTGGCCGTTGCGGCGGGCGTCCGAGAGTCGTTCCAGCAGCACCATGCCCGCGCCCTCGGCCCAGCCGATGCCGTCGGCACCCGCGCCGAACGCCTTGCACCGGCCGTTGGTGGCCATGCCCTGCTGTTTGGAGAACTCGGAGAAGGCTCCCGGCAGCGCCATGATCGCCACGCCGCCGGCCAGCGCCATCGTGCTCTCGCCGTTGTGCAGGGACTGCAGGGCCAGGTGCAGGGCTGTCGAAGAGGACGAACACGCGGTGTCGACGGTGACCGCCGGGCCTTCCAGGCCGAGGGTGTAGGCGACCCGGCCGGAGATCACGGCGGTCAGGCCGCCGGTGAGGACGTAGCCCTGCGCTTCCTTCTCGCCCGCGACGGTGACGCCGTAGCCGGAGAAGTTGGCGCCGACGAAGACGCCGGTCTGCGTGCCGTGCAGGGTGTCCGGGTCGATGCCCGCACGCTCCAGCGCCTCCCAGGACACCTCCAGCAGGATCCGCTGCTGCGGGTCCATCGCCAGCGCCTCGCGGGGGCTGATGCCGAAGAACGCCGCGTCGAAGTCGGGGGCGTCGTAGACGAAGCCGCCGACCGGGGCGAACCCGGCCTCGGCGCCGGGGATCTCCCAGCCGCGGTCGCGCGGGAACTCGGAGATGGCGTCGGTGCCGGTGGCGACCAGGTCCCACAGCGCCTCCGGGTCGCGCACGCCGCCGGGCAGGCGGCAGGCCATGCCGACCACCGCCACCGGCTCCCGGGTGCCGGCCTCCAGTTTGCGCAGCCGGGCGCGGGTCTTCTGGAGCTCGGCCGACACCTTCTTGAGGTAGTCGAAGAGCTTTTCCTGACTCTCCATGAACCAGACTCCTTATAGCGGCGCGACGGCCGGGCTGTCTCCAAGGGTGTTGGGCTGCGTGCTCTGTCCTCAGGACAGGCCGAACTCGTTGTCGAGGAAGTCGAAGACCTCGCTGGAGGACGCCGACTCGAAGTCGATCCCGGACTCCTCGTCCGCGTCGCCGGCGTCGCGGGTGCCGATCCAGCGGGACAGGATGCCCTGCAGCCGCCGGGTGACGTCCTGGTGCGAGGCGTCGGCCGGGTCCAGCTCGGCCAGGGCGGATTCCAGGCGGCCCAGCTCGTCGAAGATCGACGCCGGTCCGCCGTCCTCCGGCGCCAGCTGCTCGCGCAGGTGCGTGGCCAGGATCGCGGGGTTCGGGTAGTCGAAGACGAGGGTCGAGGACAGCCGCAGCCCGGTGGCGGCGTTGAGCCGGTTGCGCAGCTCCACCGCCGTCACCGAGTCGACGCCGAGGTCCTTGAAGGCGCGTTCGGGTTCGATCGCGTCGGCGGAGGCGTAACCGAGCACCGCCGCCGCCTCGCCGCGCACCAGGTCGCTGAGCAGCCGCTCCTGATCGCCGCGGCTCTGCCCGGCCAGGCGCTGCACCAGCTCGCCCTGCGACTCGGCGGCGACCGGCTCGGCATCGACGGCGAGCGCGCGCTGCGCCTCGGGGACGGTCTCCAGCAGCGGGCTGGGCCGGTGCATGGTGAACGTCGGGGCGAAGCGCTCCCAGTCCACGTCCGCGACCGAGACCGCGACCTCGCCGCCGTCCACCGCCTGGGCCAGACCCCTGATGCCGAGCGCCGGGTCCATCAGGCGCAGGCCGTAGCGCTGGAGCTGGTCGGCGGAGTCGCCGGAGCCCATGCCGCCGCCATCCCACAGGCCCCAGGCGACCGAAGTCGCGGCCAGCCCGCGGGCGCGCCGGTCCTCGGCGAGGGCGTCGAGGAAGGCGTTGGCGGCGGCGTAGCCGGGTTGCAGGCCGCTGCCCCAGGTCGCGGAGACCGAGGAGAAGACGACGAAGGCTTCCAGGTCCGCGCTTCCGGTCAGCTCGTCGAGCCAGGTCGCGCCGGCGGTCTTGACGGCGGAGACGTACTCCAGGTGGTCGAGCGTGAACTCGCCGATCGCGGTGGCCTCGCCGACGCCCGCGGAGTGGATCACGCCGACCAGGTCGCCGATGCCGTCCAGCAGGCTCGCCACCTGCGAGCGGGAGGCCATGTCGCAGGCGACGACGTCGACCCGGGCGCCCTTGGCCGCCACTTCGGCCGCGAGCGCCGCGACCCCGGCGGCTCCGGCGCCGGAGCGGCTGGTCAGGACCAGGCGCGGGGCGCCGCGGTCGGCGAGCCAGCGCGCGGTGTGGCCGCCGATGCCGCCGGTGCCGCCGGTGATCAGGACGCTGCCGCTCGGGATCCACGGCGCCGTCTCCGGCGGCTGCGGGGCCCGGACGAGGCGGCGCGCCAGGGTGCCGGTCGCCCGGACGGCGAGCTGGTCCTCGGTGCCGGTCAGCGCGGCGCCGAAGCGGGCGGCGATGCGCTCGTCCCAGGTCGCGGGCAGGTCGATGAGGCCGCCCCAGCGGTCGCCGTGTTCGAGGGCGACGACCCGGCCCAGTCCCCAGACCTGGGCCTGGACGATGCTGGTGAGCGGATCGCCGGCGCCGGTCGAGACAGCACCCCGCGTCAGGGCCCACAGCGGCGCGGTGATCCCGGCGTCGCCGAGGGCCTGGACGAGCACCAGGGAGGCGGCCACCGCGGTGTGGACGACCGGGCGGTTTCGGACCGGGGACTCGTCCAGGGCCAGCAGCGAGACGACGCCTGAGTAGGCTGCGTCCTCAAGGCGTGCGGCGAGCGCCGTGCGGTCCAGGTCCGCCGGGCCGATTTCGAGGGTCGTGACCTCGGCGCCGCGGTCGCGCAGGGTTCGCAGGACGTCGACCGTGGTCTCGGCGTCGGCGAAGCCGACGGGGACGACCGCGAGCCAGGTGCCGGTCAGGGCCGCCGAGCCGCTGTCGGTGACCGGCGTCCAGGTGGCCTTGTAGCGCCAGTCGGCGACGGCGTTGTCCTCGCGCTCGCGGCGGCGCCAGGACGCCAGCGCGGGCAGCAGGCCGGTCAGTTGCTCGTCGCCGACGGCCAGGGTGTCAGCGAGCTGACGGATGTCGCCGTCCTCGACCGCGGCCCAGAACCCGGCCTCGGCGGGGCTGCCGGCGACGACCGTGGCGCTCTGGTGCTTGGGCTCGGGCCAGTAGCGCTGGCGCTGGAAGGCGTAGGTGGGCAGGTCCACGCGCTGGCCGCGGCCCAGCACGGCGGTCCAGTCCACGGCGGCGCCGTGGGTCCAGGCCTGGGCCAGCGACGCGATCAGCCGCGCCGGGCCGCCGTCGTCGCGGCGCAGGGTGCCGGTGACGACCGGCGCCGCCGCCTCGACGGCGTCCAGGGTGTCGGCGAGCGCGCCGGTCACCACCGGGTGCGGCGAGACCTCGATGAACACCTGGTGTCCGGTCTCGGACAGGCCGCGGATCGCCCGGTCGAACTCGACGGTCGCGCGCAGCGACGCGTACCAGTAGTCGGCGTCCATCTCCGGGCCGGTGAGCCATTCGCCGCTCATGGCCGAAATCATGGGGATGCGGGTGGCGCAGGGGGTGATGCCGGCCAGGACGCGGAGGATCTCGTCTCGGAGGGCGTCGACGTGGGCGGAGTGCGAGGCGTAGTCGACCGGGATCATACGGGCCCTGATCTCCTCGGCCTCGACGATCGCCTGGAGCTCGCGCAGCGCCGCCGGCTCGCCGGACACGACGGTCGCGGCGGGGCCGTTGACGGCGGCCACCGACACCCGGTCGCCGAACGCGGCGAGGCGTTCGCGCACCCGGTCGGCGGGCTCGGCCAGGGACAGCATGCCGCCGATCCCGGCGATCGCCCGCAGCGACTGCGAGCGCAGGGCGACGACCCGCGCCGCGTCCTCGAGCGAGAGGATGCCGGCCACGCACGCGGCGGCGATCTCGCCCTGGGAGTGGCCGACGACGGCGTCGGCGTCCACCCCCGCCGCCTGCCAGACCGCCGCCAGCGACACCATCATCGCCCACAGCACCGGCTGGACGACCTCGGCCGCCTCCAGGGCCGGGGCGCCCTCGGCGCCGGAGACCACGTCCCGGACCGACCAGTCCAGGTGCGGCGCCAAAGCCGCCGCGCACTCGGCGAACCGGGCGGCGAACACCGGCGAGGACTCCAGCAGCTCCTTGCCCATCCCGACCCACTGGCCGCCCTGGCCGGGGAACACGAAGACCGTGCGGCCCGGTCCGGAGGCCGGGGCGGCACCGCGCGTCACGCCGGCGTCCGGGCGGCCGGCGGCCATGGCGGCCAGACCGTCGGTGATGACGTCCCGGTCGGTGCCCGTGACGACGGCTCGGTGCTGGAACACGGTCCGCGAAGTGGCGAGCGACCATCCGATGTCGAGCGGCTCCAGCTCCGGGTGCGCCAGCGCGTGGGCGCGCAGGCGGGTGGCCTGATCGGCCAGCCCTTCGGCGGTGCGGGAGCTGATCAGCCAGGTGGCCACCTCAGTGGTCTCCAACACCGGCAGGTCGGAGAGGGTGACGCTCCCTTCTTCCTCCGGCGCCTCATACGCGGGCGCCTCTTCGACGATGACGTGCGCGTTGGTGCCGCTCAGGCCGAAGGCCGACACGCCCGCGCGCCGCGGCCGCGTCTCGTCGCGCGGCCAGGCGACCGGCTCATTCAGCAGCCTGACATGCCCGGCGGTCCAGTCGACGTGGGTCGACGGCTCCTCGGCGTACAGGGTCGCGGGCAGCAGTTCGTGCTGGAGCGCCAGCACCGTCTTGATCACGCCGGCGATGCCCGCGGCCTGCTGCGCGTGGCCGATGTTCGACTTCACCGAGCCCAGCCACAGCGGTTTGTCCTCGGTCCGGTCCTGGCCGTAGGTCGCCAGCAGCGCCTGCGCCTCGATCGGGTCGCCCAGGGTGGTGCCGGTGCCGTGCGCCTCGACGGCGTCCACTTCAGAGCTCGACAGCCGGGCGCTGGCCAGCGCGGCGCGGATGACGCGCTGCTGCGAGGGGCCGTTGGGCGCGGTGAGACCGTTGGAGGCGCCGTCCTGGTTGATCGCGCTGCCGCGGATCACCGCCAGGATCGCGTGGCCGTTGCGCTGGGCGTCGGACACCCGCTCCAGGATGACCATGCCGGCGCCTTCGGCGATGCCCATGCCGTCGGCGTCGTCGGAGAACGCCTTGCAGCGGCCGTCGGCGGCCAGCGCGCGCTGGCGGGAGAAGCCGACGAACTCGGCCGAGTCGGCCATCACCATCACGCCGCCGGCGATGGCCATCGTGCACTCGCCGTTGCGCAGTGCCTGAGCGGCGAGGTGCAGGGCCACCAGAGAGGAGGAGCAGGCGGTGTCCACGGTGACCGCCGGTCCTTCCAGCCCCAGGGTGTAGGAGACGCGGCCGGACAGCACGCTGGTCGCGTTGCCGGAGATCAGATGCCCTTCAGCGCCCTCGACCGCGCCGATGACCTGCGCGGCGTAGCCGGACGGGGAAGCGCCCGCGAACACGCCGGTCAGGGTGCCGCGCAGCGTCTCGGGGTCGATGCCGGCGCGCTCCAGCGCCTCCCACGACGTCTCCAGCAGCAGCCGCTGCTGCGGGTCCATCGCCAGCGCCTCGCGCGGGCTGATCCCGAAGAACGGCGCGTCGAACTCGGCGGCCGACTGCAGGAACCCGCCCTCCTGGACGTAGGAGGTGCCGGGGTTGTCGGGGTCGGGGTCGTAAAGCCCTGCCATGTCCCAGCCGCGGTCGGTCGGGAAGCCGGAGATGGCGTCCCCGCCGGTGGCCAGCAGGCTCCACAGCTCGTCCGGGGTCGAGACGCCGCCGGGGAAGCGGCAGCCCATGCCGATGACGGCGACCGGCTCGTCCAGGACGCTGCGGGCGACCGGCTGCTGCGCGGCAGAACTCTGCGAAGCGCCGAGCAGCTGGGTGATGATCTGCCGGGCCAGCACCGTCGGCGACGGGTAGTCGAACACCACCGTCGAGGGCAGGTTCAGACCGGTGGCGGCGTTGAGGCGGTTGCGCAGCTCGACGGCGGTCAGCGACTCGAAGCCGAGGTCGCGGAACGCACGGCCGGCCGAGACCGCGTCGGCGGAGGAGTGGCCCAGGACCGCGGCGGCGTGCGTGCGCACCAGGTCGGTGACGACGCGCTCGCGCTCGGCCGGGGACAGCGGCAGCAGGCGGTTGGCGAGTTCGCCCTCGACCTGGGCCACCGCGGCCTGTTCGCGCGGAGCGGCGGCGGCGAGTTTGCGCACCTCCGGCAGGCCGTCGAACAGCGGCCAGTGCCGCATCGCGCTGAACACCGGCGCGAAGCGGGTCCAGTCCACGTCGGCGACCGCGATGAACGTCTCGTCGTCGGCGAGAACCTGGCCGAGCGCGGTCAGCGCGCGGTCCGGAGCCAGGAAGTTCATGCCCTGGCGCGCCAGCCGGGCCGGGGTGACGACCCCGGGGCCGTCCGGCAGCTCGGCGCCGTTCGCGCTCCACTGCTGCGTGTCCCACACGCCCCAGGCCACCGAGGTGGCGGGCAGCCCGCGGCCGCGCCGGTCCTCGGCGAGGGCGTCCAGGAACGCGTTGCCGGCGGCGTAGGCGGCGTGCTCGGCGCTGCCCCACATCGCGGCGATCGAGGAGAACAGGACGAAGTCCTCGAGGTCCAGGTCGCGGGTCAGCTCGTCCAGCCACACCGCGCCGGAGGCCTTGGCGCCCAGGGCGATGTCCAGGTCCCGCAGGTCGGTGCCGTCGAAGGACACCATGCGGCCGGCGTTGGCGGTGTGCAGGACGTGCTTCAGCGGCGGGCCGTCGTCGTAGGTGACGTGCGCCAGCAGCCCGGCGACGTCGTCGCGGTCGGTGATGTCGCAGGCCAGGACGCTGACCCCGGTCCCGCGCCCGGCCATCCCCGCGACCAGCTCGGCGACCTGCGCCTCGGCCCCGGCCACCGCCGGTCCGCTGCGGCTGGTCAGCACCACGCGTTCGGCGCCCCGCGCCGTCAGCCAGTCGGCGACGTACGGACCGATCTTTCCGGTGGCGCCGGTGACCAGGACGGTGCCGCTCGGCGTCCAGTCGCCGGCGGTGCGGCGCGCCTTGGCCCGGACCACCCGCCGGGCCACCGTGCCGGTGGCGCGGATGGCGAGCTGGTCCTCGGTGCCGTCGGCCAGAGCGGCGCAGAGCCGGCCCGCGGTGCGGTCGTCCCAGACGGCGGGCAGGTCGATCAGACCGCCCCACCGGTCGAGGTGTTCGAGCCCCGCGACCCGGCCCAGGCCCCAGACCTCGGACTGCACCAGGCTGCCCGGCCGGTCGTGGACGCCGACCGCGCCGGAGGTCAGCGACCAGGTCCTGGCCTCGATCCGGGCGTCGCCGAGCGCCTGGACCAGCAGCAGCGACCCCGCGACGCCGGCGGACACCGCCGGGAAGCCGGGGACCGGCCGCTCGTCGAACGCCAGCAGCGAGACGATGCCGGCGACCGGACCGGAGACCGCCGAGGCCAGGCGGGCCGCCAGGGTCGAGCGATCGAGGTCGTCCGGGGAGACTTCGAGGATCGCGACGTCCGCGCCGCGATCGCCGAGCGCGGTGCGGGTGGCGGTGAGGAGCCCGTCGCCGAGGCCGGCGTGCGGTGCCACGACCAGCCACGTCCCGGTCAGGATCGCCGTGGGCGGGTCGGCGAGCGGCACCCACGAGACGCGGTACCGCCAGTCGGCCACGGCGGAGTCGGCACGCTCGCGGCGGCGCCACGAGGCCAGCGCCGGCAGCAGGTCGTTGAGCGGCCGGCTGGCGTCCAGGGCCAGGGTGTCGGCCAGCTCGCCGAGGTCGCCCTGTTCGACGGCGGCCCAGAAGCGGGCCTCCACCTCACTGGACTCGGTCGCGGCGGTGGTGGCGACCGGCGCCGCGGCGGCTTCGGCCCAGTAGTGTTCGCGCTGGAAGGCGTAGGTCGGGAGCACCAGGGTCTCGGCCGGTCCGGTCAGCTGCGACCAGTCGACGCCGACGCCGCGGACGTGCGCCTCGGCCAGCGAGGCCAGCAGCCGGGCCGGGCCGCCCTCGTCGCGGCGCAGCGTGCCGAGCACCACGGTGTCGGGGCCGGCGACGGTCTGCGCGCGGTCCTCCAGGGTGTCGGTGATCGCGCCGGTGAGGACCGGGTGCGGGGAGACCTCGATGAAGACCTGGTGGCCGCCGTCTGCCAGAGCCCTGATGGCCCGGTCGAACTCGACGGTGGAGCGCAGTGACGCGTACCAGTACGAGGCGTCCATCTCCGGACCGGACAGCTGCTCGCCGCTCATCGCCGAGAGCATGGGGACGCGGGCTCCGCCGGGGGTGACCCCGGCCAGGACCCGCAGGATCTCCTCCTGGAGGGCGTCGATCTGCGCGGAGTGCGAGGCGTAGTCCACGGGGATCATCCGGGCCCTGATCTCGTCGGCCTCGGCGGCGGCTTGGATCTCGAGCAACGCCCCGGGTTCGCCGGAGACGACGGTCGCCGACGCGCCGTTGATCGCGGCGATGGAGGCGCGGTCGCCGAACGCTGCGATGCGTTCCCGGACGGCGTCGGCCGGCAAGGCGAGGGAGAGCATGCCGCCCTTGCCGGCGAGCGGCTTCAGCGCCTGGGAGCGGAGAGCCACCACGCGGGCGCCGTCCTCCAGGGACAGGATGCCGGCGACCACGGCGGCGGCGATCTCGCCCTGGGAGTGGCCGACCACGGCGTCGGGGGTGACGCCGGCGGCCTGCCAGACGGCGGCCAGGGAGACCATCATCGCCCACAGCACCGGCTGCACCTGATCGGCCGTCTCGAGTCGCTGATCGAGGAGGTCGTAGAGGGACCAGTCGACGAACGGCGCCAACGCCTCGGCACACTCGGCGAACCGCGCGGCGAACACCGGCGAGGTCGCCAGCAGCTCGCGGCCCATGCCGACCCACTGACTGCCCTGGCCGGGGAACACGAACACGCTGCGTCCGGCGCCGCCGGACGGCGCGACGCCCGTGACCACGCCGGCGGCGGGCTGCCCGGTGGCGACCGCCGCCAAGCCGGCGGCCAGCTCGCCCCGGTCGGCACCGATCGCGACCGCGCGGTGCTCGAACACCGACCGCGTGGTCGCGAGCGACCAGGCGATGTCGGCAGGGTCCTGATCCGCGTGCGCGAGCGCGAACTCGCGCAGCCGGCCGGCCTGGGCCGCCAGCGCGTCGTGGCTGCGGGCCGACACCGGCCAGGCGGTCGTGTCCGTCGTGGCCAGGACCGGCGGACGCGACGCGTCCCGGGCTTCGTCCTCCGAGGTGGTCTCCGAGGATCCGGCGGGTACGGCCGCCGCCTCCTCGACGATCACGTGCACGTTCGTGCCGCTGATCCCGAACGCCGACACCCCGGCGCGGCGCGGCTGCCCGGCACGCGGCCAGGGCCGCGCCTCCTGGAGCAGGCGCACGTTCCCGGCCGCCCAGTCGATGTGCGGCGAGGGCACCTCGGCGTGCAGCGTGCGCGGCATCTCGGCGTGCTGCATCGCCAGCACCATCTTCATGATGCTGATCACGCCGGAGGCGGTCTGCAGGTGGCCGATGTTGGACTTCACCGAGCCCAGCCACAGCGGCTTGTCGTCCGGACGGCCCCGGCCGTAGGTCGCCAGCAGCGCGTGCGCCTCGATCGGGTCGCCGAGGCTGGTGCCGGTGCCGTGCGCCTCGACGATGTCGATGTCGTCGGGCGTCAGGTCCGCGCCGGCCAGCGCGGCGCGGATGACCCGCTGCTGGGAGGGGCCGTTCGGGGCGCTGAGGCCGTTGGACGCGCCGTCCTGGTTCATGGCGCTGCCCTTGATGACGGCGAGCACCGGGTGCCCGTTGCGCCGGGCGTCGGATTCGCGCTCCAGCAGCAGCATGCCCGCGCCCTCGCCCCAGCCGATCCCGTCGGCGTCGGCGGAGAACGCCTTGCTGCGGCCGTCGGTCGACATGCCCTGCTGCTTGGAGAACTCGGCGAAGGCGCCCGGCACGGCCAGCACGGCCACGCCGCCGGCCAGCGCCATCTCGCACTCGCCGGAGCGCAGCGACTGGCAGGCCAGGTGCAGCGCCACCAGAGAGGAGGAACAGGCGGTGTCGACGGTGACCGCCGGGCCCTCCAGGCCCAGGGTGTAGGACACGCGGCCGGAGATGACGGCGGTCAGGCTGCCGGTGAGCATGTAACCCTCGGAGCCGGAGTCCAGGCCGCCGCCGGCACCGTAGCCGGAGTAGGTGGCGCCGGCGAAGACCCCGGTGCGGCTGCCGCGCAGCGCGTGCGGGTTCAGGCCGGCCCGCTCGATGGTCTCCCAGGAGACTTCGAGCAGCATCCGCTGTTGCGGGTCCATGGCCAGGGCCTCCCGCGGGCTGATGCCGAAGAACCCGGCGTCGAACTCGCCCGCGTCGTAGACGAAGCCGCCGACGTGCGCGATCTCGATGTCGGTGTCCGCACCCGCCGCCGCCAGGCTCGCCCAGTACGCCTCCTCCATCACGTCCCAGCCGCGGTCGGTGGGGAACTCGCCGACCGCGTCGACGCCGTTGGCCAGCAGCTCCCAGAACTGCTCGGGCCCGCCGACGCCGCCGGGGATCTTGCAGCCCATGGCGACGATGGCGATCGGGTCGTCGGCGGCGGCGATCCCGCCGGTGGCGTAGGCCGACGCGGTGCCGGTCCCGGTGCCGATCAGCTCCGCGCGCAGGAAGTCGGCGACGGAGGCCGCCGACGGGTAGTCGAACACCAGGGTCGAGGGCAGGCGCAGGCCGGTGGCGGCGTTCAGGCGGTTGCGCAGCTCGACGGCGGTCACCGAGTCGATGCCCAGCTCCCGGAAGGCCCGCTCGGCCTCGACCGCCTCCGGCGAGGGATAGCCGAGCACGGCGGCGGTCTCGCCGCGGACCAGGTCCACGAGGTGGCGGGTCTGTTCGAGCTCTGACAGGGCGACCAGGCGCGCGGCCAGCTCGCTCTGCGACCGCGGCGCTTGCCCGCCGGAAGCCGAGGCCTCCGGTTCGGCGAGCGCGCGCCGCACCTCCGGCAGCCCGGAGATGAGCGGACTGGGGCGCCGCAGCGTGAACGTGGGGGCGAACTTGTCCCAGTCGACGTCGGCGACGGCGGTGGAGCGGCCGTCGCCGTCGAGCACCTGGGCCAGGGCCCTGATACCGGGCTCGGAGTCCATGGCCCGCATGCCGTAGCGCTGGAGCTGTTCGCCGATCTCGCCGGAGACCATGCCGCCGCCGCCCCACAGGCCCCAGGCGATGGAAGTGCCGGGCAGACCGCGTCCGGCGCGGTGGTCGACGACCGCGTCCAGGTGCGCGTTCGCGGCGGCGTAGCCGGCCAGCGAGCCGCTGCCCCAGACCGCGGCACCGGAGGAGAAGACGACGAAGGCTTCCAGCTCCAGGCCTTCGGTCAGCTCGTCGAGCCAGGTCGCGCCGTCGGCCTTGGCGGCCAGGTGCTCGGCGAGGTCGGCCGGGCCGGAGCCCAGGACGGTGCCGCCGCCGGAGACGCCGGCCGCGTGGATGACGGCGCTGAGCGCCGGGCCGGTGGCCGCGGTGCGCTGGAGCAGCGCGGCGACCTGCGGGCGCGCGGCGACATCGCAGGCCATGATGTCGACCGCGGTGCCGAGACCGGCCAGCTCGGCGGCGAGGGTCACGGCCCCTGCCGCGGTCGCGCCGCTGCGGCTGGTCAGCACGACCCGGGGTGCACCGCGACCGGCGAGCCAGCGGGCGGTGTGGCCGCCGATGCCGCCGGTGCCGCCGGTGATCAGGACGCTGCCACGCGGGGTCCACTCGGTGCCGTTGCTCGCGGCCGGGGCGTGGACGAGGCGGCGGGCCAGGACGCCGGCGGGGCGGATGGCGATCTGGTCTTCGGCCGTGGGAGCGGACGAGCCGGACGAACTGACCGAGCCGGAGCCGGCGGCCGAACCGGAGCCGAAGGCGTCGCCGGTCCTCGACGCGAGCGCGGCGACCAAGCGGGTCGCGACCCGCTCGTCCCACTGCTGCGGCAGATCGATGAGGCCGCCCCAGCGGTCGGGCAGTTCCAGCGCGGCGACGCGGCCGAAGCCCCAGACCTGGCCTTGCAGCGGGTGGGTGAGCTGGTCGCCGGGGCCGGTGCTGACCGCGCCCCGGGTCAGCGCCCACAGTGCGGCCGTCGAGCCGACGTCGGCCAGCGACTGGGCCAGGAGCGCGGTGGCGGCCAGGCCGCGGGGGACCGCCGGGAAGTCGGGCAGGCGGTCCTCGTCCAGCGCCAGGAGGGAGACCACGCCGGTGAAGGGCGACTCCAGGGACAGGGTCCTGATGCGGTCGGCCAGGTCGGTGCGGTCCAGCTCGTCGGCGCCGACCGGCAGCAGCACCACCCGGGCGCCGCGCTCGGTCAGGGCCCTGACCACCTGGTGGGTGAGCTCGTCGTGCACCGAGCCGGCGGCCACCAGCCAGGAGCCGGCCAGGGTGCCGGCGGTGTCCGCGACCGGCGCCCACGCGATGCGGTAGCGCCAGCCGGAGACGGCCGAGTCGGCGCGCTCGCGGCGGCGCCAGTCGGCGAGGGCGGGCAGCAGGGTGCTGAGGCGGTCGTCGGCGATGCCGAGGGTGGTGGCGAGTTCGGCGACGTCGCCCCGGTCCACCGCGGCCCAGAAGCCGTCCTCCGCCGCTCCG
>JABFXP010000553.1 GCA_013361685.1 Catenulispora sp.
GACATCCCCTGCCCGTCGAGATTGGCTTCGCCCGCCGACGCGACGGGAAGACCGGAGCCGGTGGGGTTTGGGGAAACGCGCCCGGGGGCGGTAGTTGGGGAGGTGGCTGAGTGGGGATGGCCGGTGGCGGTGAGGTGGGGGCTGGCGGAGGTTGAGGAGGTGGTGAGCTGTGATGGCCGGTGGCGGTCAAACTGACCCCAATACATCGCCGCCAACATTGGCCTGGCACCATGTTGTGTGCCATGACTGCCACCACCGAGCCGCCGACCCTGCGTGAAGCCCGCGCCCTGGTCTTCGCGGCGGTGTGTGTGCTGGTGGGTGCGGTGGGGCACGATGCCTTCTCGGTTTCGGCGATCCCGGTGTGGGCGCTGCTCGTCGGTGGTCTCGCGGTGTTTCTGCTGGCTCAGGTGTTCACTCGGCGTGAGCGTGGGCTGCCGGTGATTCTGCTGCTGATGGGTGCGGTGCAGTTCGGGTTGCATCACCTGTTCGGGTTTGCGCAGAAGTTGGCTGCTGAGGCCGCGCCGATGCCGATGGCTGCGCCGCCGCGAGGGTCGTGGTGGTGTGGGCATGACGAGCCCAGTGGGGTTGCGCAGGCCATGCTGAATGTGGCCGGTATGCCGCCGACGCAGCACACGATGACCGGGGGGATGTACGCGGCGCATGTTGTGGCCGCGCTGGGTGCGGCGTGGTGGCTGCGGCGTGGTGAGGCTGCTGTGTGGGCGTCGGGGCGGGCGCTGGCGCTGGCGCTGATCACGCCGTTGGTGCTGCTGGTCGCTGTGGTGGGGCTTTGGACGCCGCCGCGTCGGCTTGCCGTGGTGGTGGGTGCGGGGTTGGAGCGGGTTGGGCCGGGGCGGCTGTTGCGCTTTGAGGTTGCTCGGCGTGGGCCGCCGGTGGTGGGTGCCGCAGCCGTCTGACGCGGGCCTCGTCGTGGGTGCTGTGTCGGATCGGTGCGGCTGCGATCCGTCATCGATCTGTCACGTGCTGGGCGCGTGGCCTCACCCTGGAAATGAGCATGACTTCCAAGCTGACCTCCGGCTCGCGCCGGACCGCAGTTCTGCTGTCCACTGCCGTTGTTTCGCTCGTCGCTGCTGCGGCGGTGGCGTCGGCGCATGTCACCGTGAATCCGAACACGGCGCAGCAGGGCTCCTATACCAAGGTGTCCTTCCGGGTGCCGAATGAGGAGAAGGACCAGGCCACGACCGTGGTCGAGGTTGATCTGCCGGCTGATCATCCGATTGCCTCGGTGTCGGTGAAGCCGGTGCCCGGGTGGACGGCGGCTGCCACCACCAGTGCTTTGGCTACGCCGATCAAGACTGATGACGGTGATGTCACGCAGGCCGTCACCAAGATTGTCTGGAGTGGGGGGAAGATCGACCCGGGGCAGTTCCAGGAGTTCGACGTCTCGCTCGGGCCGTTGCCGAAGGACACCGATCAGCTGGTGTTCAAGGCGTTGCAGACCTATGCCGACGGCAGTGTCGTGCGGTGGATCGACATGCCGGTGGCTGGGCAGGAGGCCGAGCATCCGGCGCCGGTGCTGCATTTGACGGCGGCCGGCGCGAGCGGGGCGTCGGCCTCGCCGTCCGTGGCGCTGTCGGCTGTGGACAAGTCCAGTACGTCGAGTGATGGTGCGGCGCGGGCTCTGGGTGTCGCCGGGCTGGGCGTGGGGGTGCTGGGCTTCGGCACCGCGATCGTGGCTCTGCGCCGCAAGAACTCCGGCACGAACAATTCCGACTCCTGATCCTGGAAGAGAACTAACCATGATGCTGCGGTCCACCCGGATCGCGCGCCTCGTCCCGGTGGCTGCGGCCGCCGGGGCGCTGGCCGTGTTCACCGCCTCCTGTGCCAGTCCGTCCCAGGAGGTCGCCTCGGTCTCCAACGTGTCCCAGCCTCAGTCCAAGTACAAGGGCACCGAGCTGGGCATTCCCACTCCGATTCCGCCGGTGACGCTGACCGGTGTCGACGGCAAGCCCTATGACCTGAAGGCGAACTCCGCCGGCAAGGTGACGCTGGTCTACTTCGGTTACACGCACTGTCCGGATGAGTGCCCGACCGCCATGGCGGATGTCGCTGCGGCGCTGCGGCTGTCTTCGGCGCAGGTGCGGGCGAAGGTGCAGGTGGTGTTCGTCACCACCGATCCGGAGCGGGACACCGGGCCGGTGATCAAGGACTGGCTGGCCAAGTTCGATCCCTCGTTCATCGGGCTGACCGGGACGGTGCAGCAGGTGGACGATGCTGCGAAGCTGGCCGCCACGCCGGTCGAGCCGCCCAAGAAGAACGCCGACGGGTCGGTCGAGGTCGATCACGGTACCCAGATCAACGCGTTCGGCACTGATGGGGTGGCGCATGTGGTGTGGCTGGCCGGTGTCACTCCGAAGGACATCGCCCACGACATCGCGCTGCTGACATGAGAGCGGCGCTGAAGGTGGGCGCTCCAGCGGTCGTGCTTGCTGCTGGGGCGGGGCTGCTTGTGTGGTCTGGCGATGCTGAGGCCGGCACCGCAAGGCTCGCGGTGCGGGACGCCTATGTGCGGGAGCCGGCGAACCCGGCTGAGGCTGCGGCGTATTTCCGGATCGGCAACACCGGTCGCGCTGACGACACGCTGACCGCGGTCACGGCTGGTACGGGGCGCGCCTCGATGCACACCAGCAATGGTCCGAAGATGGTCGCGCTGGGCTCGGTGCCGATTCCGGCGCGCGGGAGTCTGGAGTTCAGTCCTGGTGGCGGTCATGTGATGATCGACGATCCCGGTCCGCTCAAGCCCGGGGGCACGGTGCGGTTGACCTTCCGGTTCGCGAAGTCGGCGCCGATCAGCGTGGACGCGCCGGTGATCGGGATCGGCGCTGAGGCTCCCGGTGCTGACGAAGGTGGGTCGTGACCATGTCCGGGGGCTCGATGGTGGGCCGGAAACGGTCCGGGGCGTTTCGTCTGGTGGCGCTGCTCACCGCGGCTTTGTTTCTGTGGGCCGTCGCTGCGGCCCCGGCGGCTTCGGCGCACGCCACCGTGGTCTCCACCGATCCGGCTGATGGCGCGCTGCTCGCGACGGCGCCGGCGCGGATCACTGTCACGTTCAGTGAGTCTGTGGAGCTCCAGCTCGGTGCGCTGAGGGTGTTCGCGCCGGACGGTACGCAGGCCGAGGTGGGGTCGGCCGAGCATCTGGACGGCAAGCCGGAGACTGCGACCGTGCCGTTGAAGGGTGGGCTGAAGAACGGCACCTATGTTGTGTCGTGGCGGGTCATCTCGGCGGACTCCCATCCGGTGCGTGGTGGTTGGACGTTCTCGGTCGGGACCAGGTCGGCACCGAACTCCGGGGGTGCTGAGGCCGCGCCGAGTGGTGACCGCACTGTCGGTGTGCTGTTCGGTGTGGCGCGCTGGCTGTCGTATCTCGGGTTCGCGGCTATGGGCGGCGGTGCGTTCCTGCTCATCGCCTTCGCGCCCAAGCTTGCCGGGGATGTGCGGTTGCGGCGGCTGATCGGCGGGGGGTGGCTGGTGCTGCTGTTCGGGACTGTGGCGGCGTTGCTGTTGCAGGGCCCGTATGCCGGGGGCTTCGGATTCGGCCGGGCGTTCGATGTGGACGTGCTGCGGGCGACATTGCACACCCGCTATGGCCGGGCGCTGGCGTGGCGGCTGATCCTGCTCGGCGGGGTCGGGGTGGTGGTGTCGTGGATCGCGACGCGGTTGACCGAGGCCGTGGTCCGGACCCGGCAGGTGGTGGGGGCGGTGGCGGTGGTGCTCGCCGTGGCGTTGGCGGTGACGTGGTCCAGCGCCGGGCACTCGGGTACCGGGTCGCAGGTGTGGCTGGCGCTGCCCGCTGATGTGGTGCACCTGCTGGCGATGGCGACGTGGATCGGCGGGTTGACCGCGCTGGCGGTCGCGGTTCTCGGTGGGGGCGGGGTGCTGGAGCCGGACGAGCGGCTCGGCGTGGTGCGCCGGTTCTCCACGACTGCCTTCGTGGCGGTCTGTGCGCTGGCCGCGACCGGCGTCTACCAGGGGTGGCGGCAGGTCCGGCATTGGGACTCGCTGTTCGGCACGGACTACGGCCGTCTGCTGATCATCAAGTCCAGTGTCTTTCTGGTGCTGCTCGCGCTGGGTTTCCTGGCTCGGCGGATCCTCGCGGTCGATACGCCGGATCTGGCGCGGCTGCGGCGGTCGGTCGGCGCCGAGTTCGGGCTGGCGCTGGTGGTGCTGGCGGTGACCGCGCTGTTGGTGGAGTCGCAGCCGGCGGCGGACGCTCCGGTGAAGGCCAAGCCGGTCAGCGCCACGTCTGCCTTCGACACCGGTTCGGCGAACGGGTCCGGCACCGTCAACATCACCCTGGATCCGGCGCGCGTCGGCCAGGACCAGTTGCACATCTACATCCTGGACAAGAACGGGGTGTTGGAGACGGTGCCCGAGGTCACGGCCTCGCTGGCGCTGCCGGCCCAGCAGCTCGGGCCGCTGCCGGTGAAGCTCGACCCCACCGGGCCGGGCCATTACACCGGCGCCAGTGCGGTGGTGCCGGTGACCGGGAAGTGGCAGGTGCTGGTCACGGTGCGGACCACCGACATCGACCAGGCCACGGTCATCCTGAACGTCGACGTGAGCAAGTAAGTGAGAACCCTGTGACACTCCGCACCACCGTCCGGCGCCTGGCCGCCGTGGCCGCGCTGGCTTTCGCGGCCCTCGGCCCGGCGGCCGGCGCGGCCTCCGCTCACACTGTGGGGGGCTCGGGCGCTTCGAACTACGTCAGCACCATCGGTCCGCTCAGTCCGGCGGTGCCCGGTTTGACGCTGAAGGTCGTCGAGAACGGCTCCAAACTCGAGATCAGGAACGAGGACCGGTCCGGCGCCGATGTCGTGGTGGACGGCTACGTCGGCGAGCCGTATCTGAAGGTCGGTCCGGAGGGCACGTATACGAACGCGAACTCCCCGGCGACTTATCTGAACAACGATCGCTGGGCGAAGTCGCCGGTTCCGGCAGGCGTGGATCCGAAGGCTGAGCCGGTGTGGAAGAAGGTCTCCGACGCGCCGGTGTGGCGCTGGCACGACCACCGCATCCACTGGATGTCGACGACGCCGCCGCCGGCGGTGAAGTCCGCGCCGGGCAAGCCGCATGACGTCAGCACCTGGCGGATCACGCTGCACCGCGACGGTCAGACCATCACCGCCGACGGCAAGCTGGCGTGGCAGCCGGGGCCGTCGAAGGCGCTGCGGCTGGCCGGGGTGCTGCTGGCGGCGGCGGTCGCGGTGTGGCTGTGCGTGCGCGGCTGGACGATGTGGGTCGCGCTGACGGTGGTGGCGGCGGACGTGCTGCACTCGGCGGGTGTCGCGGCCGACGTGGCGGACGGCGCGGTGGCGGCGTTCTTCCAGGGGAACGTGGTGCAGCTGGCGGCGTGGGCTGCGGCGCTGGGCGCGGTGTGGCTGCTGGCGCGGGACCGGGAGTCGGTCGGGGCGCGATGGCTGGCCGCCGGGGCCGGGCTGCTGATCGCGGCGGCGAGCGGGGTGCCGGACCTCAGTGTGCTGTGGAGCTCCACGGCGCCGTTCGCGTGGGGCATGACGCTGGCGCAGGTGTCGGTGCTGGTGGTCACGGGGGTCGGGTTCGGGCTGGCGGCCGCGTTGCCGGTGTATTTGCGGATGACGCCGGCCGGTGCGGTCGCAAAGGCTCAGGGCGTCGCAGGGGGAAGGGACGGCGAGGCCGACGACACCGTCGAAGTCTCAGAGCCGGAAAGCGATCCCGCTGTTGATGAGGAACCCTCCGAGGAACAGGTCAAGGGAGACCAGCCGCCGGTCCTGCCCGGCCCGAGCCGCCGTTCCTTCCTCGCCACCGGTGCCACGAGCGTGGGCGGCGTGGCGGCCGGTGCGGCGGGCGCGGCGCTGCTGCTCGACGACCGGCGCCAGACCGCGGCCCCGGCCGGGGATCTGGTCGCGGGCCTGGGCCTGACCACCGTCGCCGTCCCCTTCCCGCACCAGGCCGGCATCTCCGTTCCGGCGCGCCAGCAGGGCCACGGGACCGTCGCCGCGTTCGACCTCGTCGAGGGTGCCACCCGGGAGCAGCTGACGGCTTTGATGAAGGCCTGGACCGCGGCGATCGCCGACCTGACGGCGGGCCGCACGCCCGCGGCCGACTCCGGTTCGGCCGCTGACGACGGCATCGCGCTCGGCAGCGGTCCGTGCTCGCTGACCGTCACCGTCGGCTTCGGGCCCTCGCTGTTCGGGAAGGCGGGCCTGGACAGCGCCGCCCGGCCCGCGCAGCTCGCGCCGCTTCCGGCCTTCGGCGCCGAGCAGCTCGACCCGGCCCGCAGCGACGGCGACCTGGGCGTGGTGCTGGCCGCCGACGACGCGCTCGTCGTGTTCCACGCGCTGCGCACGCTGACCCGCATCGCCGCCGGGACCGCGAAGCCGCGCTGGAGCATGTCCGGATTCAGCCGCGCCCCGGGGTCCTCCCCCGACCCCGCGTCCACCGGCCGCAACCTCATGGGACAGCTCGACGGCACCAACAACCCGGTCGCGGCGCAGCCGGACTTCGAGCGGAAGGTCTTCGTCGCCGCCGACGCCGGCCCGTCGTGGATGCGCGGCGGCTCCTACCTGGTCTTCCGCCGCATCAGGATGCTGCTGGACGCGTGGGACGCGCAGAGCACCGCCGAGCAGGAGAAGGTGATCGGACGCCGCAAGGACACCGGCGCGCCGCTGCACGGCGGCACCGAGCACACCGCGGTGAACCTCGCCGCCCAGAATCCCGACGGCTCCCTGGCGATCCGCGGCGACGCCCACATCCGGCTGGCCAGTCCGGCCACCAACGACGGCGCGGCCATGCTGCGGCGCGGGCTGAGCTACCACGACGGGCTGACCGCCGACGGCAAGCCGGACGCCGGGCTGCTGTTCCTGGCGTGGCAGGCCGATCCGGCGCGGGGGTTCGTGCCGGTGCAGCAGCGGCTGACGAAGAACATGGACGCGTTGAACCGGTTCACGAAGCATGAGACCAGCGCGCTGTTCGCGATGGTGCCGGCGGTGTCCGGGAGCGGGTATCTCGGGCAGGGGCTGCTGGAGCCCGGGGCCGCGGCTGCGTCCTCAGCTTCCGGCGCGGCGGCGCCCGCCGCTCTGCCCTCCGACATCGCGGGCGGCGGCACCGGACGGGCGGTCCTCGGCCCCGACGGCGTGCAGCGCATCACCGTCACCGCCGACGACAACCTGCGCTACCACCCTTCGGTGATCGAGGCGGCGCCCGGAACCATCGAGGTCACGTTCAAGAACACCGGAACACTCCCCCACACGATGTCCGAGGACGGTCCGCCGCAGCCCGGCGAGCCGGCGGCCGGGATCGCGCAACTGGCCGGAGGCGATCAGACCACGATGAGCCTGAAGCTGACGCAGCCCGGCGACTACCCCTTCCAGTGCGGATACCACGCGGCGGAGGGGATGTACGCGGTCATCAGGGTGCGGTGAGCGGTACCGATCAGGGCACCGCTCACGGGCTCGTGGGGGTCACGGGCACTGGTACTTGAGATCCCCCGAGCTCGACGGGTCGGTACCGCCCGCCAACACCTCCGGGTTCGTCACCCGGAACTTCGCGGTCACCGTGCCGCTCCCGTGCAGATTGAGCTTCCAGTCCAGGTGCACCGCCGGTGACGTGCCGCTGATCGCCTGCGACCCGGGCACTATCTGGACCTTGTTGTTGTTCGCCGGAATCTCCCACTCGTAGCGGACGGTCCCGGTGCCGCCGTTGGTCGTGAACGCTGCCTCCATGTCCACGGTGGCGTTGCAGATACCGGCCGGCTGCACCGGGTTCGTGTTCTGGACGGAGATGCCGGTGATCTTCACCTGTGTGGTGGGCTTCTTGTCGCGCAGCTTCAAGCCGGCCACCGTCGCGGCCCCGACCACCACCGCGACCAGCACCAAGCCGACCAGCGCGCGGGTCATCCGGCGGCCGACCGGGTCCTTGAGCTCCTTCTTCGTCCACTGCTGGCGGCCGCCGGGACTGCTCTCGCGGGTCGGGACAGGCTGGACGAACTGGCCCGTCGTGCCGAGTTGCACCGAGGGCCGCCAGGGCGCCTCCATCGCCGAACCCTGGGCCGCGTAGCCGTTGGCCACGCCGTTGCCCTGGGCGCCGGGCCGCCCGCCCGACCCGGCCCGCCCGCCGGGTACACCCGGCCCGCCCGAACCACCTGAACCGCCCGAAGTGCCGGGGCCGCCGCGCAGACCGGCCGCCCCGCCGCCGGGCACCGACACCGGAGCCGAGCCCAACAGCAGCGCCTCGGTCCGGCTGGCGGAGTCGGCCACCGGGACCTGGGCGGTGATCAGCCAGATCCGTCCGGCGTCCTCCACCAGGTCCACCACCGGCAGCGTCCCCGGCAGCATGCCGGCACGCGCCGCCACCACCCGTTCGATCAGGCGGTCCACAGCGCCGGACGGCTTCAGCAGCGCCGCCTCGAACCGCAGCACGCCCAGCGTGCCGCCGTCGGCGCCGGTGGCGGAATACCAGACACCGTTCGGACTCCGCAGCAACTCCGCGCCGAGCTTCAAGCCCATGCCCGGAAGTCCGGCCTCGCTCAACGCACTCCCCCAGTTTTTCGGCTGACGTGCGTCCGGCGACCGCCCCGATACCAGCGGCGCCGACGCTTCTCCCCTACCCCCACCGGTCTGCGGCGACGCCACGCGCCGCCGCGCGGATCGGCCACGCTTGCGGCAGTTTAGAGCGTCCCGGACCATGGAGGCGTCCCTCCGCGAGAAAGCAGCCCGCGCCATGCCCGTGACCCGCCTGAACCACGCCGTGCTGTTCGTCCGCGAACTGGCCCGCAGCCTGGCGTTCTACCGCGACGTCCTGGGCTTCGAGGTCCTGACGCAAGCCCCGGACGCGGCCTTCCTGCGCGCGCCGGGCTCCACCAACGACCACGACCTCGGCCTGTTCGCGATCGGCACCGAGGCCGGCGCCTCCGAAGCCGGCCGCGCCCGGGTCGGGCTGTACCACCTGGCGTGGGAGGTGGACACCCTGGCCGAGCTGGCCCGCTTCGCCGAACTGCTGACCGCCCACGGCGCCCTGGTCGGCGCCAGCGACCACGGCACCACCAAGGCGCTGTACGCGCACGACCCGGACGGCCTGGAGTTCGAGATGTCGTGGCTGGTCCCCGCCGACCGGGTGGCCGAGGCGAAGCTGCCGGCGGGCACGGTGACGCTGCCGCTGGACCTGGCGCGGGAGATCGAGCGGTACGGGGCGCAGACGCGGGGCGGAGTCGGGATCTCGCATGTCGCGGCGCCCTGACAGGCCTGGCAGTTCACGACGCGTGCCACCGACACCGCCATCTCAATCGAGCGTTTCCGACGCTGCCGATCGCGACCAGCGAACTGCCCGGCTCGCGCGGGATCAGCCCCCGTACTTGGCCGGGCTGGGCCCCGGACCCGGACCCGGTCCCGCCGCCGCCTCCTCCGGTTGCGCCCGCGCGCCGCAGTCTTAGGTGGACGCAGACGTCGTAGCGTCCAGCCGCTTCCTGGTCCCGGCGCGGCACCGCTCAGGTCAGCCTGCTCGGCGACCCGGTTGACGAACACCCGCGGCGCGGACCGCGGGGAGCCGTCAGTGCAGCACTTTGAGACCCACGACACACCCGACGATCCCGGCCAGCAGCAGCACCTTCGGCGCCGACACCGCCTCGCCGTCGAACACCATGCCGTAGGCCACCGTCAGCACCGCGCCGATGCCCACCCAGACGGCGTAGGCGGTCCCGACCGGCAGCGTCCGCAGCGCGTAGGCGAGGCCGGCCATGCTCAGCAGCATCCCCAGGACGAAGACGGCGCTGGCCCCGAAGCGGTGGAACCCGTCGGACTTGCCCAGTGCGGTGGCCCACACCGCCTCCATGCACCCGGAGATCACCAGGACGATCCAAGCCACCGCGCACCTCGCCTTTCACCCGATCACTCATCCAATCAACGTCGGGCGGCGAAGGCCAATACCGGACCGTCCGCCCACCGGCACCCGATACTCTTAAGGTGCCGCCGGTCCCGTTCCTGATCACGCCCCTGGGAGTCCACCGCATGTCCCTGCCCAGCCCCCACGCCCTGTCCCGGATAGTCGTCGCGGTCGACGGCCCCTCGGGCTCGGGCAAGTCGAGCGTGTCGCGCGGGGTCGCGGCCCGGCTGGGGCTGCGCTACCTGGACACCGGCGCGCAGTACCGGGCCATCACGTACTGGATGCTGCAGAACAAGGTCGACGTCGACGACCCGGCCGCGGTGGCGGCCGAAGCCGGCGCCCCGGCGATCGTCTCCGGCACCGACCCGGAGCAGCCCGCGATCAGCGTGGACGGCGAGGACGTCTCCGCCGCGATCCGCGAGGCCGACGTCACCGCCGCGGTCAGCGCCGTGGCCGCGGTGCCGGCGGTGCGGGCCCGGCTGATCGCGCTGCAACGCGAGGTCATCGGCGCCGGCGGGATCGTGGTGGAGGGCCGGGACATCGCCTCGGTGGTGGCGCCGGACGCCGCCGCCAAGGTGTTCCTCACCGCCAGCCAGGACGCCCGCGCCCGCCGCCGCAACGCCGAGAACGGCGGCGGGGACGCCACCGTGACGGCCACCCGCGAGGCGCTGACCAGGCGCGACAGCGTCGACAACCGCACCAACGCGCTGTCCGCGGCGCCGGGGGCGACCGTGGTCGACGCCACCGAGCTGACCTTGGACCAGGTGATCGACACGGTCGCCGGCATCGTCGTCCACGCGGCCGAGGGCACTGCGCCGGGGGCCGGCTCCCAGGGGGTGGGACTCACCAGATGAAGGTTCTCCGCGAGCTGCCGCACCGGCCGGCGCGGCCCGGCACCGGACCCGACCGCAACCGCCCGGGCCTGACACCCAGCGCCCGCGGCGCCCGGCGCGCCCACCGCATCGGCGTCCCCCTGATGCACTCGCTGTGGCACGTGGCGCAGCACGGCACCACCAACTTCCCCACCGACGGCGCCCTGATCCTGGCGGTGAACCACACCAGCTTCCTGGACGGCCCGCTGATCGCCGGCGTGGCACCCCGCCCGGTGCACTTCCTGGTCAAGAAGGAACTGTTCGTCGGCCCCCTGGGCCCGATACTGGAGCGCGGCTTCGGCCAGATCCCGGTCGACCGGTCCCACCCGGACCGGGCCGCGATCCAGTCCTCCCTGGCGACCCTGCGCACCGGCGGCGTCCTGGGCGTCTTCCCCGAGGGCACCCGCACCACCGGCGAGTTCGAGGCGGTGCACAACGGCCTGGCGTACTTCGCCCTGGCCACCGGCGCCCCGGTCCTGCCGGTGGCCTGCCTGGGCACGGCCAGCCGCGGCCGCACGGTCGGCGCCCTGCCGACCCCCCGCGCCCACCTGGACCTGGTGTACGGAACACCGTGGAGCCTGGCGGAGTTGTCCCAGGGGTCCGAAGGCCTGGGCCGGCGCCAGAAGATCGCGGCGATCAGCGAGGAACTGCGACTCCGCCTCGCGGCGCACGTCCAGTACGCCCGCCAGCTCACCGGGCGCGACAATTAATCAGAACGGCCGCGGAACAACCCGCACACCGGTCGGCGGCCCCAAAGACCGCCGACCGAACGCTTTGACGAAGACATGAGGAACCCCTGATGCAGCCCGAGATCGAGGACTACAACCCCGGCGACGCCGGCGAGGAGTACTTCGACGAGGACTTCGACTACGAGTCCTACGCCGAGGGTCTGGACTCCGAGGACTGGTCCCACGTCGACGGCGAGACGGAGCGCCTGCCGGTGCTGGCCGTCGTCGGCCGGCCGAACGTCGGCAAGTCGACCCTGGTGAACCGCATCCTGGGCCGCCGCGAAGCGGTGGTGCAGGACGTCCCCGGCGTCACCCGCGACCGGGTGTCCTACGACGCCCACTGGAACGGCCGCCGCTTCACCCTGGTCGACACCGGCGGCTGGGAACGCGACGTGGAGGGCATGGCCAAGGCGGTGGCCTTCCAAGCCGAGGCCGCCATCAACGCCGCCGACGCGGTCCTGTTCGTCGTGGACGCCACCGTCGGCATCACCGACACCGACGAAGCCGTAGTCCGGGTCCTCCGCCGCGCCGGCAAACCAGTAGTCCTGGCCGCGAACAAAGTCGACGACCAACGCACCGAAGCCGAAGCGGCAACCCTGTGGAACCTGGGCCTGGGCGAACCCCTCGCCGTCTCAGCCCTCCACGGCCGCGGCTCCGGCGACCTCCTGGACGCAGTCCTGGAAGCCCTCCCCGAAACCCCGGCAGTCCGCTTCGGCGAACCCCTGGGCGGCCCCCGCCGCGTAGCCCTGGTCGGCAAACCCAACGTCGGCAAAAGCTCCCTGCTCAACAAACTGGCGGGCGAAGAACGCGTCGTCGTCGACCCCACCGCCGGCACCACCCGCGACCCGGTGGACGAACTCATCGACCTGGGCGGCAAAACCTGGCGCTTCGTCGACACAGCAGGCATCCGCCGCCGCGTCCACCAAACCTACGGAGCCGACTTCTACGCCTCCCTCCGCACCCAGGCCGCGATCGAAAAAGCAGAAGTAGCAGTAGTCCTGATCGACGCCAGCGACACCCTGACCGAACAGGACCTCCGCATCATCACCATGGTCGCCGAAGCCGGCCGAGCCCTGGTCATCGCCTACAACAAGTGGGACCTGATGGACGAGGAACGCCGCTACTACCTAGAACGAGAAATCGAACGCGACCTGGTCCAAGTCCGCTGGGCCCCCCGCGTCAACCTAGCCGCCCGCACAGGCCGCCACGTAGAAAAACTCGTCCCCGCCCTGGAACAAGCCCTAGAAGGCTGGGAAACCCGCATCCCCACCGCCAAACTGAACGCCTTCCTGGGCACCCTGGTAGCCGAACACCCCCACCCCCTCCGCGGCGGCAAACAACCCCGCATCCTCTTCGGCACCCAAGCCTCCACCCGACCCCCCCGCTTCGTCCTCTTCGCCTCCGGCTTCATCGAAGCCGGCTACCGCCGCTTCATCGAACGCCGCCTCCGCGAAGAGTTCGGCTTCGCCGGCACCCCCATCCAAATCTCGGTCAAGGTCCGCCAAAAGAACCGCGACCGCAAAAAATAGGACACCCCCCACCCCCAACCGATGTGATTCCAACCCCCCAGGTGCGGTATGGTCTTCCTGCCCGCCGATACGACGGGCAGGCGGGCTGTAGCGCAGCTTGGTAGCGCACTTGACTGGGGGTCAAGGGGTCGCAGGTTCAAATCCTGTCAGCCCGACC
>JABFXP010000667.1 GCA_013361685.1 Catenulispora sp.
GCCGTCGCTGACGACGCCGGCTCCGCGAATCGGTCCGTCACTGCGCGATCCACGCGATCGCTATCCACACTAACCACGTGATCCATGGCAAGTTCCTCATTTCGGTGTCGTATCGAGTTCGGGGTGCTTGAGCGCTTCGGGCGGCCGGGCGAGGTCGCGCGGCGGCAGGAACACCAGGGCCGCGACCGCCGCCACCAGGGAACTCAGCGCCACGGTGAGCGATCCGACATGCAGCCCCGACATGAACGAGGTGCGGGCCGCCTGCAAAGCGGGTCCGGCGACCTGAGAGGGCAGATGGGCGCCGGTCTGCAGACCCGCGCCGAGCGAGGCCCGGCCCTGGCGGACCGCCTCCGGGCCGATGCCCAGCGACCGCCACCGGTCGGCCAGGTGGCTTCCGTACGCCCAGCTCAGGACCGACCCGACCACCGCGACGCCGAGCGCCCCGCCGAACTCGCGGGTGGTGTCGTTGACCGCCGAGCCGACCCCGGCCTTGGACTCCGGCAGCGCGGCCAGGATCGCGTCGGTGGCCGGTCCCGTGGCCAGGGCCATGCCCGCCGCCATCAGGACCATCGCCGGGACCACCACGTGCCAGTAGTCGGCGTTCAGGGCGGCGTCCGCGACCACGAAGAACCCCGCGGACATCGACAGCATGCCGCCCGCGACCACGACCTTGGTGCCGGTCTTCTTCATGATGACGATGGCCAGCGGGGAGAACACCGCCATCACCGCCGCGTAGGGCAGCGTCGCGGCGCCGGCCTTCAGGGTGCTGTAACCGCGCACCAGCTGGAAGTACATCGTGATGCTGAAGATGAATCCGAACAGGCCGAAGAAGGCCAGGGAGATCGCCGCGCTGCCGGCGGAGAACCGGGGGTTGCGGAAGAACCGGATGTCCAGCAGCGGGTCCGGACGCGACCGCTCCCACAGGCCGAAGGCGACCGCGAGCCCGGCCGAGCCGGCGAAGCCGGTCAGCGTGACCGCGTCGGTCCAGCCCCGGTCCGGGGCTTCGATGACGGTCCAGATCGCCAGGCCCACCAGCGCCACCGACAGCAGGGCCCCCACCGGGTCGAAGCGGCCCGGTGCCGGGTCGCGGGACTCCGGCAGCAGCACCGCGCCCAGGCCCAGGGCCACGGCCACCACCGGCAGGTTGACCATGAAGATCGAGCCCCACCAGAAGCGTTCCAGCAGCGCCCCGCCGATCACCGGGCCCAGAGCGATGGCGAGCCCTGACACGCCGGACCACACGCCGACCGCGATCGCCTTCTCCTGCCGGTTGGTGAAGACCGCGGTCAGCAGCGCCAGCGTGCTCGGATACATCAGCGCCACCGCGACGCCCATCGCGGCGCGCGCGGCGATGAGCTCGTTAACGGTGCCGGAGCGGGCCGCGCTGAACGAGGCGATCGCGAACAGGACCAGGCCCAGTTGCAGGATCCGTTTGCGGCCGACGCGGTCGCCGATGTTTCCGCAGAACAGCAGCAGCCCGGCGAAGCAGACGCTGTAGATGTCCACCACCCACTGGAGTTGCGACGTCGTCGCGCCGAGGCGGCGGTTCAGGGTCGGCAGCGCCACGTTGACGATGGTGTTGTCCATGGCCACCAACAGGACGCTCAGACACAGGACGGCGAGGATCAGCCAGCGGCGCCGCTCCGCCGCGGCCGGTCGTCCGGCCGGGCTTCCGATGATGGCCATGGAGCTTCCCTCCGGGAGAGATCGATAGAGAGATCGGGGTCGGGGCCGAAGGCCAGGGCTCAGAGCGTCAGAACGACCTTGCCGACGGTCCGGCGATCGCTGATCGCGCGGTGGGCGTCGGCGGCGCGCTCCAGCGGGAACGCCTCCCGCAGGACCGGACGCAGGCCGCCGGACGCCGTCAGCTCGACGAGCTCGCGCAGGATGCCGGCGATCGGGTGGCCGGCCGCGGCGTCCGGCCCGGCGGGCAGCCGCCCGGTGAGCCAGTACCCGATCACCGACTGGTTCCCCCGCATCAGCTGCGAGCCGGCGAACTGCGCGAGCTGCTTGCCGGTGACGCCGTAGACCACCAGGCGGCCGAACGGCGCCAGGCAGCCGGGCCCGGCCTCGCCGACCGGGCCGCCGACCGCGTCCAGGATGATGTCGACGCCGCGTCCGCCGGTCGCGTCCAGCACGTCCCGCGGCCACTGCTCCGAGGTGTAGTCGAAGGCGAAGTCCGCTCCCAAGTCCAGCGCCAGCTTGCGCTTCTCGGCGCTGCCCGCCGTGGCGATCACGGTGCCGGCGCCGAACCGGCGCGCCAGCTGGACGGCCAGCGAGCCGACGCCGCCGGCCGCGGTGTGCACCAATACGCTCTCGCCCGGTGCGATCCGGGCGCAGTCGCGCAGCAGCTGCCAGGCGGTGACGCCCTGGACCGGCAGCGCCGTCGACTCGGCGAGGTCCACGCCCGGCGGCAGCTCGGCCGTCAGGTCGCGGCGGGCCAGCGCGTAGTCGGCGTAACCGCCGTGGACGAACGCCACCACCCGGCGCCCCACCAGTTCCTGCGGCACCCCGGGACCGGTGGCGGAGACCACCCCGGCGACCTCGGTGCCCAGTGTCGCGGGCAGCACCGGCGCGGAGTCGCGGCTGATGTAGACGCCCTGGCGGGCGGTGACGTCGGTGAAGTTGACCCCGGCCGCGCCGACCCGGATCAGGACCTCGTCCGGTCCGGGTACCGGCACGTCGATCTGGTCGACCCGCAGCACCTCGGGGCCGCCGGTCTCGTGGATGCGGACTGCTCTCATCATCGTTCTCCTCCACTCGATGCGGTGCCGGCCAGCAGTGCGGCGTCACGGTCGGTTCCGGCCGCCGGTTCGGTTCCGGTGCGGCGCGGCGCCGTGGGTTCGGCGAGGTAGCCGACCGACCGGAAGTAGTCCAGATAGGAGTGCAACAGCTGTTCGTCGAACACCGGGCAGGTGATGCCGCTGCCGGCGAGTCCGAGCTCGACGTTGCCCTGGTCGAAGTGCGCGGCGGGCATCCGGTCCAGCGGCAGCGTGCCGGCCAGGAACGGGGCCAGCGCGCCGGCCGTCCGGTCGTCGAGGTCGGCGGCGCGCTTGACCACGCGGGCGCACCACTCGGCGAACGTCGTCTGCTCGGCGTCGTAGCCGTAGCTGGTGAACCAGGAGACGAACTCCTTCTCCGTGATCTGGGTCGGCGACAGCAGGTGGAACGCCCGGCCTGCCAGTTCCGGCTGCCGCGACAGGTGCACCAGCGCCCGGACCGCGTAGTCGACCGGGGTGAAGTCCAGCGTCATGTCCATCAGCGGGGCCGCGCCGAGTTCCAGCCCGACCTTGGTGACCTGCCAGACGAAGTCGTAGGTGTGGCAGACCCCGGTGCGGCTGTCGCCGGCCATGCGCCCGGCCCGGTAGACGTACACCGGCACTCCGCGGCGCCCGGCTTCCAGCACCATCTGCTCTGCCACCCACTTGCTCTGCGTGTAGCCGAACGTGTTCTCCAACGTGTGCGCCGGATACATGTCCTCGTAGAACTCGGTGCCCGGCGGATAGTCGAATCGGGAGAACACGTAGATCGTCGATACGAAATGTACCGGTTTGACCGCGCCGTCACAGGCCAGGCGCAGGATCTCCGCGGTGCCCCGCACGTTGGCCGCGGCCAGCGCCCGGTACGGCCACAGGAAGTTCACCTCCGCGCCGCAGTGGTGGATCACGTCCACCATCGCGGCCAGGTGGTCCCACATCGGCCGGCTCAGCCCCAGCCGGGGCCGCTCCAGCGCGCCGGGCACGGCGATGATCCGCTCGTCCCAGGCCGGATCCCAGAGCCCGTATCCGGTCAGCGCGGCCTTGATCCGCTCCCGTCCGTGCTCGGCCGACTGCGCGCGCACCAGGCAGAACATCGTCGCCTCGGTCGTGGCCAGCAGCTCCGCCAGCAGGAACGCGCCGACGAAGCCGGTCCCGCCGGTGAGCAGGATGTGCTGCGGGTGGCGGCCGGAGTGCCGGTGGGCGCCGGGCGCCGGGCGGATGTCCTCGGCGAGCCGGGCCTCGGCCGCCAGGTCGAGGTCCGCCTCCTCGGCACCGCTCGGCGCGGACTGGTCGGTCAGCAGCTCGGCCAGGCGCGCGATGGTGGGCTCGCCTTCGAACAGGGCCTGCAACGGCAGTTCGACGCCGAACGTCTCCCGGATCCGGAACATCAGCTTGGTCGCCAGCAGCGAGTACCCGCCGAGCTCGAAGAACCCGTCGCGCACCCCGACCTCGTCCAGGTCGAGCAGTTCGCACCACATTCCGGCGAGCACCCGTTCGGTCTCGGTCCGGGGCTCGGCGTGGGCGGATTCCTCGTCCGGTCCGTGCGGCCCGGTTTCGGCCGCCGCCGGCTCGCCGGTCTCCGGCAGGGTGCTGCGATCGGCCGAGGTGTCGCGCCCGACGGGTTCCAGGACGCCGTCCGGGCGGCTCCGCACCAGCTTGCCGGTGCGGACCAGGAGGGCGTCGGTGCCCGGCGGGGAGGCGAAGCGGGTGGCGGTCAGCTCCGGCAGGTGGTGGTAGCCGAGGCCGACACCGTCGCCGCCGATCCACAGCTCGCCCACCGCACCCGGCGGGACGGGGTTCATCCCCGCGTCGAGCACGATCGCGCTGGTGCCGGCCAGCGGGCGGCCCAGGGGGATGACACCCCGGGTCACGTCTTCGGGGCCGACCTGATGCACCGTGGACCAGATCGTCGTCTCCGTCTGCCCGTGCAGGTTCCACACCTCGGCGGCCCGTTCCAGAAGACTTCGGGCCAGGTCCGGCGAAAGCCTCTCGTCGGTGCACGGGGTGCACAGCGCGCGCAGACCTCTGCTGCCGGTCCACCCGCTGTCGATCAGCTGCCACCAGATCGCGGGCGCGCCCGGCATGACCGTGACGTGATGCGCCGCGATCAGCTCGGCCAGCCGCCGGCCGTCGGCGGCGCCGCTGTCGTCGCCGGACGCCACGACCACGCGACCCCCGATGGCCAGCGGCGCGAACAGCTCCGGCAGACAGGCGCCGACAGCCGGCGGTGCCACGGCCAACAGGACGTCGGACGCGTCCAGACCGGGGCCCGCGCACAGCCCGGCGACCAGGGCCGCCAGGTTGCGGTGGGACACCAGCACCCCTGTGGGTCGCCCGGCCGGGTCGGCGACGTAGACCAGGGCAGCGCACGGGTAATAAGAGTCCTGATCCGCGAAGGCGGCTGCCGGGGCAGTAGCGTTCAGGAACTCACCGGTGAGCACCACCGCGGGTTCGGCGTCTCGCAGGACCTGCTCGCGCCAGTCCTCCGGGTCGGCCGGATCGAGCGGCACACAGCAGCAGCCGGCGCGCCACGCTCCCAGCACCGCCACGATCAGATCGGCGGAGCGGGGCAGGCAGATCGCCACGCGGTTGCCGGGCCGCGCTCCGGCCGCCGTCAGCGCGGCGGCCACAGCGGCCGACTTGGCGGCGAGGTCGGCGTAGGTCAGGCCGACTCCGCGGCCGACCCCATCGTCGGCCCCGTGGCCGACGCCGTCGTCGGTCACCGCCAAGAGCGTCGGCTGTTCGGCGGCGCGGGCGAGGACCATCCGATGCACCGGCAGCACGGGGTCGTCACCCGCCGCCGGACCGGACCCGGCGGCGAAGGCCGCCTTCCGCTCCGGCTCCGCAAGCAGCGGGAGCCGGGCGATCGGCGTGTCCGGGGCGTCCGCGGCGGCGGCGAGCAGCGTGCGGAAGGACTCTGCGATCCGGGCAGCGTCAGCCTCCTCGTACACGTCGGCGTAGTAGTCCAGATGCGCGCTGATCCCGGTGCCGTCGTCGGACAGGTCCAGCAGGAGATCGAAGTCGCAGCCGCCGTTGGGCAGGTCGCGCAGGTCGATGCCGGTGACTCCGGAGGCCGCCGTCTGGTCGGTCTGGAAGTTGAACACCGCCTGGAACACAGGGCTGCGCGCCGGTTCGCGACCGTCCGGCACCGCTTGCAGCACGCGCTCGAACGGCACGCCCTGGTGCTCCAGTCCGGCCAGGAACGTCTGCCGCACCCGGTCGGCCACGGTCGCGAACCCCGGATCGCCGCTCAGGTCGAAACGCAGGGCCAGCGTGTTCAGGAACGGGCCGATGACCTGCTCCACCCCGCGCTGCTCCCGATGGGCGACCGGTACTCCGACGACCAGATCGTCCTGCCCGGTGTAGCGGGACAGCACCGTGACGAACGCGGCGAGCGCCGTGACGAACGGCGTCACGCCGAGCTGCCGGCTCAGGTCCCTGATCCGCGCGGCCAGCGGGTCCGGCAGCGGCACCGGCAGCCGCGCGCCGCGCCCGCTGACCCGGGCCGGCCTGGGCCGGCCGGCCGGCAGCGCCAGCACGCGCGGCGCACCGTCGAGGTGCCGCGTCCAGTACTTGAGCGCGGACGCCTGCGCCGGGCTGTCGGCGCAGCGGCGTTCCCAGGCGGCGTAGTCGGCGAACTGGAACGGCAGCCGCGGCAGGGCCGGGTACAGCCCGGCCTGGCGCATCCGGTACAGCTCTCCCATCTCGCGGAAGAACACGCTGTTGGAGAATCCGTCGGAGACGATGTGGTGCATCGTCAGCTGGATCAGGCAGGAGCCCGGACCGTCCGGGGCGACGGTCATCCGCAGCAGCGGTGCGGTGGCGAGGTCGAACGGCCGGCGGGCGTCCGCCGCGAACAGCGCCTCCCGTTCCGCCTCCGGCCCCTGCGGCAGGATCCGCACCGGCGGCTCGACCCGGTCCGCCACCAGCCCCACCGGTTCGCCGTCGCGGATGACGAAGCGCGTGCGCAGGATCTCGTGCCGCGCGATCAGGTCGCCGAGGCATTCGGTGAAGAGTTCGGGGTCGGCGGGGACGGGGACCCGCGCGACGCCGGACATGTTGCGGTAGGCGGTTCCGGGGTTGAACTGTTCCTGGAACCAGATCCGCTCCTGAGCGAAGGACAACGGGACGGTGCCGTCGGTGCGGGGGACCGGGACGATGGTGTCCGCGGTCACCGTGCGCTCTGCGGTCCCTGGAGCATCGGCCGCACGCGCGGCCTTGAGCCGTTCGGCCAGGGCGGCCCGCTGCTCGTCGCTGAGCTGCGCGAGTCTTGCTGACAGGTCGGTCATCGGACTGATCCCTTCGCCACGAGGTGCTCGGCGGGCTCGGCGGGCTCGGCGGCGTCGCCGGTGGGGGCGGCGTGCTCGATCTCGGCGAGCAGCGCCTCGGCGGCCTGCGGGTCGAGGTCGCCCAGCGCCGCCACCAGGGCCTCGGTCGTGTCAGCGTCCTGAGTATCAGGGCTCTGGTCCGCCTCCTCGGACGGCCCGGAGAGCCCGGCCTGCGCGGCGAGGCCCTCATGGATGCAGGCCGCGATCTCCGCCACGGACGCACCGTGGAGCAGGAACACCACGGTCGGCGCCAGCCCGAAAGCCTTCTCCAACCGGATCCGCAGCTCCACCGCGATCATCGAGTCCAGACCGAGGTCGGACAGCGGCAGATCCCGCGCCAGCGAGTCGGGCTTGGCCCGCAATACCTGCGCGACCACGTCGGCACAGCCGTCCGCGACGATCGCCGCGCGCTGCTCCGGCGGGGCCGCGGCGATCCGCTCGGCCACCGGCAGGGCGCCCTCGGCCCCGGCGTCCGCCGCCTCCTCGGACCGGCCGAGGTGCTGGATGAGCCGCGGGGTGATCGGATAGCTGTCGATCAGCGTCGGCCAGTGCGCGGACAGCACCACCTGCTCGATCTCCTCGGAGCCGACCAGCTCGCCGAACACGTCGACGCCGACCGTGTCGGAGATCAGGTCCATGCCGCGCCGTTCGTAGAACGGCTGCAGCCCGAGCTGGGAGATCATCCCGGCGTCCCACGGGCCCCAGTTGATCGCCAGCGCCGGCCGGCCCAGGCCGCGCCGGTGGTACGCCAGGGCGTCCAGGAACGCGTTCGCCGCGGCGTAGTTGGCCTGTCCGGCCGTGGCCAGCACCGAACCGACCGAGGAGAAGAGCACGAAGAAGTCCAGCGGTTCGTCGGCGAACACCTCGTGCAGCGCCCAGGCGCCCTCGATCTTCGGGCGCAGCACCCGCTCCAGCTGGTCGGGCGTCATCCGGGACATGGTCTGGTCCTGGACCACCCCGGCGGCGTGGACGATGCCGTGCAGCGGCGGCAGCCCGTCCGCGCGGCGCTGCTTGGCGTAAGCCTCCAGCCCCGGGACGTCGGCCGCGTCCAGACTCACCGTCTCCACGACCGCGCCCAGATGCTCGATCCCGGACAGGGCCTGGACCAGCTGATAGCGCGGGTCGCCGGGCTGGATGTCCGGCCAGGCCTCCCGCGGCGGCACCGGAGTGCGGGCCGTGAGGATCACGCGGCGTGCGCCGTGCTCGGCCAGCCAGCGGGCGATCAGCAGCCCCAGAGCACCGGTCCCGCCGGTGATCAGGTAGCCGCCATAGGGGTTCAGCGTGATCGGGACGGTGCCCGAGGCGCGCTGCGAGGGCTGGAGCCGGGCCACGCGGCAGGTCCCGTCCCGCCACGCCAGCTGGTCTTCCTCGCCCGGTCCGCTCAGCAGCTCCCGCACCAGCGCGGGGACGTCGTCCAGCGGACGGCCGGGGTCGAGGTCGGCCAGGCGCGCGGCCAGCGGCAACGACTCCTGATGCAGGACCCTGGCCATGCCCCACAGCGGCGCCTGGACCAGTCCGGCCGGGCCGACCCGGCCGTCCACCGGCTGGGCGCCGACGGTCACCACGGTCAGCGGCCACGCCACGCCCCGTGCTTCCAGGACCTGGACCAGGGTCAGCAGCTCGGCGGCGCCGTGCTCGGCGGCCGCCGGCACCGGCTCGTCGTCCGGACCGAGCGGTGCGGTGCGGGCGCCGGCCAGGTACACCACACCGCGGACCGGCGGGCCCGGCCGGGCGGAAACGGTGCCGATGAGCCGGTCGAGGTCTTCGCGGTCGCCGGAGCGGACGGTGAAGTCTCCGGGTCCTGCGACGGTATCGCCGCCGACGTGTACGAGCACAGGGGTCTGATTCGCGGCGGTCAGCTCGGCGGCGAGGCGGTCGGCGATGCCGAAGCGGTCGGAGAAGACCAGCCAGGCCGCCGGCTCCCCGGAGGAACCGGTGACCGGCTCGGATTCAGCCTCAGCCGTGGTCGGCTCAGACTTCACCTCGTCCAGCGTTTCCCAGACCGTCTCATACAGCCACCGGCTCCCCAACCGCGGATGCCCGTGCTGCCCGGCCCCGACCAGCCGCGCGCGGAACCCGCGCACCTCGACCAGCGCCGTGCCGTCCGCGTCCGTCAGGACCACGTCGCCGGCCAGCCGGTCGCCGGCGGCCTCGGTCGTCCTGGCGTGGACCCACATCGGTCCCCGCGGGCGGCCGTGCACGATGATCCGGTCGGCGCCGATCGGCAGCAGAGCCGAATGGCCGTCGCCGGCCGCCTCCAGGAACGGCAGCAGCATCTGGAAGCAGCCGTCCAGCACGATCGGGTCCACCACCAAGCCGGAACCGCTGGTGCCGTCACCGCCGTCACCGCCGTCGCCCCACCGCACCCCCGTCCGCCGCAGCAGCCCGATCGCCTCGCCGTCGCCCAGCCACAGCCGCTCGATCGACCGGAAGGCGGGGCCGTAGTCGAACCCGTGGTCGCGGAACACGCCGTAGCAGCGCTCGGCGTCCCATTCCTCCGAGCAGCGACCGCGCGCCGCCGTCAGATCGATCCGCGGCGTGGACACCGCAGCCGGCGCCAGCCGCGCCGTCGCGTGCCGCGTCCACTGCTCGGCCCCCGGACGCCGGCCGTAGACCGCGACCCGGCCGGTCGTCTGGTCCACCGTCGTGTCGAGCTCGTACGCCGCGGACTGCAGCACCACCGGCGCGTCGAACCGGACGCGCTCGGCGACGCAGTGCGCGGAGCCGAACAACGACCGGCCCGCGGCCAAGGCCATCTCGACGTAGCCCGCGCCGGGGAAGACGGCGGTGCCGGTCACGCGGTGGTCGGCCAGGCACGCCGGACGGCTGCCGTCGAGCGTCCGGCGCCACGTGGGCATCGGCACGTCGCGGCGCTCACCGAGCAGCGGGTGTTCCAGCTCGCCGAGCCGGTCGTGGCGCGTGGCCTCGGCTTCCTTCCAATAGCGTTCCCGCTGCCAGGGGTAGGGCGGCAGAGCCGCCCCGGCGGCGGTCGCCGGGTCGTAGAACGCGCTCCAGTCCGGGGCGTATCCGGCGACATAAAGCTCCGCGCTGCTGTGCGCCAACGTCTGACGCTCCGGCTCGCCGCCGCGCTTGATGGACGGCACTGTCAGTCCGCGCCGCCCGCGCTCGGCCAGGCAGTCGGCCAGCGCGCGGCCCAGGACCGGGTGCGGGCCGATCTCCACGAACGAGACCGTTCCGTCGTCGACCATCGCCAGCGCCGCGTCTGCGAACCGCACCGGTTCGCGGACGTTGCGCCACCAATAGCCGGCGTCGTGCACGGCCTGTTCGACGCGGGCCCCGGTGACCGTCGAGTACAACGGCAGCGTCGGCGCGGTCGGCCGCAGCCCGGCCAGGACCGCGCGCAGCTCGGTCTCCAGCGGGTCCATCAGCGGGCTGTGGAAGGGGACCGAGCCGTCGACGAACCGGCAGAACACGCCCTCGGCGTCGTACCGGGCCTTGACTTCCTCCAGGTCCGGGACCGAGCCGACCAGGGCGATCGAACTCGGGCTGTTGACCGCGGCCAGGGTCAGCCGGCCGTCGCGGACCCCGGGCAGCTCCAGCGCCTGCGCCTCTGTGACGGCCGCGGCCACCAGCCGCCCCTGACCGGAGGTGAGGTGCTGAAGCCGGGCCCGGTGGAAGATCACGGTCGCCGCGTCCTCGAAGCTGAGCGCGCCCGCGACGTGCGCCGCGGCGATCTCCCCGGCACTGTGGCCGACGACGGCGCCCGGCCGGATGCCCAGCGACGCCCACAGCTCGGTCAGCGCGATCTGGAGGGCGAAGTTCGCCGGCTGCGAGACGGCGGTCTGCGCCATCCGCGAGTGCGCCTCGTCGGCGCGGAGCTCGTCCATCAGCGACCAGTCGGCCAGCCGGCTCAGAGCGGCGTCGCAGCGTTCGACGGCGCTCCGGAAGACCGGATTGGTCTCCAGCAGCTGACGGCCCATGCCCCACCACTGCGGGCCCATGCCGGTGTAGACGAAGGCGAGCGGCGAGTCCGCCGGGGGTCCCTCGGACAGGTGGACCGCCGGGTGCGGGACGCCTTCCTGGACGCTGCGCAGGGCCTCGCGCAGATCGTCAGGGTCCTGGCATACGACCGCGACGCGGGCCTGCCGGTGATGCGTCCGCCGGTGGGCCGCCGCCGCACCGAGGGCTTCCAGAGCCGCCGGATCCTGGCTGCGGACGGCGGTCTCGTCGCCATCGCCACGGGTATCGGCGCCGACGCCGTGGACGGCCTCGTCAAAACCGACGCCGACGCCGTCCACGGCGTCGGCGTCACCCTGGCGCCCGGCGTCGGTTCGGCCGAGGGCGTCGGCATGCCGCCCGGCCAGCTCGGCGAGCGCCCGGTGACTGCGAGCCGACAGCGGGAACACCGCGGGCAGCGGGTCGGCGGCCCGCCCCTGGCGCTCGCCGTCTTCACGTTCCGCAGACCCCTGACCGTCCGTCGCGGTCGGCACAGGCGCGCTCTCCAGCACCACATGCGCGTTCGTACCGCCGAAACCGAAGGAGTTGACCGCCGCGCGGGCGACGCCGTCGTGCTCGGGCAGGGGAGTGCGGCCGGCCGGGACACGCAGGCGCAGGGCGTCGAGGTCGATGGCCGGGTTCGGCGCCGCGAGGTGCAGGTGCGGCGGCACTTCCCGGTGCTCCAGGCACAGCACCGTCTTGATCAGACCGGCGGCCCCCGCGGCGGCCTCCAGGTGGCCGATGTTGGTCTTCACCGAGGCGATCAGGCACGGATCCGGCGCGGGCCGGCCGGACCCTCCTCCGTAGACCTCGCCGATGGCCGCGGCCTCGATCGGGTCGCCGACCGGCGTGCCGGTCCCGTGCGCCTCGACGTACCCGACGGAGGCGGGGGACACCCCGGCGCCGGCCAGGGCGTGCCGCATCGCGAGGATCTGGCTGCCGCCGTTCGGGACCGTGATGCCGTTGGTGTGGCCGTCCTGGGTGACCGCGGTGCCGAGGATCACGGCGTAGACGTGGTCGCCGTCGCGGCGCGCGTCGGCGAGCCGCTTCAGGACCACGATCCCGGCGCCCTCGCCGCGGACGTACCCGTCGGCGCGGGCGTCGAAGGAGCGGGAGTGGCTGGTCGGGGACAGGAACCCGCCCTGCGAGGCGGCGATCGTGAAGTTCGGCGTCAGCATCAGGTTCACCCCGCCGGCCAGCGCCGCGGTGGACTCCCCGGTCCACAGCGAGCGGCAGGCCAGGTGGACCGCGACCAGCGAGGAGGAGCAGGCGGTGTCCAGCGCGATGCTCGGGCCGACGAAGTCGAAGGCGTGCGAGATCCGGTTGGCCAGCATGGTCATCACCACGCCGGTGGCGGTGTGCGCGGCCACGTTCGACCGGTCGGACCCGCTGAACTGCAACTGGCCGTAGTCCAAGGTGAAGCCGCCGACGAACACGCCGGTCTCGGTGCCGGACAGCCGCTCCAGCGGGATGCCGGCGTCCTCCATCGCCTCCCAGGCCACCTCGAGCACCAGCCGCTGCTGCGGATCCATGTAGTCCGCCTCGCGGGCCGAGATGCCGAAGAAGCCGGCGTCGAACTCGTCGATCGGCCCGGTCAGGAACCCGCCGCGGCGTACTCGGCTGGTCCCGGGGCCCAGGTCGGCGTCGTAGAACTTCTCCACCTGCCAGCGCCGGCCCGGGATGTCGACCAGGGCGTCCGTCCCGGTGGCCAGTAACCGCCAGTACGAGTCGGGGCCGTCGACGCCCCCGGGGAACCGGCAGCCGATGCCGACCACGGCGATCGGTCCGCTGGTGGTGGCCCCTACGGTCGCACCGATGTCCGCGACCTTCTTCGAGCCCTTATCGGCGTCCGTACTCGGACCCTCATTCACACTCCGGACCATGACGTCTCCCTGACGTGGCGGGTCGGCGCTCGACCCCTCGGGCATTACGAGCTTCCGCTTCCGGAGTCTGCTCGCAGGCCGACATGGTGTAACAGGGCACAACGGCCTGGATCGGGCCGGGACGAATGCGGGTTATGACTCGCGCGGACTCAGGGAACGAATTCGTCGTGACAGCATGCTGCGTCGCGCCACCCCTCCGGCCGACGCGTGGCGCGAAGCATCAGTCCGC
>JABFXP010000874.1 GCA_013361685.1 Catenulispora sp.
TGTGCTGAAGATCTTGATGGAAACCGCCGGCCCGACCGCAGGTCAGGTCGCGATCGACCCTGGCCCGGGTACAAGCCGCAGCCAGCTTACAGGTTGGCGTCGGCGTTCTTGAACTTCGTTTGCCAGGTGAGTCCGGGCCGCCGCTTCACCAGCATGGCTGCTGAACCTGTCCTACGACGACCGCCACTGCACCACGCGCCTGGTCGATCAGAACGGCGCGATCTGGTCACCGCGAGCGGTCAGGTGGTTCAGCACGTCGGGAACAAGGGGGCCGAGGACGCGGGCATGGTGGCATCAAGCAGGGCGGTGGATCCTATGTGGTCGTCCCGCCGTGGACATCGGTCGATGATGCGGAGCGAAACGAGATGACCTACTACCCAGACCTGACGCCCTATGTGTACTGGCCGGAGTGTGTGGTCGGCGACCAGCCGTATCCCGACGGTGTCGAGGTTCTCAATGTCGGCTGGCTCGAAGCCGGGCACGATTTCCCGACCTTCGAAGGGGATCCGGATCCGCAGTTCCTGAAGAACTTGATCACACTGGTCGCCGACCACTCCGTCTGTGCCACCCGCGGTTTCCACGACTGCGACCAGCGGCACATGGACGGGGAGGATTTCCAGTTCCAGTCCGACGACGGCCGGGACCTGTTCCTCGGAAGCGCCGAGGTCCACGTGGTCACTCCCGACGGCCGCTGGCTCATCGCGCCCAACCTGGTCGTCCACTACGTCCGAGACCACGGCTATCGGCCACCGGAGGAGTTCGTCGAGGCGGTCGAGGCGATGCGGGTCGCGCCGGTCACGCCGAGCCCTTAGCTCCGTGGCCTCAGGGGCGCAGCTCCACCAATGCGGCGATCTGCTCCTCGACGAGGCCGGAGATCGCCGCCTGTCCGCCGAACAGGGTGACGTTCGCCTTGCGCTTCCCGTCGACGGTCAGCTCGCGGGCGGTGTCGGCCGGCAGTGCGTTCGGGTCCGTGAGCAGCAGCGGCTGGCCGGCGGCGGCCATCAGTGCGCCGCCGGACAGGGCGTCCGGGAACGTCGTCCCGGTCGCCACACCGAACATGCTCACGGCGCTCAAGTGGAAGAGCCGCACGGTGTTCGCCGCTGTGGCGTAACGGTCGTTGCCGACGGCGGTCTCGATCTGCTTGCCCGCGGCAGGGATCTGCTTCGCCACGGCGTCCCAGGCCGGCCCGCCGACCGCGATCACGGTCTGGTGGGCCTGCACGAACGCGGTCGTGGCCGGATCCATGTGGTTCTTGTCCGAGAGCACCAGTACGGCGCCGCGGTTCGCCGCGAGTGGGCCGGCCGCCAGTGCGTCGGCGAAGTCGTCGCCGCGGGCCACCACGACCGTGGCCGTGGTGCCCATGCCGTCCTGGGCGATCTTCAGTGCGGTGTCGAAGCGGCTCGCGCCGCCGTAGCGGACGATGCGGTAGCCGAGCGCACGCACCTGCTTCTCGACCGCCGGGCTGATCGCGGCCTCCCCGCCCAGGAGGTAGACGGTGCGGGAATGGTCGTGGCCGAGTACCCGGTCGATCTCCGCCGCGGTCGCTGTGCCGAGGTCCTTGGGGTCGGTCAGCAGCAGCGGGCCGCCGACGCGGGCGGCCAGCGGTCCGCCGGCCAGAGCGTCGGCGAACGCGTCGCCGCGGGCCAGGACGACCGCCTTCGCCGTGCCGGCGGGAAACTGGCGGAGGGACGCGTCGATCGCGGTCTCGTAGCGGTCCCGGCCGCCGACGCGGGTGACGGTCCCGCCCCCGCCGGCCGGTGGCGGCGGCGGTGGCGTCTGGTCGGGGATGGTGACGGTCACCTGCTTGGACGCGGTGCCTGTCCAGCCGTTCTGGTCGTGGACGGTGACGGTGACGGTGTAGGTGCCGGACGCCGCGTAGTAGTGCTGGGAGTATCCCTCGTAGTTGTTCTTGTCCGACTGCCCGTCGCCGAACTCGAAGTCGTAGGTCACCCCCGTAGCCCAGGAAGCGCTGATCGTGATCAAGTGCGGATCATCGGCATTCGGCTGGAAGGACGACACCACCGGCGTCACCTTGGTGGGGGACGGGGAGGCGGTGAACTGCGCTGTCGCCGTCTCGCCGTTCTGGCCGGTGAACGTCACGGTGCCGTGGTAGGTCCCGGCTGCGGGGTAGTGGTGAGTGCTCTGGCTCGTCGTGGGGGAGCCGTCGCCGTAGGAATACCGGGCCGACACCGGGCCGGACCACTGGAACATCCCGTCGGTGGACACTGTGGCGTCCAGGTAGTTCTGCGGTGACAGGCCCAGTGCCGCGGTGGCGGTGAACGGCCTGGTCTGCATGCCCGTGAACTCGCGGGCGCCGCGGTCGGCGTAGCCGACCGCGCCGGAGCCGGTGTCCGCCACGTCGGGGTCGTCGACCCGGTCGACGGCCGGCTCACCCGGGGCGTCCGCGTCGGCGGCGTCGATGGCCGGGGATTTCCAGGTCAGCCGGTAGGAAGGTGCGACGAAGTACTCCTGAGGCGTGGCCGGCCAGTCCGGGTCGTTGGAGGTGTCGAGCTGCGCCGCGCCGTCCAGGTCCGCCGACCCCAGATGCGCGCTGTCGAAAGCCTGGCCGGTCGCGTAGGCGGTGGTTCCCCAAAGAACCGACGTCGTCCGATAAGCGCTGCCGAAGAGGTTGTGTCCCACCAGGGTGTTGGTGATCGCCGTGGCGGCCACGGTGAGGGCCGGCTGCGGGCCGCCGTCGGCGAAGATGTCGTTCTCGACCACGGCGCCGGTCGAGGCTCCGGACAGGACGACGTCGGCGATGTCGCCGTCGGCCGTGTCCGAGACGAGGCGCACGTCTTTCGAGTCGGTGACCTGGATGCCGGTCCCGTAGACCTCGCCGATGATCGTGCCGCTGACCGTCGTGCGGTCCGACCCGTTCTCGACGAGGACGCCCACGGTCAGGGTGGTGGCGTCGGTGTTGTCGGCCTCGACGTGGCTGTCGGTGACGGTCGAGTCGGTCGTCGCGGAAAGCCGTATCCCGAAGGGAGCCGAGCGATCTGCGCCGGAGACGACGTAGTGCGGTGTGACCAGAACGTGGTTCACGGTCAGCGCCGACGAGCCGGAAGCGTCCAGGCCGCCCAGCCGGATGTCGCGGACCACGACGTCGTGCTGCCCGGTCACGCTCACCACGGTCTGCCAGCTGTTGTCGGTGAACGTCTGGTCGGCGTAGTGACTGAAGACGGTGATCGGCTTGCCCGGTGCGCCCGATCCGGCGATCGTGTCCGTCGCTCCGAGTTTGCCCACCAGCACCGAGTCGCCGGGCTGAGCGGCGGCGGTCGCGCCGGCAAGCGTGCAGTACAGAGCACCGTCGGCGCGCGGCGCGGTGTCGGAGCACGTCCCGGTGAACCCGACGCGAAGCGTCACCGGCGCGGTCGGATCGGCGTCGGCGGCAGCCGCAGCGGCCAGCGGTGCGCCCAGAGCCGCGACAGAGAGTGCTGATATCGACATGGTTGTGATCCGGCGTGCGCGCATACCGACCCCCGCTGACCGTGACGCCACCCTGATAAGCCGCGACGAGTCTCGCGGCGCGGAGGACGGCCGTCAACTCCGGCGGGCGCGCTGTATCCGTGTGGTGCAGGGTGTGCCGGTCGTGGGAGGCTGGCGGGGACAGCACATTCGTCACATCGCACATCATCAGGAGGCCGGTATGGACACCACCGCGGCGGGATCGCAGTCGGAGCCCGGCGAGCCGGGGGGTGGGCCGGAGGCGGCTTCGGACGCTGAGGAGCAGAAGCGGAAGTTCCTTGAAGCGCTGGAAGCCAAGAAGGGGAACTCGGGCCGGGGGGCCGGAAGCGGGCCCGGGGATTCGAAGATCCACTCGGCTCATGGACGGGCCGGGGCCAAGCGGCAGTTCCGGCGCAAGAGTGGTGGGTGACCCGCGCCACAGGCCGGCATATAAATAGAGCGTAGAGCTGCTGGGGACGTTTCCAAGGGACCGCGGGAACGTCCCTCAGTGCTGTCCGGGCAGGTCGGGCGGCGGTGCCGGTCGCTACTCCCCGCCCATCGCGCTGCCTCCGGAGCCCAGCCGGCGTCGGAAGCGTGACATCAGTTCCTTCTGTCCCCGCAGCCGGTCCATGACGCGGGCCACCTCGCCGCCGAGGTTCACGCCGGCGCCGATGCCCAGTCCGAGGGATACCGCCGTCTCCAGGGAGGCGACGCCGCGGCTGCTGTCTCCGCTGGTGATCTGCAGCATCGCGAAGTACACCGCCGAGCCGGGGAGCAGGGGGCCGACGGCCGGGATCACGTAGGGCAGTGCCGAGGTGCGGTAGCGGCGGGCGATGCGGTGGCCGACCAGGCCCACGGCCATGGCGGTGAGGGTGGTGGCGATCACCGGTGACAGGCCCCACTCCACGCCGTAGGTGGCGCCGGCCCAGCTGAACGCGGCGCCGACGGCGGCGAACGGCAGTATCTGCCGGGGGGTGTGGACCGCTACCGCGAAGGACACGCCGAGTCCGGCCGCGACCAGGGCGTAGGCCGGTTCGGGGCGGATCGGGGTCAGCTGGTTGTCCACGATGAAGCCGGCCCCGACGTGCCGGCCCACGACCAGTACCAGGCTGATGCCGCTGACCAGGGCGGCGACCAGGAAGGCGACTTCCAGCAGCCGGGCGGAGCAGGTGATGTAGTAGCCCGTCAGGCCGTCCTGGATGGCGGCGACCAGAGCACGGCCGGGCAGCACCGTGAACACGCCGCCGACCACCACCGCCGAGCTGTTGATGTCCACGCCTATGCGGTCCAGGATGATCGCCGCGATGGCGCCCGGGGCGGCGGCGACCGCCAGCAGGTAGAAGGGCGGCAGGCCCAGGCGGCCGAGGCGGCGGTAGAGGAAGTCGCCGATGATGGCGCAGGCGAACGCCACCAGGGAGGCGCGGTAGCCGCCGCCGACGAGGATGGCCGCGGTGGCGGCGATGGCGCCGAGGCTGGCGACGATCACCCGGTGCGGATACGGGTACTTGTTGCGGCGGATCGCGGCGAGGCGGCCGTACGCCTCCTCCAGCGTCACCCCGCCCTGGCTGATGTCCACGGCCAGGCGGTGCAGTTCGGCCAGGCTGGTGTAGTCGACGGTGCGGTGGCGGACCACCCGCTCCAGGGAGATCGGCGTGTCGGTCAGGCTCGGCTGGAAGGTGAGCGTGATCACGATGAAGGTGACGTTGGTCTCGCAGCGCGGCAGGCCGTAGGCCTCGGTGATGCCGGCCATCGTGACCTCGACGTCCTCGCTGCCCTCGCCGCTGGCCAAGAGGAGTTCGCCGATCCGCAGGGCGAAGTCGATGACGCGGGCCGCCGAAGACGGCTCGACGGTGCGCTCGTGGGGGCCGCCGTTGCCCGGTTCGCCGTAGCGGATCCGGGTGCGGTGCTCGTCGGACTGCACCCGACGAAGATATCGAATCGAAGTGTGTTGACCTCATCACGCACGGTCACAGCATGATCCAGGCCAAAGCCCTGACCTGTGGAGTTTGGGAACATACGGACGATCAGTGGATGATTGTCGGATGATTCGCCCGTTGATGTCCCGTTTCCCCGCTCGCAAGAAGGCCCTCGCCGTCCTCGCCGCCGTCAGCGCGGTCGGTGTGGCGGCCGCCGCTTGTGCCGGCGGGTCCAGCGGGTCCGGCGGGAAGCCCAGAGCGGCGGGCAGCAGTTCCCGGCCTTCGTCGTCGGCGTCCTCGTCGGCCTCGTCCTCGGGCTCGTCCTCAAGCTCGGCGACCGACGGCTCGACCGGTTCCGCGGGGACCTCGGGCCACGCGGGCAGCACGACCCCGGGCACGTCCGGCTCGGCGAACGGCCCCTCCCCGTCCGGCAGCACGAGCGGCGCCACCGGCGGCAGCACCTCGCCGAGCGGCTCCTCCAGTTCCACGACGACCCCTCTGCCGCCGGTCCCCACCACGCCGGGCTACCGGCCCCCGGCCACGCCCCGCACGAACGCCGACGTCGACTGCTCGACCGCCAAGTGCATCGCCCTGACCTTCGACGACGGCCCCGGCCCGGACACCGGCCGGCTGCTGGACCTGTTGCGGCAGGAGAACGTCCCGGCCACCTTCTTCGTCCTGGGCGACCAGGCCCAGAAGTACCCGGCGACGGTCCGCCGCGAGTACGCCGAGGGCCACGAGGTCGGCAACCACACCTACGACCACAAGGACCTGTCGACACTGTCCGCCGCCGCGGTCCAGGATGAGATCAAGCGGGGCGCCGACGCGATAGCCGCGACCGGCATACCGCGCCCGACCCTGGTCCGTCCGCCTTACGGCGCGGTCAACAAGACGGTCGACACGTACGCGGGCTACCCGTTCATCATGTGGCGCGTCGACCCGCTGGACTGGAAGTACCCGAACGCCGTGCGCGTCGCCGACCAGATCGTCGGTCACGCGCAGCCGGGACGGATCGTGCTGTCGCACGACATCCACAAGACGACCATCGACGCGATGCCGTCGGTGATCCAGCGGCTCAAGCAGCAGGGCTACACGTTCGTGACGGTCAGCACGTTGCTGAAGGGCGTGAACCTGCAGAACGGGCAGTCGTACTTCACGCGGCCCGCGTCGATGACGGGGACCGGCGAGGTTCAGGGACAGATGCAGAGTCCGCAGAGCCCTCAGTACTCGCAGAACCCGCAGAACCCGGGCTATCCGGGTGGCGGCAAGCAAACCGGCGGTTCGACCGGTTCGACCGGTTCGAGCGGCTCGAGCGGCTCGAGCGGCTCGAGCGGCGGCAGCGGCGACCCGGCTCGGCAGACGCAACACTGAGTAACTGATTCGAAAACCACAACTCTTTATCAATAGATCTAGCGGAACGCGGATTTCCCAGCTAGCGTGCCTGCACCCGGGCGATCACGACCGGGCTTCTTCTTGGGGAGGCAGAGGCCAGTGGGCTGGTACATAGGCGCGCTGAAGAAGTACGCGACGTTCGAGGGCCGCGCGCGCCGCAAGGAATACTGGATGTTCACCCTGTTCCTGTGGCTGTTCGGGATAGCCGCGGGGATCGTCGGTGGCGTCCTGACCGCGGTGACCAAATCGCCCGCACCGATCATCATCGTCATGGTCGTGTACTTCCTTGCGATGTTCCTGCCCGGACTGGCTGTCGCGGTGCGCCGCCTGCACGACACCGGCCGGTCGGGTGGCTGGTACTTCATCAGCTTCGTCCCGTGGGTGGGCGGCATCATCCTGCTCGTGTTGCTCTGCCAGGACAGCGCGCCGGACAACGAGTACGGCCCGAACCCGAAGGGCCCCGGCGGCGGTTTCTACGGCAACGGCTACGACGCCCCGCCGTACGGGCAGCACGCGTTCGGGCAGCCGCAGGGATACGGCCAGCCGCCGCAGTACGGGCAGCCTCCGGCGTACGGACAGCAGCCCGGTTATGGGCAGCAGCCTCCGTACGGGCAGCAGCCTGGCTATGGACAGCAGCCTGGATACGGTCAGCAGCAGCCCGGCTACGGCCAGCAGCCGCCCTATGGCGACCAGCCGCCGTACGGAAGCCGGTAGCCGCCACAGAATCGGCACCGCGCCGTCTCGACGAAGGGCCCGGCTCGCAGCGACGGAAGTCGCAGCGGGCCGGGCCCTTTCAGCGCCTCACCCCACCCGGCCGTCCACCGCCGCGGCCACCGCCCCGAGCGTCCGGTCCGAAATCGCGACCGGCCCGCCGAATACGTAAGCCAGCTCGGTGCTCCCCTTCATCGTGTGGAGCGCGCGCGCCGTGGGCGGGTCCAGATAGTCGGGCTCGGCGAGCACCACCGGTGCGGACAACTCGGCCATGAGCGTGCCGCCGGTGAGCGCGTCCGGGAAGGCGTCTCCGTCGGCCACGCCGACCGGCGCGGTGCGCGCGAAGTACGGCACCACGCGGGCGGCGGTGTCGAAGCGGTCGGCGCCGACCAGGGCGTCGAAGCGGTCGGCGGGCAGGGTCGCGGCGAGTGCCAGGGCGCCGGGACCGCCGATCGCGACGACGGCCGGGTCCGCGTTCGTGGAGCCGGCGGCCTTGCGGGTCACGTAGGCCGCGACCGCGGGCGGCATCGTGCCGTCGTCGCTGAGCAGGATGGCTGCGGGCTGTCCGTTCACCGCGAACGCCGAGGCCGCGTACGGTCCGGCGGCCAGCGCGTCGGGGAAGTCGTCGCCGGTGGCGACCACGACGTGGGCCGGGTCGCCGAGCCCCTGCTGCGCGATCGCCAGGGCCGTCGCGAAGCGGTCGGCGCCTGCGAGCCGCACGGTGTGGTAGCCGTCGCGCCGTAGCCGCGCCTCAACTTGGGGGCTCAACGCCGCGGTGCCGCCGAGCAGATACACCTGCCCGTGTGCGGGCAGGATGCGGGCCAGTTCGGCCTCGACACGCTCGTCCAGTGCGGTCGGGCCGGTCAGCAGCAACGGCGCGTTGTCGGCGACGGCCAGCGGGATCCCGGCCAGGGCGTCGGCGAACTGGTCGGAGCGGGCGAGCACCGCCGCGCCGGCGTGCCGCGCTCCCGGTGCGGTGTTCGACACCGGATCCCAGCGCAGCTGCGACACCGCGACGCCGGTCGCGATCCGGTCGGCGCCGGCGACCCGGTGCACCAGGGGGCCGTTGTGTCCGCCGCCCGGGCCGCCGGGCAGCACGGTGAGCTCCGCGGTGGTGGACGAGGTGAGTCCGCTGCGGTCCGTGACCAGCACCGTCGCCGTGTAAGAGCCCGCATTCGGGTAGGTGTGCCGTACCCGGCTGTCGCTCTGCGCACCGATGCCCGTTCCGTCGCCGAAGTCGAAGGCGTACGAGGCGATCGCCGACGTCCCCGCGACGCTCCCGGAGGCGTCCAGGGTCACCGCGAGCGGCGCGACGCCGGTGGCCGGCGTGAGGATCAGACTCGGGGTGGGTCCGGCGCCCAGGCCGACGTTGACCGCGAACGTCGCCGACGCCGTGTGGGCGGGCGTCTGGTTGTCGGCGACCGTGACGGTCACCGTGTACTTGCCAGGATTCGGATACACATGGTGCGCGGTGCCGCCGCTCTGCGGGCCGGTCGTCGACCCGTCGCCCCACGCGAACGTGTACGCCGCGATCGGGAAGGTCCCCGGACGGGACCCGGAGGCGTCGGCCGTCACCGGCAGCGGCGCCGAGCCGGCCGGCGGGGTCACCCGCAGCGCGGCGGTCGGCCCGATCACGACCGGCACCACGGTCACCCCGGCCTGCGCCGTGGAGCTGGCCGGGAGCAGCAGCTCGTCGTCGGTGACCGTCACGGTGACGGTGTAGCTGCCGACGTCGGGGTAGCTGTGGGAGGCCGTCGCAGCGCCCTGTGGTCCCGTCGTCGGCGTCCCGTCGCCCCAGTCGAAGGTGTAGCCGCCGATCGGGCAGGAGCCGGGAGTGGAGGCCGAGGCGTCGGCGGTGACCGTCAGCGGCGCCTGGCCGGACGCCGGGTGCATCACGAGCTGCGCGGTCGGTGCTGTGCACACCAGGGCCGGGGCCGAGACCGAGGCGGCCGCCGCGCGCGCCGCCCCGCCCGGAACACTGACCGCGGCTGCCAACGCCACCGCCAGCGCGGCGACCATCCGGCCCGGACGACGGCGCTGCCCGCGTCGACCCCGCATCGGACCCCCACCTCCCCCACAGTCGGCACCCGCCGGCACCGAGTGAAAAGACTCAGAGTTCTGCGCACGCCGGAGGCGGTCCAGCGCCGCCCCGCCCAATCACCCGATCGAGTGACCGGGTCGGGAGCGGCGCCGAACCGCCGTTCACGAACCAGAACCCCTGGTCTTCCAAAACCCCCTCACTAACACCATCCACGGACCGGGCCCGACCGCAAGCCCATCGGGAGCGGCGCCGAAGCGCCGTTCACGAACCAGAACCGCTGGTTTTCCAGACCCCCTCGCCAACCGTCCACAGTGCGGGCCCGACCGCCGGCCAGGCCGACCGCGGGGCCCGGTCAGGGGCGCCAGTGGATCCGGCGGCGCTCGGCGCGGCCCTCCGGGTCGACCTCCGGCTCGCGCTGACCACACCGCCTGGAAGCGGTGCGCCATCACCGCCAGCGTCTTGCCGGCGGCGACCGAGCGGGCCGGACAGGGCGGCGTGCGCGAGCACGCCTAGCAGCCGGCCGCCCCGCCGCTACGGCAGCACGCGTCCGTGCGCCGAGATGGCGATCGCCGCCTCGACCCCGTCCGTCACCACCGCGGTCCCGCCGAACAGCTCGATGATCCCGTTGCCGATCGCCGCGCCGACAGCGGACAGCCGCACGGCGGTCGGGACGGGCAGGATGGAGCTCTCGGTGAGCAGCAGCGGTCCGCCGGCGTTGGCCAGCAGCGCCGCGCCGGTCAGCGCGTCCGGGAAGCGCAGGCCGAACGCCACGCCGGCGGTGCTGTAGTGGGTCGGGAACTTCCCGGCGACCTGCGCGGCGGTGTCGTACCGGTCCGCGCCCTTGATCGCCGGCTCGGTGTTGGTCAGCTTCGCCACCGCCCCGGCCGCCGGGCCGCCGACCGCCTGGATCGCCTTGGCGCCGGTCAGGTACGCCCGGACGCCGGGGTCCAGCTTGGTGTCGTCGGTGAGCAGCACCGCCGCGCCGCCGCCGTGGAACACGTCGGCCGCGTAGGGACCGGCGGCCAGCGCGTCGGCGAAGCCGTTCATGTTCTTCCCGTCGTCGCCGCGCGCCACGACCACGTAGGCCGGGTTGTGCAGGGCCTCGGCGATCTTCAGCGAGGTGCCGAACCGGTCGGCGCCGGCCAGCCGGTTGACCGTGTATCCGGAGCCGATGGCCGCGACCACGCTGTCCGGCAGCGCATGGGTCCCGCCGAGCACGTAGACGGTGCCGCCCGGCTTCAGCACCCGCTTGATCTCGGCGATGACCCGCGCGTCGGGGCCGTCCGAGGGGTTCAGCAGCAGCGGTGCGCCGGCCTGCTTGGCCAGCGGCACGCCGGACAGCGCGTCCGGGAACCGGTCGCCGGTCGCGAGCACGACCGCGGGCGCGGATCCGTTGTGCGGGAAGGCTTTCTGCGACACCGCGATGCCGGTCAGGTAGCGGTCGGCGCCCGCCAGCCGTTCGACGCCGATGCCGGTGACCGGTCCGCCCGGCCCTCCGGGCCCCCCGGGCCCGCCAGGTCCGCCGGGGCCTCCGGGCCCCCCGGGTCCCGCCGGACCGGTCGAACCGGCGTTATAAGCACCTGAAGACCCGTTCGTGGCGTTGCCGTCCCGGTCCGTCGCCGGATACTGCGGCGCGGCGGGGTCGGCGAGCCCGGCGGCCCGGGACGCCGCACCGATGTGGAAGTCGCCCCCGCCGGCGAACACCGGGTCCCCGGCCTGATCGTGCGTCCCCTGACCGCTGCTGACCGTGGTGAAGGCGGCCACGGTCGTGGCGAACACGTTCTGCCCGCCGCCGGGCGGCTGACCGCTGGCGTTCTTGGAGTCCCAGTCGTAGAGCACCCCGCCGGCGACCGACTCGTGCACGAGGTTGTGGTCGACGCGGGTGGCGGCCGGACCGGGGTTGGTGGCGTCCTGCGCCAGCCGGATGTCGCCCTGCGAGCGGTTCGCGGGGTTGCCGGGGTAGGCGTTGTCGGCCGAGATGTTGTTCTCGATGACGTACCCGCTGGAGGTGCCCTCGACGTTGATGCCGGACGTGGCGTTGTGGGACACCGTGTTGTTGACGATCACGCCGTTGGTGACGTTCAGGTTGTCGATCCCGTGGTCGCCGTTGTTGTAGACCACGTTGTCGACCGCGACGCCGTCGTGGCCGCCGGTGCTGCCGCCGTAGAACTGGATGCCGGAGTCCTGGTTGTCGTGCGAGCTGTTGGCCGCGACGGTGACGTGCGGCGCCTTCACCGTGACGCCGGTGGCGAAGCGCGCGGCGGTGTCGGGGTTCTTGTCCAGGTTGCGGGCGACCTCGTTGTGGGAGATGGTGCCGCCGCCGGGGCCGGACGTCAGGATGCCGATGTAGTCGTTGTCGGTGACCTGGTTCCCGGTGAAGGTCACCGCGCCGGACAGCCACACCGCCGGGACGCCGTTGGAGCCGATCGCCGAGCCCTGCGGCAGCGTCGCGTCGTCGCTGGCCGCCCCGGAGTGGGTGATCACCGAGTTCCGGACCACGGCGCCGTCGGACAGGTCGACCGCGACCGCCTGCCCGCCGTGGTAGCCGTCGACGGTGAACCCGTCGATGACCACCCCGGCGACGTGGTGCACGACGATGTTGCGCACCTTGGCCGGGCCGGTCGCCTGGACCGTGACGCCGTTCTTGCCGTTCAGCGTCTCGGCGTAGGTGCCGGCCGCGACCTGCACGGTGTCGCCCGGCGCCGCGACCGCCATGGCCGCGGTGATCGTGGTGAAGGCGCCGTTCGCCCCGGAGGGGTCCACCTTGAGGATGCTCGCCGCGTGGGCGAGCGGGGCGCCGAGGGCGAGGCCGCCGACGGTGAGGGCGGAGGCTGCGACCGCCGCGACGGCGAGCCGGGGCCGGGGCCGGGAGAAGGCTTGCATCGAGATCGCCTTTCGTCTTGTTGGGCTGGCTGTTCCTCTACAGAGCCGTCCAGGGCTCCGACTCGTCGTTGCGGCCGGAACTCCCCGTACCGCCGGCGCAGCCGGCGGAGTCCACCCCGTGTGTGTTGAGCGTCTGCCGCGTGTCGGTCATCGCCAGGCCGGCACCGTCCACCACCACGTGGACCACGGCCTTCGCGGGCGACGGGTAGGCGCACAGGTAGCCGGGCGCGCCGTAGGCGCCGGCGTAGTTGGTGTCTCCCGGGTCGAAGCTGTTGGCGTTCAGCGATCCGCCGACGTACCGCTGCGCGAAGATCACCGACTGGCCGGGGCGCACCACGACCGGCTGCCACAGGTCCCAGTCGCGGCCCTTGTTGCCCGCGGTCTGGCCGGGCTGCGGCGGCGAGGTGAGGGTCGATGCCGTGGCGCCGATGCTGACGGTGATGGTGACGGTCCGTGCGACGTTTCCGGTGTTGGTGAACATGATCCCCGGCGTGTCCCAGCCGCTCCCGCACACCGCGCCGTCGTCGGAGTCGCCTTCGAAGATGATCGCGTTCGGGACCGTGGTGCCGCCGCCGGCCAACTGCGGATAGGGCACCACGTTCGCGCTGTCGCACCACGGGTTCGGCTTCGTGCCGGTGGTGCCGCTGGTGTGGTGGTCGTCGTAGATGCCGGCCCGCGCGACCAGGCCGGTGGCGCCGACCGGAGTACCGGTGCCCGGTGGCGGGGGCGGCGGAGGGGGCGGCGGGGGCGTGGCCACGTAGACGCCGACGGCCGCGGTCGCGATGCCACCGTCGGCGGCGGTCACGCGGACGGTGGCGGTGAACTGGCCGGGAGCGGTGTAGGCGTGGGTGGCGGTCGGTGTGGTCGAGGTCTGCGTCACGCCGTCGCCGAAGTCGAAGGTGTAGGACGCGATCCGGGAGCTGCCGGGCCGGGACTGCGACGCGTCGAACGTGACCGGCTGGCCCACCCCGGCGGCGCCGTGCGGCAGGTCGGTGGTCAGCACGGCGGTCGGCGGCGTGACGCCGGGCGGCTGGGTGACCGGCGGCTGGCCGCCTCCGGTGGCGGCGGCGAGCGCCTGATCGACCGCGGACTGCGGGAGCGCGGCGGGTCCGCCGAAGACGGCGAGCCGGGTCAGACCCCCGGCGTGCGCCCGGAACCAGGCGAGCACGGGGGCGGGCACGGCACCGGCGGAGGCCAGCAACAGCGGCGCGTGGTCGGTGCCGAGGAACGCCCCGCCGGCGAGCGCGTCGGGCCAGTGGCCGTCGTCGCCGGTGGCCAGCCCGGCGGTGGTCGGGTTCGGGTAGAGCTTGGTGTCCGCGGCGACTTTGGCGTCGGTCTCGTAGCGGTCGGCACCGGCGAGCGGGGTGAAGCGTCCGGCGAACCTCGGCTGGGTGCCGAGCGCGGCGACTGCTTGGCCGCCGACGCCGTAGACGTTCGTCGTCGCGGGATCCACGCCGGCGAGGTAGCGCGCGGTGGACGGCGGCACGACGGTGTCGTGGGTCAGCAGCACGACGCCGCCGCTGGGGTCGGTGGCCGCGGCGGCGCCGGCGGCGAGGGCGTCGGGGGCGTTGTCGCCGGTGGCCAGGAGCACGGTGTGGGGGTGCGGCGCCACGGCGGCGGCGATCTTGGTCGCGGTCTCGTAGCGGTCGGCGCCGGCGAGGCGGACCGGGGTGAATCCGAGGGCTGCGATCCGGCTCTGGACCGCGGCGCTGAGAGCTTGCTCGCCGCCGAGGAGGTAGACGGTCGCGTGCGGCGGCAGCACTCTGGTCAGCTCGGCGGCGACTGCCGCGTCGAGGTTCGCGGTCGGCGTGATCAGGAGCGGGCCGTTCCGCTGCGCGGCCAGGGCGTTGCCGGCGAGGGCGTCGGCGAAGCCGTCGGCGCGGGCGAGGACGGCGACGTCGGCGCGGGTGGCGGGGCCGAAGTGGGCGTCGGCGATCTGGACGGCGGTGGCTATGCGGTCGGCGCCGCCGTAGCGGGATGCGGCCGGGGCTTTGGGCGCCGGCGACTGCGTGGATGCGGATGTGGATGTCGATATGGATGCGGTGGCGGATGCGGTGGCTTGGGGTGCCACCAACCCCCCGCATGTGACTGTCAGAAGTGTTCCAGTCACCATAAGTGACGTTCGACGACGTGCGCGTTCGCTCATAGTAATCGCGCCCTCCCCCTGCGTTCACTTCACCATCGCTCCGCCACTACCCCGGCACCCCGGGCAGTTGGCGTAGATGGCCTACGGAAAACAGGGTTCGAACTGCATTAGTCGACCCCGCCGGACGGGTGTCCGGCGGGGTCGACAGAGCTTTGCTATTCAGTTGTCAGGACAGCGGTGGTGCTTAGAACTTGCCGATGGTGGTGACGCTGAACAGCTTGGCGATCGAGGTGGCGACGTCGTCGGAGACCGCAGCGGTGCCGCCGAAGATGTCGACCTCCGGAGCGGTGGTCTTGACCAGGCCCAGCGCGCCCGCCGTAGCGTCCGGCAGGGCGCTCGGGTCGGTCAGCAGCAGCGGGCCGCCGACGGACGCCATGTAGGCACCACCGGTCAGCGCGTCCGGGAACTTCAGGCCGGTGGCGATGCCGACCTTGTCGGCCGCGCCGCTGGGCAGGAACGCCTTGGCCACCATCGCGGCGGTCTCGTACCGGGTCGCACCGGCCGCCGGGGCGAACAGGCCGCCCGCACCGGGAATGCCGTTGACCGCGGCGACCGCCGGGCCGCCGATCGCGGCCACGTTCATCGCACCGACGTGCAGCTTGCTCTGGACGTAGGCCTTGGTGTTCGGGTCCATCGTGTCGGCGTTGGTCAGCACGACGGCCGAGTCGCCGCCGCCGAAGACGTTGGCGGCGTACGGGCCGGCGGCAAGCGCGTCGGCGAAGCCGTCGTTGTTCTTACCCTGGTCGCCACGGGCCACGATGATGTGCGACGGGTTGCCCATGCCGTCCTGGGCGATCTTCAGCGCGGTGTCGTAACGAGTCGCGCCGGCCAGCCGGTCCACGGTGTAGCCGAGGTCGTTGAGCTGCTTCTCGATCCCGGCGCTGACGGCCGCCTCGCCACCGAGGATGTAGATCTTGGTCTGGTCCTTCGGCAGGACCCGCTTGATCTCGGTGAGCACGTCCGGGTTCAGGGTGGCGGCCTTGCCGTCCGTCAGCAGCAGCGGGCCCTGGGCCTTCTTGGCCAGCGGCACGCCGGCCAGCGCGTCCGGGAACGCGTTGCCGGTGGCCAGCACGACCGCCTTGGCCTGCTGCCGGTGCAGCGTGTCGGTGGCGGCCTTGCCGTTGTCGGCCCAAGCGTGCTGGGAGATGATCAGGCCGGTGTCGTAACGCGTCGCGCCGGCCGCGCGCAGGACCTGCACGGCGCCCTTCGCGTTGACGGTGATGTCGTAGGCGACCTGCGTGGCCTTGTTGCCCTTGCTGTCCACCAGGTCCACGGTCAGGTGGTAGGTGCCGGCGGCCGCGTAGGCGTGGGTCAGCTTGGCGTCGGTGCTCAGGATCTTCGACGGGTCGCCGGTGATCACCGAGTCGGCGGTCTTGTCGCCCCAGCTGATGGTGGTCGTGGCCTTGGTGGGGTCGGTGGTCGGGTCGACCGAGGAGCCCTTCAGGTCCACGGTCACCGAGCCGCCGTAGGCGACGGTCTTGGAGGAGACGGCGGCAGCCAGGGTCGGGGCCTTGACCGTGACCGGCGGCGCGACGATGGTGATCGACTTGGAGGTCGAGACCTGGTCGGCGTCGTCCCCGTCGGTGAGCGTGAGGGTGATGTTGTAGGTGCCGGCCTTGTCGTAGGTGAAGTGCTGGATCGGCTCCACCGGCGTGCCTCCGGTGCCGATGAGCACATTCTGCGGCGTGCCGCCGTCCTTCCAGGTGATCGTCGCGATCGCCGTGCCCCCGGAGGGCATCTTGGTCATGTCGAACTTGGTGCCGGTGAGGTCGACAGTCGCGTTGAGGTAGTCGTCGGCAGTGGTGCCGCTGGTAGCCGACGCGATCACCGGGGTGTGCGGGCTGGTAGTCGTCGGAGTACCGCTGTCCTGCGTCTGCGCGACGCCCGACGTCGTAGCAGCGTTAGCCGCGCCCGTACCGATGACGCCCACACCGACAGCCGCCAGGGTGGTGGTGACGGCCAGCGTCGACAGGCGCTTGCGAGCCAGCGAGGGCTTGTTCTGGATTCCCATTAGCGGGGGGACCTCCGGATGTGGCCGGGCGCCTGGGACTGGCTCTCCGGCGTGCTTGCTTATCCATGTTTTGTTGTGAGGGCCCTCAGCCGCCCGATCGGAGACGGCCGAGGAAGCGTTCGGGGAGCTCGAGCTGCTGCGTAAGACATGCACTTGGCTATCTCCTACGACTGCTTGCGCGAGTCCCCACGACACCCTCACCCGGGGTCCAGCGTCTGCGCATCCTGCGATGTGCGTAGAAATCCTAGGGTCTCTATACGTAGGGGCGATGGTTGCCCTGTCGCAGGTAAAGAGTTCTCTACAGCTTTGAAACAATCATCGGGAGTGCGGAACTTTTCCCGGTCACTCCGGCCATTTCCCGGTGCTGAGCGCCGCTCGCAGGCGTGCCGCGTACGGTGCCACATCGAGCCCTTGCTCCGCCAGCCACGTGTCCGACTTGTACGTGTTGCGATACCGCTCGCCGCCGTCGCACAGCAGGGTGACGATCGAGCCCCGGGCGCCGGCCGCGCGCAGCTCGCACATCAGCTTCACCACGCCCCAGAAGTTGGTCCCGGTGGAGCCGCCGGCGTCCCGGCCGGTCAGTTCGGCGACCACCCGCATCGCGGCGATCGAGCCGGCGTCCGGGACCTGGATCATCCGGTCCACCACGTCCGGCTGGAAGGACGGCTCCACGCGGGGGCGTCCGATGCCCTCGATCCGCGAGCCGCGCCCGGTCGCGTACTCCGGGTCCCGGCGCCGCCATCCCTCGAAGAAGGCCGAGTTCTCCGGGTCCACCACGCACAGCCGGGTGCCGTACCGCTGATACCGCAGGTAGCGGCCGATGGTCGCGGACGTGCCGCCGGTCCCGGCGCCCACCACGATCCAGCACGGGCAGGAGAACCGTTCCTGCCCCATCTGCTCGAAGATCGACTCGGCGATGTTGTTGTTGCCCCGCCAGTCGGTGGCCCGCTCGGCGTAGGTGAACTGGTCCATGTAGTGGCCGCCGCCGGTCTCCGCCGGGGCTTCGGCCGCCAGCCGCCGCGCCTCCTCGTACAGGGCGCCGGGGTCGTCCACGAAGTGGCACTCCCCGCCCTGGAACTCGATGAGTTCGCACTTCTCTTTGGAGGTCGACCTCGGCATCACCGCCACGAACGGCAGCCCCAGCATCTTGGCGAAGTACGCCTCCGACACCGCCGTGGAGCCGCTCGAGGCCTCCACGATGGTCGTCCCCTGCCGGATCCAGCCGTTGCACAGGCCGTACAGGAACAGCGAACGCGCCAGCCGGTGCTTCAAGGACCCGGTGGGATGCGTCGACTCGTCCTTCAGATAGACGTCGATCCCCCACTCGGACCACGCCCCCGGCAGCCGCACCGGGATCAGGTGCGTGTCCGCCGACCGGTTGGCGTCCGCCGACACCCGGCGGATCGCCTCATCCACCCAGGCCCGGCCGGACTGACAGACAGGGTCGGAGACATCCATGGCTTGCTGCATGAACTCACTGTAGATCGCAAGGGAAGGGCAAACACGTCCAAACCGGGCGACATGTGTCCAGGACGGCAAAAGGCGGGGCCGCGACAGCCCTGATCTGTCACGGCCCCGCCGTCCTTGGGGTGCGGATGCGGTTTCCGCCCTAGCCGCGCTCGGCGACCTCGTCCTTGCGCGCGGCCGCCAGTTCGGCCGCGTAGACCGCCGCCGGCGAGATCGCCAGATAGTCCAGCGCCGTCTGCGTGGAGCCGTGCCGCGAGGGGTGATACGAGGGCTTGAAGTACCTCGGCACCTCCAGCACCAGGCTCGACATCGACGGCAGCCGGTCCCGCTTGTGCGCCGCGCGGAACCGCGCCATGAACTCGCGCTGGGTCATCCGTCCCCGCTGGCCGGTCCGCAGGCCGGCCGGGTCGGCCGCGACCATGAACTTGGCGCCGCGACCCCAGATCCAGGCGAAGGCCGTGGCGGTCACGACCATGGCGCGGACGCGGCGCGCGTAGGAACCGTCCAGGTGCATGAACAGGTCGTAGGCGACCGACCGGTGCTCGACTTCCTCGGCGCCGTGCCAGCGGAGCAGATCCAGCATCACCGGGTCGGCGCCGGCCTCGTCCAGGCCCCGGGAGTCGACGATCCACTTGCCGAGGACGGCGGTGAAGTGCTCGATCGCGGCGATGATCGCCAGCCGCTCGCGGAGCCACTTCTTGCGCGCGAACGGCGGCATGGTGCTGTCGCCGAGCAGTTGCTCGAACAGCCACTCCACCTGCTCGACGAACGGGTCCGGGTCCAGCCCCTGCACCTTCATGTGGTGCAGGACGTTCTGGTGCGCGACCGCGTGCGTGCCCTCCTGGCCCATGAAGCCCTTGACTTCGGCCCTGAGCTGCTCGTCGCGGATGTAGGGCAGGACCTGCTTGTAGACGTGCACGAACCAGCGCTCGCCGGCCGGGAGCAGCAGGTGCAGGACGTTGATGATGTGCGTCGCGTACGGGTCGCCGGGGACCCAGTGCAGCGGGGTGTTCTCCCAGTCGAACTTCACGCGCCGGGGCTTCAGGTCCGGATGCCGTTCGGGGTCCCGGACCGCCGATGTGTCTGTCATGGTCCAACAGCTCCTCAGCCGGTCGGGTCGATCTTGGCCATGCGGCGGGCCAGTGCCGGGGACAGCCGGGCGATGGCCCGCCCGGCCTTGGCCTCCAGGGCTACTGGGACCACCGGCTTGTCGCTGCGCACGGCGGCGACGATGCGGTCGGCCACCTTCTCGGGACCGAAGTTGCGGCGGCGGTACAAGCCCGTGATGCGTTGCCGGGTGCGCTCCTGTTGCTCGGCGCTCTGGCCGACGAACTTCGTGGTGCGGGTGATGTTCGTGGCGATGAACCCGGGGCAGATCGCCGAGACCCCGATGCCGTACCGCGAGAACTCCGCGCGCAGACACTCCGAGAGCATGAGCACGGCGGCCTTGGACGTCGAGTACGCGGACAACGTGCGCGACGGCGTATAGGCGGCGGCGGAAGCGAGATTCACTATGTGCCCGCCCTCGCCGCGCTCGCGCATCATCTCCCCGAAGCAGCGCGCGCCGTGGATGACGCCCCAGACGTTGACGCCGAGGATGCGCTCCCAGTCCTTCACTTCGGTGGCCAGGAACGGCCCGGACATCCCGATGCCCGCGTTGTTGACGACGACGTCGGGCACTCCGGCCGCCGTCCGGACGTCCTCGGCGAACCGTTCCATGGCTTCGGCGCTGGCGACGTCCACCGTGTAGAGATACGCCCGCGCTCCGAGCAGTTCGACGAGTTCCACGGTGCGGGCTGCGGCGACGGCGTCGATGTCCGCCACCACGATGTCCGCGCCTTGCTCGGCGAACGCCAGCGCGGTGGCGCGGCCGATGCCGGAGCCGGCGCCGGTGACGACGACCAACTTGTCTTCGAACTCGCGGCGGTCCTTTGTGCCCTGCCGTGCTTCGGCGCGCAGGAGCGAGCGAACAGGCTCGGGGCCGCCGGGCGTCACGATGTCCGACAGGACGAACTCCTTCACTCGCTCCGCGATCAGCGCGGCCTTCTTGACGACGATCCAGTGGCCGCCGCTGACTTGGCGCACGTATAGGCGCTCGGTCCATGGCGCGGGTGCCTGTGTGGCGAGTGCCGGCGTGACGAACCTGTCGCGGGTGGGAGTCAGCACCTGTACCGGTACGGACGTGGATCGCTCCTGCGGATGCCGCAGCTTGGGCAGCATGTTCGCTCGGTAGTAGAGGACGCCTCGCGAGCCGTCTCTTGAGAGGGTGGCGGAGGTCTCTACAGAGGTTCCCTCTATAGCTTTGACGATCCGTGGCCACTGCTTGGCGAGTCCGAGCCGCCACACTACGCGGGGCGCGACGGGCAGGTGAAAGGCGACGATGTACCACGATGCCAGCGCTTGCTTCAGCGAGCGGACAGCCGCTTTGGGGGTGGGCTTACGAAGCCCGGAGCGGGTCCACAGAGCAGCGTGGTCCAGGCACGGTCCGGAGATGGAGGTATAGGAGAGGAACCGCTCTGCGGAGTCCGCGCGCGTAACGGCTTCCCAGGCCTGTACTGAGCCCCAGTCGTGTCCGACGAGGTGAACCGGCAGCCCCGGCGCTACTACGTCGGCGACCGCATAGAGGTCGTCGGCAAGTCGTTCCAGCGTGTAGCCGTGCTTGAACAGCGGCCCTTTGGAGGCTCCGATACCGCGCGTGTCATATGTGACGACGTGGAAGTCGTCGACCAGTTCCGACACCACGCCGTCCCACACTGCCTGCGTGTCGGGGTATCCGTGGATCAGCAGTACGGTCGGTTTCGAGGGGTCGCCATAGGTGCGGACGGAGAGCTTGCCGCCGTCCACCGTCACCGCGAAGCTGCGAACGTCCTGGGTCATGCGTGTGCGCCTTCCAGTTGCCAGCGCCGCACGTGCGGCAGATCGTCGTCGAGCCAGTAGGCGTCGTCGCCGGTGACGACGAGCAGTTCCTCGAACTTCACGCCCACGTTCCGGAATCCGATGTGCGGTTCGACGGCCCACAGGCCCGGGGTCGGCGCGTGCCGGGAGGCGCGCCCGCCGGCCCACAGCGGCGACCGTCCCTTGATCCCCTCGGTGACGATCTCGCGGCCCAGCGTCTCGAGCGTCCGCAGGCCGAATCCGAAGGCGTAGCGCCCCATGTTGCGCCGCTGGCTCATGTGGCCGACCTGGTGCCCGATGACGCGTCCGGGGTAGACCTTGTGCCGCGACTCGTAGCCCTGCTGGGCGATGAGGTTGTCCACTGCCGCGTAGACCTCGGCGAGCGTGTCCCCGGCTTTGATCCGTTCGGGGATCAGGGTCCGGTACTGGGCGAGGTCGCGCATCAGCGCTTCGAAGATCCGGTTCTCGCCGATCACCCCGGCATAGCCGATGTCTGATACGTAGCCGTCGACGACCGGAGAGCAGTCCAGGACGTAGGCCATGCCCTCCTGGAGCCGCTTGTTGGTCGGGAAGAAGTGCAGCGGTGTCCAGGGGCCCTTCAGCGATCGGAAGGCAGTCCGCTCCCCGAACCATGCGAAGGGGATGTGGAAGAAGTCCTCGACTCCGTTGTCCCGGAGGAAACCACGCATCCGGCGCGCGGCTTCGCGTTCGGTGACGCCGGGTTCCAGTCCCGCGCCGACGGTTTCGGCGCAGCGGTAGGCGAGCGCCTGGGCTTCGCGGTGGCGCTCCAGCGCTTCGGGGCCGGGCGGCGTGGGACCGGTTTTATTGGACACGATGTCTAATGTAAGCGCCGAACCCGTTCCGGACAAGACCTCTCAACCCCGGTGTCACCTGCAGGCAGATCCCGGTTTTGCGGGGCAGAGTGAGGCACAGACCGGAAGTTGACGGGAATCGCCGCCGGAGCCTTCCCGATTCGCTCCCCGTCCCGGACGTGGCAGCATGGCGATGTGCAGTCCGACTCCCGCAGCTCTCGACCTGTCCGGTCATCCTCGCCGTCGCGCACGGCGCCGCGCCGCCGCCTGTCCGTGGACCGCCGCCGCGACGAGCTGATCGAGGCCGCGTTGGACCTGCTGTCCCAGCGCGGCCCGGACGAGGTGTCGGTCGACGACGTGGCGCAGGCCGCGGGCGCGTCGCGGGCGCTGGTCTACCACTACTTCGGGACGAAGCAGGAGCTCTACGCGGCCGCGCTGTCCAAGGCGGCGGCCGAGCTCACCCGGCGGCTGGCGCAGGTGGAGCCGGGCGACACTCCGCTGGAGCGCCTGGACCGCGCGGTGCGGGCGTTCGTGGAGTTCGCCGAGGCGCACTCGGCCGGGTTCGTCGCGCTGCTCGGCGGTTCGGCGGCGTACGGATCCGGCGGCGAGTCCGCGGAGTTGGTGCACTCCGTCGAGGACACGGTTTACGAGCTGCTCGTGGAGGGGCTCGAGGAGCCGACCCCGGTGGATCCGCTGGTCCGGATGACGCTGAAGTGCTGGGTCGCGGCTGCCGAGACCGGCGTGCTGGACTGGCTGAAGCACCGCGATATGGAGCGTCAGGAGATCGAGCAGCAGCTGATCATCCAGCTCGGCGCGCTGTTGATGGCGATCGGGCACGAGCTGCCGGTGTGAGGCGGTGCGCCGTCCGGCGGCGGTGGCCGGCATGAGATCGTCCGCCTTCTGATTCACCGGGCCCCGGCGGCCGGCCGGCGGAAATCCGATTCCAACCGTCCGGCTCGAGGCCCGGTCTTATCTGTTGTGAGGACACTCAAGAACCCACTGGCCCGAGGCAGTTCGCCCGAAGCCCGCGACCGGTTCCGCGAGTACGCGGTGGCGGCCCAGCCGCACCTGCGGCGCAGCGCGTACCTGTTGTGCGGGGACTGGCACACCGCCGAGGACCTGGTGCAGACGACCTTCGGGCGGCTGTACCGGTCCTGGCCGAAGGTGGTGCGCGCCGACTCCGTCGACGCGTACGCCCGGACGGTTCTGTTCCGCGCGTTCCTGGACCTGAAGCGGAAGCAGGACCGGACGGTCCCGCTGGACGGCGTCCCGGAACCGGCCGCCGCTCCGGACGACTCCGACCTCCGCCTGGCGGTGCGCAGCGCACTCGACACGCTGCCGCCCCGGGCGCGGGCCGTCGTCGTCCTCCGGTTCTGGGAAGACCTGTCCGTCGAGCAGACGGCCGACGCGTTGGGCGTGTCGACCGGGACGGTCAAGAGCCAGACCTCGCGGGCCATCGCCATGTTGCGGCAGCGCCTCGGCGCCGCCGTAGGCGAGCTCATCCACGACTAGCTGGAGGACGAACAGTGAACGACATGCACTCTCTGCTGTCCCGCGCCTTCCCGGAGCCGGACGACGAGCCGCATCCGCGGGACGTCGTCGGCCCCGCGATCCGGTGGGGAGACCGGCGACGACACCGGGACTGGGCCCTGACCGGGGCGGCGGCGCTGGCCGTCGTCATGGTCGGCGCCGGCGCCGCGGTACTGGGCGGCGGCGGGTCCGAGGTGCCGGCGTCGCCCGGATCCGGCGGGATCGCCGGCAGCCCGCCCGGCGCGGCCGATCAGAGCTGGACGCCTCCGAAGTGCACTCCCGCGGGAAGCGAGTACTGCAAGCTGATGCAGGAGGAGCAGGACTTCGGAGCCGACTACGCGAAGAAGTCTCTGCCGTACATCCAGGCGGCACTGCCCACCGGGTTCACGGTGAAGGCCACTGACACCTACGTCCTGGTGCTCACCGGGCCCGACGGGAAGACGAACTACTTGTTCCCCTCGGTGACCGGGGCCGACACTTTGGAAGGCCGGGCGCCGGAGTGCGGGACGCCGCCCCGTTCGGGGTGTCTGCAGACCAGCGAGGCGGGCGGCGACGTCGTCGTGAACGGCGGGCCCACCGCCGGTCAGAGCGCCGGATGGGTCAAGGACGGCCTGAAGGACCCCCGGATCACCATCAACGTCGGCACGGCGCCCTCCGACTCGATCAACGGCCTTCCCAAGCCCACCGGGTCCCGGGCGCTGCTGACCAACCAGCAGTTGGCGGCGATCATCGGGGACGCGGCCTACGTCCAGTTCTCGGATCAGGAGTACGCACACCTCGTCGACATCAACCAGCGGCTGCACAACCTGCCGCAGCCGACTCAGAGCAGCCCTGTCGGAATGAGCCCCGGGTCCAGCCACCCCGTCGGATGGTCGAGTCCGGGGGCCACCGCTCCTTCCACCGGTCGCTGATCATCAGCGTGCCCTGCTACGTGCACTGATACGTGCTCTGATACCGGCCGAAGCACACCGAACGGCCCCGGGACGCGCCCGCCGGCGTCCCGGGGCCCGCGGGCGTCAGGGGAAGACGACCGTCCGCCTGCCGTTGAGCAGCACCCGGTGCTCCGCGTGCCACTTCACCGCGCGCGCCAGCACCTGGCACTCCACGTCGCGGCCGACGGCCACCAGCTGGTCCGGGGTGACGGCGTGGCCGACCCGGGCCACTTCCTGCTCGATGATCGGGCCCTCGTCCAGGTCCGCGGTCACGTAGTGCGCGGTGGCGCCGATCAGCTTCACGCCGCGGGTGTGGGCCTGGTGGTAGGGCTTGGCGCCCTTGAAGCTCGGCAGGAAGGAGTGGTGGATGTTGATCATCCGGCCTTCCAGCGCCTTGCAGACCTCGTCGGTGAGGACCTGCATGTAGCGGGCCAGCACGACCAGTTCCACGTCGCGGGTCTGGACCAGCTCCAGCAGCGCCGCCTCGGCCTTCGCCTTGGCCTCGGCGTCCCCGGCGGCCACCGGCAGGTGCACGAAGTCGACGCCGTAGGAGCGCGTCAGGTCCTCGAAGTCGCGGTGGTTGGACACCACGGCCGCGATCCGCACCGGCAGCGCCCCGGTGGAGGCGCGGAACAGCAGGTCGTTCAGGCAGTGGCCGAACTTGCTGACCATCAGCACGACCGGCATCCGCTCCTGGGCGTCGTGGAAGCGCCAGGTCATCCGGAAGGTCGCGCCCACCGCCTGGAAGCTGCTGGTCAGCTGCTCCAGGGTGACTTCGTCGTGGACCCGGCTGAAGCTGACGCGCATGAAGAACAGACCGGTGTCGGGGTCGCCGTACTGCTGGCTGTCCAGGATGGTGCAGCCGGTCATGAGGAGGTAGTTCGCCACACCGTGGACGACGCCGGGCGTGTCCGGGCACGACAGGGTGAGGACCCACTGCTGTTTCTTCTGCTCCGCCATGCCCGCCATTGTGGCTGATCGCGGGGCTTGGTCCCAGTAGCGTCCGGCTATCGACATCATGCCGGGCCGGCGGCGGTGGGCTACCCGTCGATGACGTGCGGGACGAACCGCGCGTAGGTGTCGGTCACCAGGCCGTCGGACTCGCGGATGCCGAGCCCGGCGGGATTCCCGGCGACCAGCCAGGAGCCGAGGACGGCGCGGCCTCCCCCGTCCCGGCCCGGGAACGAGGGCAGCGGCGAGAACGCCTGGTAGACGTAGCCTTCCTCGCCGTATTCGCCGGGCTGCTCGAACCGCTCCCCGCCGGTGACGATCTGGATGGACGCGCCCTCCCGGCCCAGCAGCGGCTTGGCGACGTAGTCCGTCAGCTCGCGCGGGCCGTCGAGGTAGGCCGGCAGCAGGTTCGGGTGGCCCGGGAAGAGCTCCCAGAGCACCGCGAGCAGCGCCTTGTTCGACAGCAGCATCTTCCAGATGGGCTCGATCCACTGGGTGCGGTCCAAGGTCTGGATGGCCGGCGGGCCGAAATCCTCGACGGTGAGCCATTCCCAGGGGTAGAGCTTGAAGACCGTCCGCATCCGGGTCTGGTCCAGGTCCACGAACCACTTCGCGGCCGCGTTCCAGCCGACCTGCTCGATGGGCAGCTGGATCGGGGTCAGGCCGGCCTGTTCGGCGGTCTCGGCGACGTAGGCGGAGGTCATGAAGTCCTCGCCGGTCTCGTCGGACTCGGCGTAGACGAAGTGCACCGGGCCGTGGGACAGCCGGACCCGCATCCGCTGCCACGCCTCGACCAGCCGCTCGTGCAGCGAGTTCCACTGGTCCAGTTCCGGGTGGGTGTCCTGCAGCCAGTACCACTGGCAGATCGCGGACTCCAGCAGCATGGTCGGGGTGTCGGCGTTGTACTCCAGCAGTTTGGCGCCGCGGCCGTCGTCGCCGTCGTAGCGCAGGTCGAACCGGGAGTACAGGGTCGGCGGCTGCTGTGCCCAGGACTCGCGGACGGCCCGGATCACCGCCGGATCGGTGATACCCAGGTCGGCGAACCGGTCGTGGGCCACGATGTGCTCGGCCGCGGCCAGGCACATCACGTGCAGTTCCTCGGTGGTCTCCTCCAGGGCGTCGACCTCGGCCATGGTCAGCGCGTAGTACGCGGCCTCGTGCCAGTAGGGGACGACGCTGCCGTCGTCCAAGGTCGTGGTCGGGAAGACCAGCCCTTGTGATTCCACAGCTTTCTGCCAGCCGTCCCGGGGACGGCTCTGGAGTCTGCGCATCAGCCGCCGTGCCCGCCATGGCCGCCGTGGCCGCCGAACCCGCCGCGCACCACGCCGTGCTCCCCGGTCTCGCCGCCGCTGACCCGCGAGCCCATCTTGAAGCCGCTGCCGCCGCGGTACCAGTGCGCGTAGCTGGTGGTGGTGCTGGTGTCCTGGCAGTACTGGTCCGGGATCACCGTGTTGTCGCGGGTGTCGACGCACCGCTCGTGATCGTCGTGGCTGCACGACGTGACGCCCCACCCGATGACCGCGACGGACAACACCCCGCCGGCTAGAAGCTTGGCCCGATGCCGCTTCATCTGGTCGCGCATAGCGCGCCCCTCCCCGTTTCCTCAAATTCCCCGACCTGCTTCCGCGTCGCAGATATGCAGGCTCTTCGAAGCGTACTCCTTTGGCGCAGCGTGGATCATCGGCCGAAACACTCCCGAATCGGACCGGTATCGGCCCGGAAATCTGCCTCGTCCATCGTGGAGACACGAAGCCGCCGACAGAAGGGAGAACCCCGATGACGAGGAAGATCATCGTCGTCGGCTGGGGACCAGCCGCGCACCGCCTCGTCACCGGCCTGCTGTCCGACGACGCCGACGTCGCCGTGACCGTCTACGCCGGCGACGGCGCCGAGGCCCATGACCGCGACGCCCTGCCCGACACGCTTTCCGGCGGCCCGGCCGCGGCCGGCGCCGCGCTGCCCGCCGTGCACGACCCGCGCCTGGACCTGCGCGTCGGCGTCCGCGTCACCGCGATCGACCGCATGCACCGCGTGGTCCACGGCACCGACCATCGGATCGGGCACTACGACGCCCTGGTCCTGGCCACCGGCGCCAACCCGGTCCTGCCGCCGATCCGGGGCCTGCGCGCCGCCGACGGCGAGAGCCTGATGGCCGGCGTCCACCCCGCGCACTCCGCCGCCGACTTCCGCGCGCTGGCGCAGGCGGCCACGAAGGCGTCCCGCGCGGTGGTGATCGGCGGGAGCGCGATCGGGCTGCGTGTCGCGGCGGCCCTGCGCGCTGTGCGCACCGAGAGCCCGGAGCGCGCCCCGCTGCCCGTCGAACTCGTGGACCAGATGCCCGCGACCCCGGAGATAACTCCCGCCGACGCCTACTTCAGGCTGCGGCAGACCGGTGTGATCGCCTACCAGGACTGCCGCGTCCGCCGGCTCGAGGAAGGACCGGACGGCGCGCTCGCCGCGGTCACCCTCGCCGACGGCTACCGACTCACCACCGACCTCGCGGTGCTGACCTGCGGCACCGCCCCGAACGTCGCGCTGGCATGGACCGCCGGCCTGGCGGTGGCGCGCGGCGTGGTCGTCGACGACGCCCTGCGCTCGGTCTCCGATCCGGCGGTCTACGCCCTCGGCGGCTGCGCGGAGCACCGGCGCACGCTGTCCGGCCCCACCGATGTGGCCCGGCTGCAGGCCGACGTCCTCGCCGACCGGCTGTCGGGCCGCGATGCGCTGCGGACCTACCGAGGGATACCGCCCACCCCCCGCCCCGCGCCGCGGATGAACACCGTGGTGGCCGAGGCGGAGCGGTTCCTGAAGGCTGCCGCGGCGTAAAGGGACACCGGCCAACGACGTCCGGTGTCTCTTTATCTATATATAGGTCTCAGTCTCGGTAGCGGCCGACCAGATCCCGCTTGATCACCTTGCCCGTCGGGTTCCGGGGCAGCACGTCCACGACCTCCAGCTGCTCGGGCAGCTTCTGCGTCATCAGGCCGGCGCCGCGCAGGAACTCGACCATCTCCACGAAGTCCGGCGCCGCCGCGCCCTCGCGCGCCACCACCACCGCGCAGACCCGCTCGCCCCGCTCGGCGTCCGGCAGTCCGATGACGGCCACGTCGGCCACCCGCGGATGGGTGAACAGCAGATCCTCGATCTCCTTGGCGCTGATGTTCTCGCCCTTGCGGATGATGATGTCCTTCAGCCGGCCGGTGATCCGCACGAAGCCGTCCCCGTCCACGGTGCCCAGGTCGCCGGTCCGGAAGTAGCCGTCGGCGTCGAAGGCCTCGGCGTCCAGCGCCGGGTCCACGTAGCCGAGCATCATCTGCGGCGCCTTCGCCCGCAGCTCGCCTTCCTCACCGGCCGCCGCCGCCTTCCCGTCCAGCGTCACCACCCGCAACCGCACGCCGGGCATCGGCCGGCCCTCGGAGTCGTCGAGGGCGGCCTGCGGGTCCCCGACGGTCGACATGGTCAGGATCGGCGCCTCGGTCAGCCCCCAGCCGGCGATCACGCCCAGGCCGCCGACCTCGTCGCGGATCTGCGCGTGCAGCGTCGCGGGGCGCGGCGCCCCGCCGCCGTTGCACAGCCGGAAGGTCGGGAACGCGCGCTCCCCCGGGTGTGTCAGCGCGAATTCCCGCTGCGCCTTCAGATACGCGAGGTGGAACGGCGTCCCCGAGCCGCCGAGGGTCACCTTCTCGCGGCCGAACAGCTCCACCGCCGCGGCCGGGTCGAACCGGTCCAGCAGCACGTTCGACGCCCCGGCCATCAGGGACGCGCCGAGCCAGATCGGCCCGGCTATGTGTGTCAGCGGGAACGCCATCCCGTTGATGTCGTCGGCGGTCAGCGCCAGGCACGAGTGCATCCCGCGGGCCGCGGCCAGGATCGCCGCATCCGTGTGCCGCGCGCCCTTCGGATCGGCCGTGGTGCCCGAGCTGTAGAAGTACCAGCGCAGTTCACGTTCTTCAGGGGCCTGATAGGCGGGCAGGACCGCGGGATCGCCTTCGGGCAGCGTCCGGTCCGCCGCCACGTGGCGCGTCCCGGTCCCCACGGTCAGCCGCGCGATCATCGCGGCGAAGTCGAAGCCGCCGAACTCCGAGGGCGTGATCGCGACCTCCGGCCGGATCTGCCGGATGATGAAGCCGACCTCGCGGTCGCGGTAGATGGGGATCACCGGGTTCTGCACGGCGCCCAGCCGGCACAGCGCGGCCATCAGCACGTAGCCGGCGTTCCAGGTCGGCAGCTGCCAGGTCACGACAGAGCCCTGACGCACACCGAGATCGTGCAGGCCGGCCGCCGTGCGCAGGGCCGCGTCCCGGAACTCGCCGTTCGTCATCCGCGATCCGCCGGAGTCCACCAGCAACTCCCGGCCGGGGTCGGCCTCGGCGCGCAGCTCGATGAGCTCCCACAGGCTGTGTGCGTCAAGCATCCCGCGGCCTCCTCCATCGGATCTGACGGTGGGTCACTTCTACCTCGGACCGTCACCAGTGGGAAGAGGCATACCCGGGCCGTACCCCTTGCGACCGCAAAGCCGATCAGTACGATATCTGACGGTGCGTCAGATCAAGACGCCGCCACGACGACGACTAGGAGCCCACCGTGGAGTTCGGCCTCTTCAACAGCCTGTACGTACCCCGCGACCACCCGGAGATCTCGGAGGCCTCGCGTCTGAAGGACGAGATCGAGCTCGTCAAGGCGGCCGACCGCTCCGGCTTCAAGTACACCTGGGCCACCGAGCACCACTTCCTCGACGAGTACTCGCACCTGTCCGCCAACGAGGCCTTCCTGGGCTACCTCGCGGCCGCCACCGAACGCATCCACCTGGGCTCCGGCATCTTCAACATCACCCCGCCGGTCAACCATCCGGCGCGGGTCGCCGAGAAGGTGGCGATGCTCGACCACCTGTCCGGCGGCCGCTTCGAGTTCGGCGTCGGCCGCGGCTCCTCGACCACCGAGCAGCTGGGCTTCGGCATCGCCGAGTCCGAACTCACCCGGGAGATGGTCGACGAGACCCTGCCGGAGATCGTCCGGATGTGGAAGGAGACGGACTACTCCTACGACGGCCGGTTCTTCTCCATGCCGACCCGCAACGTCCTGCCCAAGCCGTTGACGGATCCGCACCCGCCGCTGTGGGTCGCGGCCGGGTCGCCCGGCACCTTCAAGAAGGCCGCCGAGATGGGCATCGGCGTGCTCTGCTTCGCCCAGGCCTCCATGGACGACCTGGCCAAGCTGATCGCCGTCTACAAGGAGGAGATCGAGCGCTGCGAGAACCCGGTCGGCGGCTACATCAACAACAACGTGATGATCACCTCCCAGCTGATGTGCCTGGAGGACGGGCGGCGCGCCCGCGAGGTCGCGGCGTCCATGGGCTCGGGCTACCACCAGACGCTGCTGTGGAAGTACCTGGACACCTTCCCGCGCCCGCAGTGGGTGAACGACCTCGGCGGCCGGATCCCGGAGATGGACGTCCCGACCCTGGACGCGATCATCGCGGCCAGGCAGATGTGTGTCGGCACACCCGAGGAGGTGGCCGCCGCGGTCGAGGCCGTGCAGGCGATCGGCGCCGATCAGCTGGTGTTCGGGATGCTGTCCACGGCGATGCCGATCGAGGTGGCGATCGAGTCGGTGGAGACGTTCGGCCGCCACGTGCTGCCACGGTTCGACACCGACCCGGTGCACTCGACCACCCGCCAGCGCGTGGCTCAGCTCGGCGGCTGAGGGGGCGTCGCGGACTCCTGCGGCCGGACGCCGGGCGAGGAGGGCGACCAGATCCGGGCGACCTCGCTGCTGGACGTCACCAGGGCCAGCAGCGAGAGGGTGTTGTCGATGACCGACTCGGCGTACGCGGCGGGGACGCCGGCGACCGCGTCACGGGGCAGCACCACGTCGAACCCGGCGTTGACGGCGTCCATCACCAGGTTCGTGATCGCCACGTTCACCGACACCCCGACCGGGACGACGGTGCGCACCCCGAGGTTGCGCAGGACGGCGGCCAGCCCGGAGTCGTACATCGGCCCCAGGCCGTGGTAGCGCGGCAGCTCGATGTCGGTGTCCCGCAGACCGATCTCGTCGATGACCGCCGCCGCCGCCGATCCCGGCAGCAGGTCTTCGAAGCCCGCGCTGCGCGCCCGTTTCAGGGCCGCGCCGAACACCCCGGCGTTGGTGTTGGCACCGCGGGCGTCGGCCCGGCGACAGACGGTCGCGTGGACGACCGGGACGCCGGCCGCACGCGCGGCGTCCACCACCCGCACCATGGCCCCGATCCGGCCCCGCGCCACCGCGGCGAGCTCCGGGAACAGCGGCGCGGGCCCGAGCACGCCGTTCTGCAGCTCGGAGGTGACGACGGCGCAGCGCGCCGGCTCCAGCAGCGCTTTCCTGTCCAATGCCATGCGGGGCACGGTAGCTGACGCAGCATCAGATGGGCAGCGGGTCTTGTCCGCCGCGATCTCCGGCAATACGCTCAACTGACGGCCCGTCAGATTTCTCTGGGCAGAGTCCAAGGAGCCCGCCTTGCAGCTGCGTGACACCCCGGCCCAACAGCGGTTCCGCGAGGAGCTGCGCGCCTGGCTCCGAGAAGTGCTCCCGACCTTGGACCCGCAGCCCTCCCAGGACGACTGGCAGGCCCGCCGCTCCTACGACTCGCACTGGCAGGCGCTGCTGCACCAGGCCGGATACGCCGGGCTCAACTGGCCGGCCGCATACGGCGGGCGCGGCGCCACCCCGACCGAGCACCTGATCTTCCTGGAGGAGTCGGAGCTGGCCGGCGCCCCGTACGTGGGCGTGAACTTCGTCGGCCTGCTGCACGCCGGCCCCACGCTGATCGCCGAGGCCTCGCCGGACCAGCGCGAGCGGCACATCCCGGCGATCCTGCGCGGCGACGAGATCTGGTGCCAGGGCTTCTCCGAACCCGACGCCGGCTCGGACCTGGCCGCGCTGCGAACCCGCGCGGTGCTCGACGGCGACCACTACGTCGTCAACGGCCGCAAGATCTGGACCTCGCACGCCGAGGTCGCCGACTTCTGCGAACTGCTGGTCCGCACCGGCCCGCCGGACGGCCCGAAGCACCGCGGCATCACCTGGCTGATCATGGCTATGGACACCCCGGGGATCACGCTGCGGCCGCTGATGACGGCGGGCGGGTCGACCGAGTTCTCGGAGATGATCCTCGAGGACGTCCGGATCCCGGCGGCGAACCGCGTCGGCGCCGAAGGCGACGGCTGGCGGATCGCGATGGTCACGTTCGCCTTCGAGCGCGGCACCGGCTTCGTCTCCGAGGTGGTGTGGGCGCGGCGGCGGCTCGCCGAGATCGCCGCGCTGGCCCGGGAGAACGCGACCTGGGAGGACGCTGAGATCCGCCGCCGGATCGCACGACTGGCGGCGGAGTTCGATGCGCTTTGGGCACTTGTCAAACGTAATGTCTCGGAAGCCGAACATTGCGCGGGCGGCATTCCCGGCCCCGGTTCCTCAGTTTTCAAATTGAGGTTCTCCGAGGCCCGGCAGCATCTCGACGATCTGCACGCCGAAGTGCGCGGACGGGAATCGCTGGCCTTCGACGACGAACACCACACCTTTGACGGCGAACCGGGTTACGAACGGCTCAGGTCCCTGGCTTACACGATCGCCGCGGGCACCTCGCAGGTGCAGCGCAACATCATCGGCGAGCGGATCCTCGGCTTGCCGAAGGAACCGGCGGCGCCGACTGCTGCGGCGGCGACGGCGAAGGGAGGCGGGCGGTAATGGACTTCCGGCCGACTGAAGACCAGCTGGCACTGGCCGGCGCGGTACGCGACGTGCTGGGCAAGCACCGCTCGCCGGGCACTCCGGGCGAGGAGGTCCCCGAGACCGGCGCGGGCGGCGTGGACGTGGCCCTGTGGCGGGACCTGGCCGAACTCGGCGTCTTCGGGCTCCGGACGCCGGAGGACGCCGGCGGGCTGGGACTCGGGCACGCCGAGTCGGTACACGTCTTCGAGGAACTGGGCCGGGCCCTGGCGACCGGCCCGTACACCGCCACCGCACTGGCCGCGCCGCTGCTGCCGGAGTACGCGAGCGGCCGACACCGCGTCGGACTCAGCGATCTGACCAGCGGCGCGCCGTATTACCTGGAGCATCTGGACGCCCTCGACGCGCTGCTGGTGGTCGAGGTCGTCGACGGCGAGACCCACGTCTTCCATGGACACAGCCAGGTGCTGCGCGTGGAACCGATCGAGCTGCGCGCCGAACCGGTGCCCCATCCCGTGGACCCGTGCGTCCCGCTGCACCGGCTGTGCCAGAAGCCGCTGCGCGGCGAGATCATCGGCGACGCCGCCACGGCCGACGCGTTACTGCGCGAAGGCGCTCTGCTCACCGCCGCGTACCAGACCGGTATCGCGGCGACGCTGACCGAGCGCGCCGTGGCCTACGCCAAGCAGCGTACGCAGTTCGGCCGCGCCATCGGCTCGTTCCAAGCGGTCAAGCACCTGTGCGCGGACATGATGGCGCGCGCCGAGCTCGCGCGCGCCGCCGTCCACTCGGCCGCAGTTCTGCTCGACGACGAGCGCGCCGACCGCGGCGAGGCCGACCTGCCGGCCGCCGCGACCGCGGTGTCCGCGGCGAAACTGCTCGCCGACGACGCGGCGGTGGCGAATGCGAGGGCTGCGATCCAGGTCCACGGCGGGATGGGCTGTACGTGGGAGATGGGTCTGCACTACTTCCTCAAGCGGGCCTGGGCCCTGTCCCTGGCCTACGGCCGCGCCGCGGAGCACGCCGACCTGATCGCCGAAGCCCTCTAAGAGGAATCCCGCCACCGGCCGGACCGGTCACGCCTTGTCGACGCCCGGACACCTGGCGTGGCGCGAGTACGTGCTCGTACACACTCAGGCGTTGACTGATTACGAATATTGACACTCCGCCACGCTGCGCCTATACCTGGATCCCTAGCGTAACGAAGACGACTTCCCAGCTCAGCAGCAACCGCGACCCCTGGAGCACCGGTGATGACGGCGCGTCGCAGCAGCGCAACGGAGCGTCGCGGCGTCGGCACCACGCCCCGCCCGGCGGCTCTGTCCGCCGCCGTCCTGGCGGTGCTGCTGGCCGGTTCCGGCTGCGCGTCGCGCAACGCTAACACGGTGGGGGAAGCCGCGCCGGTGAATCAGGACACGGCCGCGGCGGCGAAGGACGCGGGGTTACCGCCGACGCCGGCCGCGGCGCGGATGCTGGCGCAGCCGAGGATCTCCGAGCTGCCGTCGGCGACGTCCACGGCGCCGACGAGTACGACTCCGCCGAGCACCATCGAGACGACGGGCGCCCAGACCATCGTCGATCAGATCACCAAGAATCCGCTCAGCATCGGCCTGACCCCCCTGAAGAATCCAGCAGGCCCGAACAAGCCCGTGCTGGAAGTGGTCGGGATGCCGACGTGGCTGTGGATCGAGGGACTGCCGCCGGTGCTGGAGGAGACGACCACGAGCGCGGGCGTGTCGACCACGGTCCGGGTCTGGGCAGCGCTGGATCAGGTCACCTGGAAGACCGGTGCCACGAGCGGACCGACGTTCATCTGCGGGAACGGGGCGGCGGTACCGACTCCGGGCCAGGGCTACGGCATCCCCTACCAAATCGTCGCGGACCCGGCCGGCACCGACGCTCCGAACTCGTGCGTCAACACGTTCAGCTCGCCGTATTACTCCGGGCCCAGCACAGCACGGACAGCGGGGAGCTACACGCTGACGGGGACGGCGTCGTACCACATCGCTTACACGGAGACCCCCAGCGGCGGAACGACACCGCAGCCGAAGTCTCTGGCCGGCTTTATCAACCTGACCGCGGATACCACAGCCACTCCGATAAGAGTGGGTGAAATCCAGGCATTGGCCACCAGCCCGTAACCAATCGGTGAAAATATCAGAGGACTGAAATAGTCGCCGAGTGGTTAGAACACATAAGCACCCTGCAATAGCGTCACCGCCCCGCAAGCCCGGCACAGCCTTGTTCCGCCCCCGCCCCACAGCACGGCACCGACCGTCCCGGCCCCCGAACCCCACCGGCGGCCGGCGGTCCGGCCCATCGGGAAAGA
>JABFXP010000031.1 GCA_013361685.1 Catenulispora sp.
GCCCGCGCTCCGCGCGCTCGGCCAGCGCCGCGAACGACGCGGCGGCGTGCTGCTGCGCCGGGGCCAGCGGCTGCTCGGCCGGCTCCAGGGTCTCCAGCTCGTCGCAGCCGTACGCGCGGCACAGCTGCAGCTCAGCCACGTGCACGACGTACCAGCGCGCGTAGTAGCCGTCCTCCTCGCGGGAGACCAGCACCTGCTGCACCACGCCGGTGCGCTCCTCGCCGACCACCTCGACCTTGGCGCCCACCGGGTGGCCGGCGGCCCGCACCGTCGCGGCGGTCTCCGGGGCCACCCGCTCGGCGGCCAGGGCGCGGGCGGTGTGGTCGGCGGCGTCGTACTCGTCGCTCCAGGTGCGCCGCAGGTGGATCAGCACCCGGCCGATGGCCGCGGCCGTGGCGCCGGCCACGGCCTGTTGATCAGGATTGGCGTTGGGACTTGTCGAGGCGGCGTGCCAGCGCGCGCGGGCCAGGCAGGCGCGCTGCTCGATCTCGTGGCGCTCCAGGCCGTCCAGCTCGGTGCGGACGGCGTCGTAGATCAGTTCCAGGCGGCGGGGGTCCATCGGGGGTGCTCCTCAGCGGGTTCGCGAAGCTCTCGGGTCGGGGGGAAATCGCACCGGGAAGGGCGTACGCAGACGGCGTTGGCTGGTACGCCCCAGCGCATTCGTCGGCACGGTTTATGGCCGTGCGGGCTAAAGCGGCGTCGCCGTGGGTGAGGAGTCGTGCTACGGACAGTGGCGAATGAGATGAGGCAGGAGGGCCTCGGGAGGTCTGTCATCAGAGTTACCTCTACATGTGTACGGCGGCTGGAAGGTGCCCTCCGGATGAAGCGAGGGAGAACCCTCGTCCATCCGTTCTGACGGGCGATCGGACGTCAGCGGCCGCACATTCGGTGCATGCGGCATACGCGGCCGGCCAGATGGGATTTCGTCGTCCCATGGCAGGTCGCGCAGCACGTAAAGCATGCGCCGGTCATGGCGCTATTAAACCATCCCCACCCCGGGGTGTTGTCAAGCGACCCACGTCACACCTGCGCAAACAGATCGACACATGGTGTACATCGCGCCTTGCCAAGCCGGTGGCGTCTGGCCCGCTGTTCACCGTGACGAAACCGACAATGCGTCTAAGAGTATTGATTAAGACCACTGAGTAACGTTAGAGTGGCTTGCCGGTTCCGTCGTATTTAGTGGCGACGGAGAGAGGTATGAGAGGTCATGGCAGGGACTGTCTCGAACATGGGCATCAGGCTCGCGATCGTTTCCACCTATCCGCCGCGACGGTGCGGCATCGCCACGTTCTCGCGCGACCTGGCCGTCGCGCTCGCCGATGCCGCCCCGGACGTGCGCGTGGAGATCAGCGCGTTGGACCGGGACGGACTGACCTACCCCGCGACGGTGCGGACGGTGATCCGCCAGGACGAACGTCCCGACTACGGGGCCGCGGCCCGCGAGCTGGCCGCCTCCGGGGTGGGTGTCGTGGTCATCCAGCACGAGTACGGCATCTTCGGCGGCCTCGACGGCGCCTGGATCACCGAGTTCGCCGCCGAGCTGCACCGGCTCGGCGTCCCGTACCTGGTGACGCTGCACACCGTGCTCTCCTCGCCGAGCCAGTCCCAGGCCGGCACCCTTTTCCGCCTGTGCCGGGACGCCGTCGGCGTCACGGTCTTCACCGAGACGGCCCGGCGGCTGGCCGTCGACACCGGCATCGTCCCACCGGACCGCATCGTCCACGTGCCACACGGAGCGCCGCCGCCTGGGAGCGGCGGCGCTGTGCGCCCGGAGGTGGCCGCGGCCCTGGAGGCGCTGCGCGGCCGCCGCCTGCTGTCCACGTTCGGCCTGATCTCGCCCGGCAAGGGGCTGGAGACGGCCGTCGCCGCCCTCGGCCGCATCGCCGAGCGGCATCCCGACGTCACCTACCTGATCGCCGGCTCCACCCACCCGGAGATCGCCCGCCAGGAGGGCGAGCACTACCGCGACCGCCTGATGCTCGCGGTCAAGGGCGCGGACCTGCAGGACCGCGTCGCGTTCCTGGACACCTTCCTGTCCGACGCCGAGATCTCCGCGGTGCTGGCGCGTACCGAGATCTTCTGCACCCCCTACCGCTCCCGGGAGCAGATCTCCTCCGGCGCCCTCACCTTCGCCCTGGCCGCCGGCTGCCCGGTGGTGTCGACGTCGTACTTCTACGCCGAGGACATGCTCGCCGGCGGGGCCGGGATCACCGTGCCGCCGGAGGACCCCGAGGCCTTCGCCGAGGCCCTGCACACGCTCCTGTCGGACCCGGACCGCATGCGGCGGGCCCGGGACGCCGCGCGGACCCGCGGGTCCGCCCTGCACTGGACCGCCGTCGCCCGCCGCTTCGCGGGTATCGTCCGGGCTGCGGCCGCCCGCCGGCCGCGCCCGGTCCCGGATCCGATCACCGCCGACGCCAACGGGGAGACGCACGTGGACGTGCCCAAGCTCAAACTCACCCACCTCAACCGGATCACCGACTCCGGCGGCATCGTGCAGTTCAGTGAGCGGTCCAAGCCGGATCTGGGATCCGGCTATTGCGTGGACGACGTGGCCCGGCTGGCGATTGTGGCAGCCGGGCTTTGCACGCTCCCGGCACCGGAACTCACCGGCACCGACCCCTACGCCTGGCTCGACACCTCGCTGGACTTCCTGGAGGCCGGATACGACGAGCAGGCGCTCGGCTCGCGCAACATGCGCGACGCGTCCGGCGCCTGGCTGGACGAGCCGCACCGCGGCGACCACGTCGGGCGGATGCTCTGGGCCCTCGGCGACGTCGCGGCCGGCGGCGCGGTGCCGGACAAGCTGCGCGAGCGCGCCGCCGCCCTGCTGGACGGCGCCCGGTCGGCGCTGACCGCCCCGACCACGGTCCGCACCACCGCCTACGGCGTGCTGGGCCTGGTGCGGGTTCCGGAACCGACCCCGGAACTGGACCTCGGCGTGGCCCGCCTGGACGCGGCCCTCACCGCGAACGCCACGGACGACTGGCCGTGGTTCGAGGACGAGCTCACCTACGACAACGCCCGTCTGCCGCAGGCCCTGCTGGCCGGCGGCGAACGGGCCGGCGACCCGGCGGTGGTGCAGCGCGCCCTGACCGCCCTGGACTGGTACCTGGCCCAGGTCGGCCTGGGCGCCGACAACCCGGACGGCCACCTGCGCCTGGTCGGCAACCTGTGGCGCCACAAGGGCCGCCCGAGCCCGGCCTACGAAGGCGACGAGCAGCCCATCGACGCCGCCGCGGTGGTCGAGGCCTGCGTGGAGGCCTGGCGGGTGACCGGCCGCGAAGGCTACGCCCGCCAGGCCCGCCGCGCCTTCGCCTGGTTCCTCGGCGCGAACCGCCTGGGAACCCCGTTGTACGACGCGAGCAGCGGCGGCGGCCGCGACGGGCTCCGTGAGACGGATGCGAATCTGAATCAGGGTGCTGAGTCGACGCTCGCCTACTACCAGGCGCTGCTGGCGTTGCGGCAGGCCGCTCTGCTCTGATCGGAGCACGGCCGGGCCGCGTTCCGGCGGCTGTGCGGACGGCCCTTGGGGCGGTCCGCACAGCCGCTGTCGGCA
>JABFXP010000145.1 GCA_013361685.1 Catenulispora sp.
AGTGTGGAGGCCTCGGGGTGTCACACGTTTGGTCGCCTTGGCGGCGTGCCATGCGGTTGCGCCTGGGGGCTCGTTTTTGGCGAAGTCAACTTTCTCCGGGAGTCTCACATGGCAGGTCGCAGCGTTGAGCAAACCGTTCGCCACGTTCTTACAGCGGGGGTTGCGTGGATCACCCTTGATCGGCCGGAGGCGCTGAATGCGATTGATGCTGAGCAGCGGGACCGGTTGATCGCGCTTCTTCGGGGGGCGTCGGCTGATCCGTTGACGCGGGTGGTTGTGCTGACTGCCACTGGGCGTGGCTTCTGTACTGGTGCTGACTTGCGGGCCGGGGCTGCTGTGGTGCCGGGGCCTGGGGATGTGGCGCGGACTATTCGGGATGGTGCGCAGGCTCTCGTGGCGGCTGTTCTTGACTGTGAGAAGCCTGTCATCGCTGGGGTGAATGGCATTGCTGCCGGGATTGGGGCGCATCTGGCGTTGGCGTGTGATCTTGTGGTGGCTGCTGAGTCGGCCAAGTTCATCGAGATCTTTGCTCGGCGGGGGCTTGTTCCTGATGGTGGGGGTGCCTATCTGTTGACGCGGTTGGTTGGTGTGCACAAGGCCAAGGAGCTGATCTACCTGGCTGAGGATGTGCCGGCGGGTGAGGCGTTGGCTTTGGGGTTGGTGAACCGGGTGGTGGCTGATGACGTTTTGGAGGAGGCGGTGCGGGAGTGGGCGGAGAGGCTTGCTGTGGGGCCTACGCGGGCGTTTGGGTTGGCTAAGAATCTTGTGAATCGGGCGTTGGAGGTTGATCGGGCTACTGCGTTCCGGGAGGAGGCGGATGCTGTGGAGCTGAACATGGCTACTGAGGATGGGAAAGAGGGTGTGCGGGCGTTTGTGGAGCGGCGGGCGCCGGAATTCAGGGGGCGCTGATGGGTGTTGGGGTGGTTGTGGGTGGGTGGTGTTCGGTGGAGCGAACGAGGTATCACTTGACGGGTCATCAGTTCCCGCTCACACTGTGGCTGTCCGTCCACGTATGCTGGGCAGAGCTGCGCTTTTGAGATAGCGAACGAGGATCGCGCAGTCGTGAACAGCGTGACACCTAGGGGCTGGGACTATGCCTGCACAGGCCACTGCACGCGAGCACCATGTTGAGCCGGCGGATTACCGGCGGGTTCTTGGTCACTTTCCTTCTGGGGTGACTGTGGTCGCGGCTGAGGATGATCAGGGGCCTGTGGGGTTTGCGTGTCAGGCGTTCTCTGCTCTGTCCTTGGATCCGCCGTTGGTGTTGTTCTCGGTGGGGCGGAGTTCTACTACCTGGCCGCGTATCAGGGCGGTGGGGCGGTTCTGTGTGAACTTCCTGGCTGCGGATCATGAGACGTTGTGTCGGGCGTTCGCGGTGAGTGGTGGGGACAAGTTCGATGGGGTGGAGTGGCGGCGGTCGGAGTTGGGGTCGCCGATTCTGGATGGGGCTCATGGGTGGGTGGACTGCACGATCGAGGCGACGTATCCCGGGGGCGATCACACGATTGTGGTGGGGCGTGTGCACGGGCTCGACGCCGATGCGGAGTCGAGCCCGTTGATCTTTCATCGGGGGGCGTTCGGGTGAGCTATTGCACGAGTCTCACTGGTGTGTCGTACAGCTTGGTTCCGTCGGCGGCGTAGGCGTGGACGTAGGCGATGGGTGGGTGGGTGTACTGGGCGTTGTAGGGGGTTGAGACGGAGAGCAGGTAGGCGCCGTTGGAGAGCAGGGCGGGCGCTTCCCTTTTCTCGTAGCCGTAGCTGACTGTTACTCGGGCGACCTCTGGGCCGGCCAGGCCCCAGGTGAGCATCAGGTAGTTCTTGCGGTCGCTGAAGTCGGTGGCGCTGTACTCCTTGAGGTGGTTGTTGCCGGTGTGCATCGAGGCCATTGTCGTGATGGTGGGCTCGGTGGTTGATCGGCCCGTGTTTCCCAGGCCGGAGCAGAACACGTACTGGTGTTCGGTGTTGGTTCCGATCACCATCGCGTCCTCGTCTGGGGTGGGGATGGCGGTGGTCATGGCGAGGACTGGTTGCCAGGGGCCGCCGGTGGGGGCGCAGGTGGTCAGGATCGCGTTGGTGCGGGCTGGTGAGAGGGGCGTCAGGGGTGGGGCGGTGATCTCCGGGTTGGTCGGCTCCACTGTCGGGGCTGGGCCTGTGCAGAGCGCCGGGTCGATGTCCGGGGGTACGGTGCCGAGGATCGGTGGGGGTGCCTTTCCTTCTTTTTTGGCCTGGGCGAGTTTGCAGGCGTCGTCGAAGGCCGGGCCGTCCAGGGTGGGGGCGGCGGTGGGCGACGGTGCGGGCATGCTGCCGGGGTTGGCGCTGGTCTTCGTGGGCCCGCTGCCGAGTGCCAGGGCGGCGATCACGCTGGTGGCGGATACCACTGCGGCTACGCCGAGTGGCAGTCCCCAGCGGCGTAGGCTGCCTTGTTGTTCCTGTCCGATCATCCTCAGGAGCTCCTCTCGCCGTTGCCCGTGGTGGGGCAGGCGGCGCTCGGGAGGAGGAAGCGGCAGTCGTCTCATGTGCCCTCCTCCGATTTGGTGAGATGTCCGAGGTCTGATGACAGTCTGGTGCGGGCTCGTGATAAGCGGGACTTGACCGTGCCCACTGCTATGCCCAGGGCGGTGGCGGCGGCTTGCTGGTCCAGGCCGGCCCAGATGCAGAGCTCGACTACCTCCTGCTCGTGGCGGGGGAGGCGGGCCAGGGCGCGGTGGATGTCCGACATGCGGCGTTGGTCGTCGACTTTGGCGGCCACATCGTCGGCGTGGTCGGCGTCTGCCTGCGGTTCGTCTTGGATCACGAGCCGTTGGAAGAGTGCCTGGGCCCGCCGGAGACGGCGCCGGGTGTTGGACAGGGTGCCGTTGGCCACGCCCAGCAGCCAGGGCAGGGCTGAGTCCCGGTCGAGCACGATGTCGGTGCGCCGGCGCCAGGCGTGCAGGAACACGGTCGAGGTCAGGTCCTCGGCCTCGCCCCAGTCCGCTGTGCGCCGGAACAGGTGGTTGTAGACCGCCGCGGCGTGTCGGTCGAAGAGCGTGCCGAACGCCTCCCGGTCGCCGTCGACGGCGCGCGTCCACAGTTCCCGGTCAGTTGCCATCAATCCTCACACCGGATTCGTGTCCGGCAGAGGGGGTGGGGTTCCCTCAGTGTGCTGAGGGCTCTTTCCACACGGTGACTCCCTGGGTGTGCACTCCCGGTGCGATTGCCCGGTCCAGGAAGGCCTTCAGGGCGTCCAGGTGGGCTGTGCCGTCGGCCGCGACGACGCAGTTGGCCTGCCACGTTGCCAGGTCCTGGGCCACCCGGCTGCGGATGCCGGCGTCCACCGGGGGTGTGGAGGCGCCGCCGTTCTGGAAGATGTACGACATCCACTGGGCCGTCCATAGGACGTCCACTCGGCCGAAGACCACCTGCTTGTCGGTGGGGGAGGTCGGGGCCATCACCGGGCCCTGGGGGATGCCGAAGCCGGTGTCGGCGGCGATGGACCAGGTCATGTTGGTGCGGTCGCCGCTGCCGGACAGGGGCACGCTGGCGATGGTGTTGTGACCCTTGGAGACGCAGCCTTTCCAGGCGCCGGAGGTGAAGTAGGGCGGGATCTTCGGGCGGTCGGTGACGTCCAGGACGCGGGGCAGCAGCGGCACCAGGGCGACGACCGCGGCACCGACCGCGGCGCCGCGCAGCCAGTACCACTGGTGTTCCATGGCCTTGTCCAGGCCCATCGCCAGCAGGATGCCGATGATCCAGCTGACCGCCATGGCGCTGCGCATGGGGAGGCTGGAGGAGAACGCCGGCAGGTCTTTGAGGTGCGACCAGATGCCCTCGGTGCCGAAGGGGAACCACCACCAGGTGATGGGCTTGCCGTCGAACTTCGGTGTGGGGCCCAGGGACAGCAGCATCATCGCGGCGCCGGCGATCAGCAGGGCTCGGGCCGCGGCGTTGCGGAGGCAGCACCACACGGTCAGCAGGGCCACTACTAGCAGGAGTGCCCAGCCGACCATCGCTGCCTGCTCGGTCGCGTTCGGTGCCAGCTTGTCGACCTTGTCGGGGTCGCCCCATAGTTCCAAGCTCGGATACACCGCGTAGGACTTGAGGTCCGAGGCGTAGAAGGAGATGTCGAACGGGATGCCCTTGAACGACTGGGGTCCGGCGAACTGGAAGGTCAGCGGATAGGCCAGTACTACTGCTGCGGTGGCGATCGCGACGGCAGCGCCTTTGAGGAAGGTCGGTCCCTCCGCGCGGGTCTGTCGCGGTCGCATGGCGGCGTAGGCGATCAGGAAGAAGAAGCAGGCTAGTGCTGTAAGGAACAGCAGCTCTTCGCCGACGAATACTTGCGCCGCGATCAGCAGTCCGAGCACGACGCCGTCGCGTACCGTGGTCTCCCGCTCGCGGAGGCGTACCAGGCGGCTGAGGATCAGCGGCACCAGCCACTGCCCGGACAGGTTCGGGTGCGCCAGCGAGTGCGTCATCATCGACGGCGAGAAGCCCAGGAACAGGCCGCCGATGAAGGCCGCGGTCTCGGAGCGCACCACGTGGCGGCGCAGGAACCAGCGCCAGGTGATCGCGGTCGCGGCCAGGTTCCAGGTGGTGAGCAGGGCGAAGGACACCGAGGAGCCGAGCAGGTAGGTGATCGGCGTGAGGACGAAGGCCGGGCCGATGATCTGCGGGTTCCCCACGACGTTCATGCCGTCCGGGGCGTTCATCGCGTGGGAGAACAGCGGGTTGTGCAGGTGGAGCACCGCGTGCTGGACCCAGGTCAGCTGCCACTCGAAGTACTGCTGGTCGTAGGGGTTGCCGCCGAGCAGTTGTGTCTTCGGGTGCAGCAGCAGCTGCCAGTTCAGGCCGATCGCCAGCACGATGTAGGCCAGCGAAAGGATCAGCCCGGGGCTGGGGTCGCGGAATTCCGAGGTAATGCGCGTGGCCATCCGGCGGAACGGATTGCGCGGGCGTTCGGGGACTTCGTCGGGCAGCGGGACCAGCCGCTTGACCTGGAACTCCTGGATGCCGTCGGCTGTTTCGACGGTCTCGATCACCTCGGTGCTCGACGACCTCGGGGTGCTCTGTGTCTTCTGTGCGGGGAGGGTCTGCGCAGTGCCGGCGGGGCCGGCCTGTGCGGGAGTCGTCTCGATCTCGTAGTCCGACGTTCCCTGCCCGGTCGGGCTCTCCGTCACAACCTTCCCCTCGTTCGGCTCAGAGCAAGAGGACTCCCCTTGCCAATGACCCGCTTTCCAGGTCGTGGATCGCCTCGTGGATGTGCTCCAGAGGGTAGGTCTTTGTCACGAGTTCGTCCAGGAGCAGTCCACCCCTCCGGTAAAGCTCCACGTACCTAGTGACGTCGAACTGCGGGTGAGAGGTTCCGTAGCGGCATCCCATGATCGTCTTGTCCATGTACATTCCAGAAACGAGGAACGAGGCCTCGGCATCCGCGCGTGGTACCCCGAGCAGTACCGCCGTTCCGGACCAGCCGAGCATGTCGGTCGCCGCGCGGATCAGCGCCGGATGCCCGACGCATTCGAACACGTAGTCCGCGCCGTTCGGCAGCAGCTCCTTCACCAGGGCCACGACGTCGTCGCCGGAGGGATCGACGAAGTCGGTCGCCCCGAAGCGCCGCGCCACGTCCTCCTTGCGGGGGTTGGTGTCCACCGCGACGATCCGGCCGGCGCGGGCGATCCGCGCGCCCTGGATCGCGTTCAGCCCGATGCCGCCGACGCCGATCACCACGACCGTCTCGCCGATGCCCACCTTCGCCCGGTTCAGCACGGCCCCGACGCCGGTCAGCACGCCGCAGCCGATCAGCGCGGCCGAGGTCATCGGCACGTCCGCGGGGATCGGCACCGCCTGTACTTCCTTGACCACCACGCGTTCGGTGAACACGGACGCGTTCGCGAACGAGGCCACCTTCTCGGTCGCGCCGCCGGCTCCGACGCGGGTGAACGGCCGGCTCATCTTGCCGAAGGTGGCCCGGCACATCGTCGGCCGGCCCTGGCTGCACGCCGGGCACACCCCGCAGTGGTTGATCGTGGTCAGGCACACGTGGTCGCCGGCCTTCACCCGGGTCACCGCGGCGCCGGCCTCCTCCACCACGCCCGCGCCCTCGTGGCCCAGCACCGCCGGGCCGGGGAACGGGATGGTGCCGTTCACCACGCTCAGATCGGAATGGCACAGGCCGGCGGCCGTGATGCGGACTGTGATTTCGTCCGCGCGCGGTCCGCGGACGTCGATGCCCTCGACGACCTCGAGCTTGCCGTTCTCGAAGACCGCGGCCCTCATCCGGCCACGCTCCCGTCGGCCGCGCCGTCTTGGTTCTCGGCGGCTTTGCGCTCCTCGGTGGCCCGCGCGTAGGCGGCCAGCTTCGCGATCATCGGCATGGCCTCCACACCCACCGCCTCCGGCAGCCGTTTCGCGATCGCCTCCGCGGTCCACGGCTCCTCGCCGTACATCGACCGGATCTCCTGCGGCTGGTTCCACACCGCGATCCGGCGGCCGGCCACCGTGTAGATCTGGCCGGTGACGTCCCGCGCGGCGTCCGAGAGCAGATACGCCACCAGCGGCGCCACGTCCTCCGGCTCGCCCATCTCGGCCATGTCGAACGGCACGTTCGCGCTCATCCGGGTCCGCGCCACCGGGGCCACCGCGTTCGCCGTGATCCCGTATTTGCCCAGTCCCAGCGCGGCGCTGCGGACCAGGCTCACGATGCCGCCCTTGGCCGCGCTGTAGTTGGCCTGCGAGACGCTGCCGGCGTGGTTGCCGGAGGTGAAGCCGACCAGGGAGCCGCCGCCGGCCTTGCGCATCACCGCGCTGGCCGCGCGGAAGACCGTGAACGTGCCCTTCAGATGGGTCTCGATGACCGGGTCCCACTCGTGTTCGGCCATGTTGAACAGCATCCGCTCGCGCAGGATCCCGGCCACGCACACCACGCCGTCCAGCCGGCCGTAGGTGTCCACGGCGGTCTGCACGATCCGCGCGCCGCCGTCCATCGTGGTCACCGAGTCCGCGCACGGCACCGCCAGGCCGCCGGCGTCCCGGATCTCCTCGGCCACGCCCGCGGCGACCTCGCTGGACGGCTCGTGGCCGTCGATGGACACGCCGTAGTCGTTGACGACCACCGACGCGCCCTCGGCGGCGCAGCCGATCGCCACGGCGCGCCCGATGCCCCGCCCCGCGCCGGTCACCGCGATGACCTTGCCTGCCAGGAAGTCGGCCACTCTGCTCGCTCCTCGTGTCCGAAGCCTACGAATCTGACGGCATGTTAGCTAAGGTTCGCGCGAGTGGACAGCACTAACTGACGCCGTGTCAGATTTCTCGGGGACGAGCCGTCCCCGCCCGGCGAAGACCGAGGAGCGCCGCGATGCCGATGCCCGAGCAGTTCACCGACCTGGCCGAGCGCGTCAACAACTGGGGCCGCTGGGGAGCCGGGGACGAGCGCGGCACCCTGAACCTCATCACCCCCGACGCCGTGGTCCGCGCCGCCGCTCTGGTGCGCCGCGGCAAATCCTTCTCGCTGGCGCTCCCGCTGGACGAGGACGGACCCCAGATCGGGCTGATCCCCGGCCGGGACAACCCCAAGCGCACCATGATCATGGTCAACGCTCAGGTGATGGGTGAGCAGCACCCCTTCCGCACCTCGGACGACCGCGTCGAGATGGGCTTGCAGGCCTGCACCCACTGGGACGCGCTCGCGCACGCCTCATACGAGGGACGGCTCTACAACGGCTTCGACCCCGGCGTCATCACCGAGGCCGGGGCCGCGCACTGCGGAATCGACAAGGCCGGGACCATCGTCGGCCGCGGCGTGCTGCTGGACCTGCCGCGCGCCCTCGGCGTGCCGAAGCTGGGCGACGCGGAGCGGGGCCGGGCCCTGACCCCGGAGGATCTGGACGCTGCGGTCGAGCTGGCCCGGGTGCAGATCCGGCCGGGCGACCTCGTCCTGATCCGGACCGGCGCCATGACCGTGCTGAAGGCCGGCGACAAAGGCGGCTACTGCTTCCCGACATCGGGACCGTCGATGCAGACCGCGCCCTGGTTCCACGCGCACGACGTGGCCGCCGTGGCCACGGACAACATCGCCTTCGAGGTCTACCCGCCGGAACGGGACGACGCGCAACTGCCCGTGCACCTGCTGCACCTCGTCGAGATGGGGATGCTGCAAGGACAGAACTGGGACCTGGAGGCGCTCGCCGACGACTGCGCGGACGACGGCGTGTACGAGTTCTTCCTTTCCGCCTCTCCGGAGCCGTTCACCCATGCTGCCGGCGCGCCGGTGAACCCGGTCGCCGTGAAGTAGAGCGCTAGGGGACGAGCAGCAGGGCGATGAGCGCGCCGGCGATCAGGCCGGGGCCGTAGGGGAAACGCTTGCGGCCCCGCGACATCATCGCCAGCGCGATGATCAGAGTGATCACGTACGCCAGGAACGTGCCGTTGAAGACGTGCGTCCAATCCCGCGAGGCCAGTACCAGGCCGGCCACCACACCCAGCTTCACGTCGCCGAGCCCCAGGCCGCCGCGCGAGAGAAAATAGAGCAGCGAGTAGAACAGGCCGACTCCGAGCGCGCCCTCCGCTTCGGTGACGAGCTGGTGCGCGTCGTGGTCGGCCAGCGCCTGGACCACGGCCGCCAGCGCCACCGCCAGCGCAGTCGGCGCGGTCAGCGCGTTCGGCAGGCGCAGGATCGCGAAGTCGATGACCGCCAGCGCCACCGCCGTGGCGGCGAACGCGAGCACCGGCAGGGTCGTCCAGTGCACGCCCAGGCGTGCCAGGATGCCCGCCTCGAGCGCCACGGTCCCGACGGCGATCAGGATTCGCCAGCGGGCCACCACGGGCTGCCACGGGGGCCGCTCGGGCGTCGCGGCAGCCGATGCGGTCGGTTCTGTGGCAGCGCCTTCGGCGCCCCCGGATATCTCGTCTTTGTCGGCTTTATCGGCCTCAGCGAGTCCGTCGCCCTCAGCCATCGCCGCGGCGACAGCCTCCGCCTCGTCCTCCAGCTCCACTTCGATCTCAGGCACCGGGCACCGCCTGGAGCACGTCGCGGAGCAGGGCGGTGGTCTCGGGCTGCAAGTCGATGCCTTCCCGGTCGGCGTAGGCGATGAGGGTGTCGGCGTGCTGGCGCGCGCTGGACAGGTCGCCCAGGGCGGCCAGCGCGGTCAGCAGGTCACGGTACAAGAGCTCGGACTCCGGGGCGGCCTGCAGGCCCCGGTAGGCGGCGTTCTGGGCGCCGCGCGGGTTGTCCTCGGACAGGCACGCCTGGGCGACGTAGTGCGCGGTGTCGATGATGAGCGCGGACATCTCGTGGCGCAGCGCCTCGGCCCAGCCGTAGCGGCGCAGCGGCGCGTCCTCGAACGGCCGGCCGCGCACCAGGCTGATGGCGCTCACCAGCTCGCCGGCCTGCACCCGCATGACGAAGTCCAGCCAGTCACAGGTCACCGACGGGCCCATGGCGTAGCCGTGCGGCGAGATCAGCAGGTGCTGCTCGCCGTAGGCGTCGGTGCCCAGCCACTCCCGCAGCCGCGCGACCTGCGCGTCGCGGATCGTCACCGCGCCCTTGCGGCCCGGCCACAGCTCGGCCGCGATCTGCGCCGCCGAGCAACCCGGGTGCAGCATGACGAACGCCGCCACCTCCGCCAGGTCGGCCGCCCGGCTGCCGGCCGTCGCGGCGGTGCCGGACAGCTCGATCGGACCGAGGACGTTGATGGACCGGGCCATCGTCATCGGGTCGAAGGTCTGCTTCTCCGCCTCGGCGGCCTTGCGCTGGTTCCAGTAAGCGTTCTGCCACTGTCCGGGCCTGCGGGGCGGCTCCACGGCGTCGGGGCCCGGCGCTCCCGGCCCGGCGGCGACGACGGGTTCGAGCCCGAGGCCGACCAGCCGGTCGGCCGGGTTCGGCGGCGCCTCGGCCAGCGTGCCGGCCCCGGCCAGCGTCGTCAGGCCGAGCATGGGCGGGGGCGGCGTCCGGGTCGGCGCGGCGTTCGGCACGGCGGTGATGGTGTCGGTCCCGGTCCGGCCGTGCCACGGCGCCACCACGAGGTCGAACTGCGGCAGGTTCGCCGGGTTCAGCGCGTGCCGGGCGTGCTTGGCCGTGCCCGGCTTCGGAAGCGGGACGGGGGCGTCGACGGCCATGCCGGGGACCGGCGGCAGCGCCTCGATGCGGAAGAGGTCGTCGACGGGGATCCGGAACCGGTTGGCGTGCTTGGGTTCCGGAGTCGCCAGCGGCTTCGCCCGCGGCGGTCCCGAGGCGTGGGGCGCCCCCGAGGCCGAGGTCCCGGACGAGCCGTTCGTGGCCGAGCCGGCCGGATCGCCGATGAGACTGGCGCCGGGAACAGACTCGGCTTCCAGCGACGCCGAGGCCCGATGCGGGAGTGCCGCTCGGACCGGTCCGGCCGGCAGCTGCTTGCGTGCCGCGTGGCCGCGTCCCTTCCGGCCTCCGCTCCCGCTCTCGCTTCCGCCGCCGCCCGCCGGGAGTTCCGGCCGCGCGCCCTTGGCCTCCAGCATCCCGTCCTGCTGCGCCGATTCCCACTCGTCGTCGAGCCCCGAGCCGGACAGGTCGCGCACGATGGCGGCGTACTGCTCGTCCCGCAGAGCCTGCATGCGCACTTTGATCCCGGTCCCGCCGGCCTGCGACGGCGGGGTGTGGAACCGCGGGCCGGTGACCACCCAGTCGGACAGCAGATGCTCCGGCTCCTGCACCACCGCGACGACCGCCATCGACGTCCGCTGCCGACCGGAGAGCAGCTGCCGCAGCTGGTAGGCCGATCTCGGGTCCAGCGGCGCGGCGGAAAGCAGCACTCTGGTTTTCGTGATCTGCGCCAGCTCCGGGTCGGGGTAGGTGCGTGCCTCACGCAGCGAGACGTCGCGCTTGTCCAGCACCGCGTCCACGGTCGCCGACCACCGCGCCACCGCCTCCACCGCGCGCGGCAGGCTCTCGGTGTGGCTCAGACGCCCGGCCTCGAACAGCGACGGGAGCTCGGCGCCGAACCCGACGAGCGTCACCTCCACCTGGTCGGCCCAGGTGCCGGTGGCCAGCTCGACGGCCATCGCGCGCAGCACCGCCACCGACTCCTCAGCCGGGGCCAGCAGCGAGATGCCGTGGGTGGACTCCAGATCGACCAGGACGGCGTCGTCACCCTCGTCGAAGCCGAGCGACACCAGCGCCGGATACGGGGCCTGCGGCACCGGGCGCTGATGGCCGGTCAGCGGAGCGCCGAGCGGGCAGATCCAGACGCCGGGGCGTTGCGGGTCGGCGTAGAAGGGGGAGACCGGCGGCTCGCTGCGGGCGAGGTGGACCTCCAGGCCGTGCGGCTTCAACACGGTCGCGGTGATGTCCGGCAGGATCCGGTCCAGCTCGGCGAGCTTCGCGCTCAGGGTGCGCAGCGCCGCGTCGATGAAGACCCGGCCGGTCGGGTTCTCGACGGTGCTCAGTTCCAGTTCCCACGTGTCCGGCGGCCGCATGGCGATGCGCTCGCCGGGGCGGCGCTGCATCAGCTTGCGAAGACGCTTGGCGGCGAGGGTGCTGAGCAGGCCGGCGGCCAGCAGGCCGCCGATCGCGGCCATGGTCTTGCCGGAGTCGGTCTCGGTGTCGCCGAAGGTGAGGGTCTCCGGGGCGGCGGGCTGGGCCGGCCGGTCCTGGCCCGGTTGCGGCGCGCCGTTCTGAGCCGGGACAGGGGCCTGACTCGGAATCTGCTCGCCGACGCGGGGCGAATGCGGAAGCTGAGTCCCACCCGGGACCTGGCCGGGCGCCAGCGCGGCGGGGTCGGCGGCCGGCAGACCGTCGTCCGTCAGCGGCGGCTTGTCCCGGAAGGACGGGACGTTGTCGCCGGTCTGCGCCGGAGCCGAAACAGAGGGCTGGCTCTGCGTCAGCGGGGCTGCCGAGGAGCCCGTCCCGACGTTCGCGTCGTCCGGCAGGACCAGCACGTCTCCGGGCCAGATCAGGTCGGCACTCCAGATCGGCGGCCCGCCGGCCTGCGGGCGGCCGCGGTTCAGCTCGAACAGCTCGTCCCAGCGCCGCGAGTCGCCCAGGACGGACTTCGCGATCGAGCTCAGACTGTCGCCCTGGCGCACGGTGTACGTCTTCGCGCCGCTGGGGGCCTTTGCGGGAGCCGGTGCTGATTCGAGGGCCGGGGTCGTGGAGTTCGGTGTGGTTGTCGAGGCGGGCGTGGAGGTCGAGCTGGGCGTCGGCAGGGACGTGGGCGTCGGCGTGTCCGGCGTCCAGGCATCAGCCTGCTGCGACCCGCCGACGTGCTCACCGGCCGACAGCTCCGCCGGCGCGTCCCCACCCGCACCGGCCCGGGCGCTCCCCATGTCGGACGGCATGATCAGCACCCACCCCGACTGCAGGAACTCGGAGTAGCGGAAGACGGTGCCGCCGGGCATGACCCGTCCGTCGTTCAGCTTCGCGATGTCGGCGAACCGGTTCGGATCACCGAGCTGCTCCTGCGCGATCCGCCACAACGAGTCGCCGGACCGCACCGTGTACGTCGGATTGTCCACCTCGGCCTCCCGCACCGTCGCACCCCGCGCGACGCCGTACTCGTCCTCGTCAGCACCGTGTACCACCACCTGCGTGGCGACGACACCGCCGCCCGCGTGCAACTCCGCGGGGGCGTCCGCCATCGCCGCCACCGGCGAGGCCACGATCACCACCGCCGCGGTGACCAGCGTCCCCACACCCCGCTGCAACCAGCCCAGCCCGGGCAGCCGCACCGCGGCCCGCCGCTGCACCTGCGCGACGATCTCCAGGAAGACCGACAGGAAGAAGAGGAACCACCCGACCCACGCGGCCAGATAGAGCCCCTGGAGGAAGAGGTGCCCGTCATCGGTCCGCCGCAACGCGTCCCACATGACCGAGGGCTTGACGACGGTGCTCGGCAGCTGATCGCGCCCGAACACCCACAACGCCCCGGGCACCCCGAAGGTCAACACCATCAACGTGAACAGCGACGCCAATCCCGTCGCCGCCCCGATGTCCGGCTGCGGTCCGCCCATGCTCCCCGTCGGCCGTTGCCGCCGCTGCGCTGCCCGAGTGCTCATGAGACTCAGCCCCCTGCGTCAGTGACGCCCTGTGTCAGTGTGACTGTTGCATGTCCGGTAT
>JABFXP010000809.1 GCA_013361685.1 Catenulispora sp.
CAGATACGCCAGCCCGTTCCGTCGCCCGTCAGCCAAGCTCCTGCACCGCAGCCAGAATCCGTTTCGGACACTCGCTCGCGACGAACGTCAGGTAGGCCTGGTCGGTGTAGCCACGCGGTGCGGTCTCGACCAGTAGCAGCAGCTGCATATAGAGGTGATACAGCACCAGCCGCCGCTGCGCCGGGGCGTCATCGGCGATCGTCCCTCCCGCCCCGAGGTAGCCGGCCCGGATGTCCGGGTCGCGGTCGGCCCGGCCGAAGACGTCGGCACCGACGAACTCCATCAGCGGATCGCCCCAGATCACCCGCTCGCCGTCGATCAGGCCGTTGATGCGCGGTGGTGCCGCAGTTTCGGGTACAGAGATCAGGATGTTGCCGGGCCACAGGTCGAAGTGCACCAGAGCCGGTGCGGTGATCGCGGCGAGCGCGTCCGCGTTCCGGCGCACCGCGGCCCGCAGGTCCTCGCCGCTGACCGGCAGGGTGACGCCGTACCGGTCCGCGTCGTCGACGAGGGCGCCGAGCATGGCGGCGAAGGCATCCGGCCACGTGGGTGCGGACAGCTCGGGCACCGCCGGGTAGCCGAAAGTCCGGCGGGGGTTGCCGATCCGGTGCAGGCGCGCCAGGTGGCCGCCGAGTTCGCGGCGCAGTGCCGCCGCCTGCGGCTCGGCGAGGGTTTCGCGCACCGAGTTCCACGTCACACCCGGCACCGCGGACAGCACCACGTAGTCCCCGTCGATGATCGTGCGGTCCAGGCCGGCGTGCACCAGCTCGGGCAGGGGGACGCCGTCGGCCGCGGCGGCCGCGTTGAAGTACTCGACCTCGGCGCGCATGATGTCGCGCTCATACGTCAGCAGCGCGGCCTCCGGCGGCGGCGACGCCTTGAGGACGACGTCGCGGCCGTCGGTGAGCAGCAGCCGGAAGGCCGCGTTGAAGAAGCCGTCGCTCAGCTCCTCGCTCCTCGCGACGCCGACCTCCGGCCCGAAGGCCTCAGCGATCAACGAAGCCAGGGTGGCCGCGTCGAGCCGGCGCTTGGTCAGACTGTCCAGCAGAGTGCTCCCTCCACGGTCGGATGCTCAGTGCGCGGTCCCCGACGGCCGCACTTCGACCGTCCCGCTCCCATGGTCCAGCACGAAGACGAAGTCGCCACGCCGGACGGCTTCCACGTCGTCCGGCAGCCCGGGGAGCACCGGCTCCACTCCGGCGTGTTCGCAGGCCTGCGTGAGCAGGTGCATCAGGACACGTTCCTCGGGCAGGGTGGCCACGTACCAGGCTGTGCCCGCACCATAGTCGTTGCGCACGATCGCGGGGATGCCGGTCAGCGGCCCCGAGGTGATCTCGGCCAGCGCCGTGCCGGTGTCGACGCTCAGCCACTCGGCCCACGAGGCCGCGCTGAAGTCGCCGAACGACTCCGAGCGCACGGTCATCGGTTCGCCGTCCGGCAGCGGCCAGTACTCCTCGATGCGCAGGCCCAGCAGCTCGCGGAAGGGTGCCGGGTAGCCGCCGAGCCGGATGCGCTCGTCGGGGTCCGACACGCCGGAGAACGGCCCGAGCACCAGCCGTCCGCCGCTGCGGACGTAGGCGATGACGTTGTCTGCGGCGTTGTCGGAGACCTGGTAGAGGTTGGGTGCCACGACGAGTTTGTAGGAGCTCAGGTCTGCTTCGGGATGGACGAAGTCGACCGTGACGTTCGCCTTCCACAACGGCGCGTAGTACTCGCGGATGCGGTCGACGTAGCGGAACCCACTGTGCGGCTGGTGGTCCAGTTCGACACCGCGCCAGGAGTCCCAGTCCAGCAGGATCGCCGTCTCGGCGGTCACCGTCGTGCCCAGGACGTCCGAGAAGTCCCCCAGCTCCTTGCCCAGTCCGCAGATCTCGCGGAAGATCCGCGAGTCGGGACCGGCGTGCGGCAGCATGGCGCCGTGGGTCCGCTCGGCGCCCTGTTTCGAGGCGCGCCACTGGAAGTGCAGGATCCCGTCGGCACCGCGCGCCACCGCTTGCAAGGACCAGAGCCGGTTGAGGCCGGGGCGTTTGGGCGTGGCGACATGCCGGAAGCCGGCGCGTCCCGGCGTCTGCTCCATCATCAGCCACGGCTTGCCGCCGCCGACCGAGCGGATCAGGTCCTGGGCCATCGCACCGTCGCAGGCCGCCGAGGACTCGGCCGGGTCCGGGTAGGAATCCAGGGCGGTGAAGTCCTCCTCGGTGCCCCAGCGCCACAGGTCGGTGCCCTTGAAGAAGGTCATGGAGTTGGTCGTGATCGGGATCGCCGGGTTGGCCGCGCGCACGAGGTCCCGCTCGGAGATGTAGCCGTCCAGCAGGAGGTCGGAGGCGAAGCGCTGGTAGTCCAGGTCCTGGGTGGGGTTGATGACGTACTGCACCTGGCGCGGCGGGATGACCTCGTCCCAGTCGGAGTAGCGCTGCGACCAGAACGACGTGCCCCAGGCCTCGTTCAGTCCGTCGAGGTCTCCGTACTTGGCCTGGAGCCACGTGCGGAAGCGCTCCGCGCACTGGTCGCAGTGGCACACGGTCCCGAACTCGTTGCCGATGTGCCACATCCGCAGCGCCGGGTGGTGCGCGTAGACGGAGGCCAGGTCGGAGCTGATCGCGTCGGCGAAGGCCCGGTACACCGGCGAGGAGGGGCAGTAGGCGTTGCGGGAGCCGTAGGTGCGGACCGTCCCGTCGGGGTTGCGCGGCAGCGTCTCGGGCCACCGGTGTCCCATCCACGGCGGCGGCGAGGCGGTGGGCGTCGCCAGCCCCACGCCGATGTCGTTGGCGTGGAGCAGGTCCAGCACCTCGGTGAGCCAGCCGAAGTCGCGCGCGCCGGGGGTGGGTTCGAGCAGCGCCCAGGAGAAGACGCCCACGGTGGCCAGGTTGACCCCGGCCTCGCGCATCAGGCGCACGTCCTCTTCCCAGACCTCGCGCGGCCACTGTTCGGGGTTGTAGTCGCCGCCGAACAGGATGCGGCCCCGGGTGGCGTCGCCGAGCGATGGCATGACGGTCTCCTTTCAGCCCTTGATGGCGCCGGTGAGCATGCCCTTGGTGAAGTGCTTCTGCAGGAAGGGGTAGACGATCAGGATGGGCAGGAGCGTGAGCACGACCACGGCCATGGAGATGGCGAACGGCGGTGCGACCTGGTGCTGGACGGCGGCGCCGCTGCCGGCCTGGTCCAGGCCGGGCATCTTCGCGCCGATGTTGACGTATTCGTAGAGCACGTACGACAGCGGCCACTTGTTGTTGTCGAACGGCATGTACAGCAGGGTGTTGAACCACGAGCCCCAGTAGCCGACGGCGTAGAACAGGGTCATCACCGCGGTCACGGCCTTGGTGGTGGGCAGTACGACCGACCACAGGATGCGCCAGTCCCCCGCGCCGTCGATCCGGGCCGCGTCGACCAGGTCCCGTGCGGTGGCCTGGTAGAAGCCGCGCATGATCAGGATGTTGAAGACCGAGATGCAGCTGGGCAGGATCAGCGCCCAGTACTGGTCGTAGCCGTGCAGCTGGGTGACCACCAGGAAGCCCGGGATCAGGCCGCCGCTGAAGAACATCGTGAAGATCATCATGGTCAGGAAGAACCGGTGCCCGACCGAGCGGGCGCGGGACAGGCCGTAGGCGCACAGGATGCTCAGCGCCATCGACACCCCGGTCCCGACCGCGGTGATCATGAAGCTCACCACCACCGCGCGGGTGACCACGCCGTTGGCGAAGATCTCGTGGTAGGCGTTCAGGCTCAGCCCGTCGGGCACCAGCACCAGGCTGCCGCCGGCCCGGGTTATCGCGGCCTCACTGGACAAGCTGGTGAGGATGATGGCGTACAGCGGCAGGACGACCGCCAGCACCACGACGGTCAGGACCGCGCCCTTGCCGAACTGGCCGATGAAGCTCGGCGGCTCCTCCCAGACCGGTCGGCCCTTCGCGCGCTTGCGGGGCGTGCCGGCGCCGGGCTTGGAGCGCCGGCCGAGCAGAGGTTCGAGTGTGCTCATTTGCGGTACAACCCATCCTCACCGAGCCGGTGCGCCGCCTTGTTGGCCGCGAAGATCAGAATCAGGGATATGACGCCCTTGAACAGCCCGGCCGCGGCGCCGTAGCCGAAGTTGTTGCCGCTGATGCCGTAGTAATAGGCGAACGTGTCCAGGACCTCGGCGTGCTGCGGGCCGACCGCCTGGCGCTGGATGAGCATCTGCTCGAACCCGACGTTCAGGGCGTTGCCCAGGCGCAGGACCAGCATCAGGATGATCATGCCGCGCATGCCGGGCAGGGTGATGTGCCACATCCGGCGCCAGCGTCCGGCGCCGTCCACGGCCGCCGACTCGTACAGTGCCGGGTCGATGGCGGCCAGCGCGGCGAGGAAGACGATGATGCCCCACCCGGCCTCCTTCCAGACGGCCTGGAAGGTGATCAGGTACTTGAAGGTCGAGCCGTTGGTCATGATGTCCCAGGTCGCCATGTGGTGCTGGCGCAGGAACTGGTTGAGCAGGCCGGCACCGCCGAGCATCTGGTTGAAGATGGTGATGACCAGGACCCAGGAGAAGAAGTGCGGCAGGTACACCACGGCCTGGATGAACGAGCGCAGCTTGGTGCTGAGCACCGTGTTCAGCAGGATCGCCAGCGCGATCGGGATCGGGAAGTACAGGATCAGCTGCACCAGGCTCAGGACCAGGGTGTTCTGGAACGCGTGCCAGAACGCCGAGTCGCCGAACAGCTGGTTGAAGTTCTGCAGCCCGACCCAGTTGCTGTGGAAGAAGCCGTAGATGGGGTCGTAGAACTCGAAGGCCGAGATGGTGCCGAACATCGGCAGATAGTTGAAGACCAGCAGCACGAGCATGGTCGGGACGATCATGATCAGCAGGGACTTGTCCCGCCTGAGCCGCACCCGCAGGCTGATCTGCCGCTTCGCCGGTGCCGGATCCCGGCCTTCACGCTCCCGGGGCGGGGCCTTTGTTTCCGGCCTGGTCTCCTCGGGGACAGCCGCGCCGTCCGCCATCACCGCCATCTGCCGACTCCTTCGTTCGCTCTGGTGCCTGTGGGCCACGTCATGGGGGCCCGGCCGCCGCGACGACGCCCCCTCAAGCGCGTGCGGCGGCCGGGCCGGGGCGGTTAGCTCAGGCCCTTGTCGACGACGTTCGTCTGGTACCAGGCGGTCAGCGCGTCGCCCCCGGCGCTCTTCCAGGTGGCGACCGCTTCCTGGAAGTGCGACATCGGCTGCTTGCCGCGCGCCACCGCCGTGGCCGCGTCATCCAGCTCGGTCCCGGCGGCGACCTTCGAGTACTGGTCCGGCACCGTGATGTTCAGGTTCCGGAACAGCACCGGGGAGGCGTACTTGACGGTGTCGGCGTACCACTCCGCGGTGGCCTTGGTGATGTCCGGGTATCCGGCGTTGTAGATCTGCTGCTGCGAGCTGCCGAAGAAGTTGTAGATCTGGTCGGCGGCGGTGTTGGAGCCGTCGGCGGTGCGCACCGGGCCGTCCGGGCTCATCGTGTAGTGCACGCCTTCGACGCCGAAGTTGATGAGGTTGTACTCATACGATCCGAACGGCGCGGCGAAGTAGTTCGCGATGCGCAGGCACTCCTTGATCTGGTCCGGGCTCAGGTCCTTGTTCAGGTAGCTGACCCAGCCCGAGGCCCCGGTCAGTCCGATGGTGGGGGTCGACCCGTCGTGGGAGAACAGCGGGAACGCCTGCCGCAGGTATCCCGGCTTGGCCGCGATGCCGGACTTGGCGTCGCCGTCGTTCCAGGCGCCCAGGCCGCCGCCCTCGATCAGGGTCTTGCCGGCGTTGAACCGGCTGGGGTTGCTGGCGCTGACGCCGGCCAGCGAGTCGGGGTGGACCAGCCCGGCCTTGGCCAACTGCGCGCAGTAGTCCAGGCACTCCAGCAGCTGCGGGTGGTCGTTGGCGGACTTGACCTTGCCGTTCTCCAGGTACCAGCCGCCCAGCGGCACCCCGAACACCTGGTACAGGTACACCCGCGAGTCCTCGAAGGCCCACACCCCGCCCTTGGGGTCGTTCAGCTCCTGGCCCAGGGCCTTGAAGTCGGCCGCGGTCTTCACCGACGGGGTGATGCCCTTGGCGTCCAGCACGTCCTTGCGGTAGAACAGCGCGCCGGCTGTGCTCATGCCGTCGGTGTGGCACGGGATGCCGTACAGCCGGTTGTTCCACACGCCGCACTGCCAGCCGCCGGTGGGGATGGCGGCCAGGTTCGGGTACTCCAGGACGGCGTCGCCGCCGAGGTAGGGCGTCAGGTCGGCGAGCTTGGTGCCGACCAGGCCGCCGATGTTGAAGGTGGAGACCATCCAGCCCGGGACCTGCAGCCAGTCCGGGAGCTTGTTGGCCGCGATCAGCGGCGGAATGATCGTGCTGTAGGTGTTGCCGTTGCCCGGCTGCGGCTTGAAGGTCGCGCCCAGGGCCTTGTTGACGGCGTCGTAGTAGGCGTTGTTGGCCGGCGGGATCGGGTTCCAGGACGGCGCGACCCCGGTGTAGGTGCCGCCGGAGCCGACCTTGCCGGTCACGGTCTTGGGCAGCGTGGTCGGGTACTTCAGGAAGCCCGGGTTGGTCAGGGCCCCGCCCGCGCCGGACACCGAAGGGAAGTCCGGGGTGGCCCCGTTGGCCAGCGGCTTGAACGTCGGCAGCACCGCCTGGATGCCCTGCTTGGTGCTCGCCCCGCCCTTTCCGGCGCTGTTGCCGCAGGCGGCCAGCAGCGGGGAGGCGGCTATCGCGCCGCCGACGGCGGCGGAGGTCGTGAGGAACCCGCGGCGGGTGAACGCGGTGGTGCTCGACATTGAACTCTCCAGTCAACGAGATGGTTCGCGGCCCCGGGATCAGAGCCGACGACCGCCGGCTCCGCATCGGGCCACGGATGCGAGTGGTCCGCTTGTTCGGCTTGCGCTGGCTCTGTGCTGGAATGCAGCCGCCGCCGAAGACTGTCGAAGCGCTTCAATATTGCGTTGAGGTTAAGTCAGGGCAACGAGGTGCGCAAGGGTGTATGGTCACGTTTCGGTATCGGTGGCGGTGACCAGGGCGCCCCAGACATCCCATGTATGACTGCGCAGTCATGACCGGCAAGCACCACCCCGAACTGGTCTAATCCACTGTGAGCTGGACATCGCACCGCCTCCTTCCGCCCCTCCAGGGTTGACACTCCTCGCGATAGGTGGGACTTTCGAAGCGCTTCGATCCAGGCCCGCCCCGGCTTCGATTCCCGGCGCGGCCCGAAGCCCTGTACCGTTCCCCCGCGGCGCGCGCGCCGCCGCCGATGAAAAGGTCGTCCTGTGACTGGAGTCCCCGACGCCACCGCGAAGGCCCGTGCCCTGCTCGCGGAGCTGACCGTGGCCGAGAAGATCGCCTTCCTGCACCAGCACCAGCCCGCGGTGGAGCGGCTCGGCCTGGCCGCGTTCCACACCGGCTGCGAGGCGCTGCACGGCGTCGCGTGGATCGGCCGTGCCACCGTGTTCCCGCAGGCGGTGGGCCTGGGCGCGACCTGGGACCGCGCCCTGGTGCGGGCAGTCGGCGAGGCCGCCGCGACCGAGGTCCGGGCGTTCCGCCAGGACACGGAGAACGCCTTGCAGAACAGCGGCGTGGCCGAGAAGCCGCCCATGGTGTCGCTGAACGTCTGGGCGCCGGTGGTGAACCTGCTGCGCGACCCGCGCTGGGGCCGCAACGAGGAGGGCTACAGCGAGGACCCCTTCGCCACCGCCGAACTCGCCACCGCCTACTGCCGCGGCCTGCGCGGCGACCACCCGGCGATCTGGCGCACCGCCCCGGTGCTGAAGCACTTCCTGGCCTACAACGTCGAGACCGAGCGCGACATCATCGACATCAAGGTGCCGGCCCGGGTGCTGCACGAGTACGAACTGCCGGCGTTCCGCGGCCCGATCGAGGCCGGTGTGGCCGCCGGCGTGATGCCCGGCTACAACCTGACCAACGGCGTTCCCAACCACGTTCACCCGCTGATCAACGACGCGCTGCGGGCGTGGAACCCGGACCTGGTGGTCTGCTCGGACGCGCAGGCCCCGTCGAACCTCGTCGAGCGGGAGAAGTTCTTCGCCACCCACGCGGAGTCGCACGCCGCCGCGCTCAAGGCCGGGCTGGACAGCTACACCGACAACGACAGGAACTCGGGCCCGACGATCGAGCGGTTCACCGCCGCCCTGGAGCAGGGCCTGATCACCGAGGCGGACATCGACGCGGCGGTCGGCCGGGTGCTGGCGATGCGGGCCGCCACCGGCGAGTTCGACGCCGCCGCCGACCCCTACGCCGGGATCCGGGCCGACGTCATCAGTTGTGCCGAGCACAACGCCCTGGCGCTGGCCGCCGCGCGCGCCGCGGTCGTGCTGCTGAAGAACGAGGCCGGAGCGCTTCCGCTCACGCTGCCCGGCTCGGGCTCTGACGCCGACTCCGGCTCCGGCCCGGCCGAGGCCGCGGCGCCCGCCGTGGCGGTGATCGGCCACCTGGGCAGCAGGGTCCTGACCGACTGGTACAGCGGTGGCCTGCCGTACTCGGTCAGCATCGCCGACGGGCTGCGCACCGCGTTCGGCGCGGCCGCCGTGACCGCGGTGGACGGCGCCGACGTGCTCAGCCTGCGCGCCGGCGAGGCGGTGTTCGGCCCGTTCCGGCACCAGGACTGGGGCACCAGCGTGCAGTGCCCGGTCGCCGTGCACACCTTGCAGTCGGTGGAGAACGGCAGCTACCTGACTCTGTCCGGGGAGGGCGACACCGAGGTCCTGGCCGCCGCCGCCACGCCGGACGGCTGGTTCGTCAAGGAACTGTGGGAGTTCCACGAAGCGGCCCAGGGCGGGACGATCATCCGCTCGAACGCCAGCGGCCGGTATCTGCGCGTGGGGGACGGCGGCCGCCTGGTCGCGGACGCCGCCACCGCCGAGGAGGCGACCGCCTTCGGCACCGACGTGGTCGCCTCCGGGATCGACGAGGCGGTCGCGGCGGCGTCGGCGGCCGGCCACGCCGTCGTGGTGCTGGGCAACGACCCGCACATCAACGGCCGGGAGACCGTCGACCGCGACGGCCTGGCGCTGCCGCCGGCCCAGGAGGCGCTGCTGCGCGCCGTGGTCGAGGCGAATCCGGACACCACGCTCGTGGTGGTCTCCAGCTATCCGTACGCGATCGGGTGGGCGGCCGAGAACGTGCCGTCGATCCTGTGGACCGCGCACGGCGGCCAGGAACTGGGCAACGCGGTGGCCGACGTCCTGACCGGCGCCCACAACCCGGCCGGGCGTCTGCCGCAGACCTGGTACGCCTCCGACGCCGACCTGCCCGCCCCGCTGGACTACGACGTCATCGGCTCGGGCTGGACATACCAGTACTCGCAGCGGGACCACTTGTACGCGTTCGGGCATGGCCTGTCGTACACAACTTTCGAGTACGGCGATCTGGTGCTGTCGGTGCAGGAAGATCCAATGAGAGCGCTAACAATAGTGGCGGAGACGCAGATCACCAATAGCGGTGCGGTCGCCGGGCAGGAAGTCGTGCAGTTTTACTCGCATGCTCTTGACGCTTCGGTGCCCACTCCCCTGCGTCGTCTCCAGGGGTTCGAACGGATCACGCTGGGGCCCGGCGAGTCGCTGACCGTCAAATTCGAGGTGCCGGTGTCGCGGCTGGCCCACTGGTCGGAAGAACTGGATTCGTTCGAGGTCGAAGCGGGAGACTACGAGTTCGCGGTCGGCGGGTCCAGCGTGGACCTGGCGTCGTTCGCGACCGTGGAACTGGACAAGATCTAGGGGGGCACGTGAGCGGACACCGACTGGTCATGTCGGTGATCAGTATGGTTCTGATCTTCGCCGGCGCTGTGGGTTGCGGCGGAGCTGGGAGCCATCGCGGAGCCGCCGCCGACGTTTCGACGTCGGCGGCGGCTCCGCCGCTTGCCGGCGAACCGACTCCGGCGGCTGCCGCGTCGGCGGCGCCGTCCTCCCCGCCTTCGTCCCCTTCGTCTCATTCGCCCGCATCCGCGTCCGCGTCCGCGCCTGCGTCTTCGTCCACGTCGGCGCCGTCGGCCGCCACCTTGGCCGGCCGGATCCGGCCCGGCGCGTCCTACCAAGGCCTGGCCACCGCCTACGACGCGGGGAACGGCACCGGATCGTGCCTCTACGATCCGACGGCCGATCCGATGATCGCGGCGATGAACGTCGCCGACTACGAGTCGGCCAAGGCCTGCGGCGCCTGGATCCTCATCCACGCCGCGAACGGCAAGTCCATCACCGTCCGCATCGTCAACGAATGCCCGGCGCCCTGCGCGCCCGGCCAGATCGACCTGAGCCGGGCCGCCTTCGCCAAGCTGGCCGACCTGAAGGTGGGGCGGCTGCCCATCACGTGGAGTCTGCAAAGCCCGGGCGATGCCGGGACGATCTCGGTCCGCTACAAGACCGGCTCGAGCAAGTGGTGGTGCGGCGTCCAGCTCATCGGCCATCGCAACCCGGTGGCGTCGCTGGAGGTGCGGGTGGGCGGCGAATGGCGAAAACTGCCGAGAGCGGACTATAACTACTTCATCTCCGCGGACGGCAGCGGCTGCGGAGGACAGATCAGGGCGACCGACATCTACGGGCAGCAGTTGGTGATCGACGGGATCGCCCTGTCGCCGAACACCGCCCAATCGACCGCAGTCCAGTTCGCCCGGCATTGAACCACCGGCGGCGGCCCCGCCGCGAGCCGCCGCCCTCGCAAGGAGCACAACCTGAGCACGCCACTCGCCGAGACGCTGTCCATCGGGCTCCTGGTCCTGGTCCTGGTCTGCGCGGTGGTGCGGCCGTGGGGCTGGCCGGAGGCGGTGGTCGCGGTCCCGGCCGCGGCGCTGGCGGTCGCCGCCGGCGCCATCTCGCCGCATGACGCGCTGACCGAGGCGCAGCGCCTCGGCCCGGTGATCGGATTCCTCGCCGCGGTGCTCGTGCTCGCGCAGTTGTGCGACGACGAGGGCTTGTTCCACGCCTGCGGCGCGTGGATGGCGCGGACCGCCGTCGGGCGGCCGCGCCGCCTGCTGGTCCAGGTGTTCGTGATCGCCTCGCTGATCACCGCGGTGCTCAGCCTGGACGCCACCGTCGTGCTGCTGACCCCGGTCGTCTTCGCGACCTCGGCCCGGCTCGGCGCCCGGCCCAAGCCGCACATCTACGCCTGCACCCACCTGTCGAACACGGCCTCGCTGCTGCTGCCGGTCTCCAACCTGACCAACCTGCTGGCCTTCGCGGCCAGCGGCCTGAGCTTCACCCGGTTCGCCGCGCTGATGGCGCTGCCGTGGCTGGCGGCCATCGGCGTGGAGTACGCGGTGCTGCGCCGGTTCTTCGCCACCGATCTGGACGCCGGCGCGCAGGCCCCGCCGGCCGCGGTGCCGCCGGAGACGCCGGTGTTCGCCCTGGTCACCGTGGCCGGCACGCTCGCCGGGTTCGTCCTGACCTCCGCGGCCGGGATCAATCCGGCCTGGGCCGCGCTGGCCGGGGCGGCGGTGCTGGCCGTCCGCGCGCTGGCCCGGCGGCGCACCACCCCGGCGGCGATCGTCCGCTCGGCGGCGGTGCCGTTCCTGGCGTTCGTGCTGGCCCTGGGCATCGTGGTGCGCGCCGTGGTGGACAACGGGCTCTCCTCGGGACTGGCCCACCTCGTCCCGCACGGCACGTCGCTGGCCGCGCTGCTCGGCACCGCGGCTCTGGCCGCCGTGCTGGCGAACGCCATCAACAACCTGCCCGCCACCCTGGTCCTGCTGCCGCTGGCCGCCCCGGCCGGCGCCGGGGCGGTGCTCGCGGTGCTGCTCGGGGTGAACATCGGCCCGAACCTGACCTACGCCGGCTCCCTGGCCACGCTGCTGTGGCGCCGGATCGTCCACGACCACGACGCCGAGGTCGACCTCGGCGAGTTCACCCGCCTCGGACTGCTCGTGGTGCCCGCCGCGCTGCTGCTGGCCGTGGTAGGACTGTGGATCGGACTGCAGACCATCGGAGGGTGAGGCACCGTGGCCGTCGTCGTCTGGATCACCGAGGGCACCTGGCCCGCCTGCGTCGACGCCGCCCGCACCCACGCCCCGGCGTCCGCGGCCGTCGTCCTGCTCCACGTCAGCGACCACGACGTGCCGGGCGTGGCGCACGGCGCGTTCGCCGGACTGCTGGGCCGGGGCCGCCCCGACCACGATCCGGGCGCCCGCCTGACGGATCAGGCCACGACCTCGGCCCGGGAGCTGCTGACCGCCGCCGCCGAGCGGCTCGGCCGGGAGTGCACGCAGGTGGAGCGGACCGGGCGCGTCGAGCACGAAGTCGTCGCCGCGGCCGAGGGCGCCGAACTCCTCGTCCTGGCCCGCGACGGCGACCGCGCCCACGCCGGCCCCCGCAGCCTGGGACCGGCCAGCCGGTTCGTCGTCGACCACGCGACGTGCCCGGTGTTGCTGGTCTGGCCCGGGTCGCCTCGGCCGTGAAGCGCGTGCTGGTGACCGGCATGTCCGGGGTCGGCAAGTCCGCGCTGCTGGCGGAGCTGGCGGCACGGGGCTACGCGACGGTGGACACCGACTACGGCGACTTCCATGAGGTGGTCGACGGTGAGCGGCTGTGGCGGCGGGAGCGGATCGAGGCTGTGCTCCGCGACGCCGCCGTCGGCGAGGCGGGTGTGCTGTTCGTGCAGGGCACGGTGCGCAACCAGGGCTCGTTCTACCCGTGGTTCGATCACATCGTGTTGCTCAGTGCTCCGGTAGAGGTGCTGGTCGAGCGGCTTTCGACGCGGACGACGAACTCCTACGGCAAGGACCCGGCCGAGCTGGCCGAGACCCTGGGGTATGTGGAGACCGTTGAGCCGCTGTTGCGCGCGTCGGCGACGCTGGAGCTGGTGACGACTGTCCCGGTGGCCAGCGTCGCCGACGCGGTTCTGGAGCACGTGCGCTGATCGCTCCTAGCCCAGACTCCACTGCTGGTTGCTCTGGCCGTTGCAGGTCCACAGCTGGACCAGAGCCCCGTTGGCGGTAGAAGCTCCGCTCACGTCCAAACAGAGTCCTGATTGGACGCCGGTGATGGTGCCGTTGGAGTTGAGGTTCCACTGCTGGTTGGTCTGGCCGTTGCAGGAGTAGACGATG
>JABFXP010000763.1 GCA_013361685.1 Catenulispora sp.
GATCCCGGATCCCAGCGCCACCGCCGCGCGCGGCAACCCGAGCAGCGCCCCGAGCCCGAACAACACCGCGCAGCCCGTCAGTGCGCCGGCCCCGAACCGCACCGAGCCGGCGCCGGCGCCGGCGGCACCGCCGGCCGCCACGGCGAACAGGGCGATCATCTTCTGCCCGTCGTTCGCCCCGTAAGCCAAGCACTGCAAAGGGAACGCCACCCGGTGCGTCCGTCCCACCGCCACGGCCGCCGGCGATCGGCGGGTTCCGGCTAACCGCAGGGATCGCGTCGCCACCCCGGCGATCAGGGAGCTGATGATCGGGGCCAGTGCCGCCGCGGCCAGCACCGCCACGACCGATCCCGCCGGCACCGGCCGTCCCCAGCCGAACCCGGCGCCGGTCAGCCCGCCGACCACCGCCAGCGTCAGCGACGTCGGCAGCCCGCGCAGCGACAGCAGCAGCACCACGGCGAGCGCCACCGCGACGCCGACCACCAGCACCGCGCGGCCCGACGTACCGGAGCCCGAGGGCACCAGCCGCCCCAGGAACGTGGCCGCGACCCGGGTACCGAACAGCAGCGGCCCGGCGGCGGTCGCCGACACCAGCAGACAGAACGAGAAAAGCGTCGACAGGCTCGGGATCTTCAATCCCGGGGACAACAGCGCCCCGCCGTCGTTGACGCCGCTCACCACCGCGAAGGTCCCGGCCAGCAGGACGAGGGCGGCGGACCAGGCCGTCCCGGTCGCGGCGAGCATGTTCGGGCCCTTCGTCAGGTGAACAATAGGTGAACGTCAGGCTAATGCAAGGGGTGGGCGGGAAAGCCTGCCGTCCAACACGGTTTCGGCTATAGACGCCATGCCCCGAACGGGCATATCGCGCCCCATGATCGGCCGCCTAGCCTGGGCGCCATGACTGAGAACTCCGTCGGCCCCCTCGTTCTGCTCAACCCCGGTCCGGCCTGCACGACCGACCGCGTCCGTGCCGCCCTCGGCCGCGGCGACTGGTGCCACCGCGAGCCGGAGTTCTCCGAGCTGCTGGCCTCCATCCGCTCCGGGCTGAGCCGGGTGCTGAACGTCGCCGACACCCACGAGGCGATCATCGTCACCGGCTCCGGCACCTCGGCGATGGAGATGGCCGTGATCAGCGCGGTGCGTGCCGACCGCTCGATCCTGGTGGTCCGCAACGGCGTCTACGGCGACCGGCTCGCCAAGATCGCCGAGGTGAACGGCATCACCGTGCACTCGGTCGACAGCGAGTGGACCGTGCCGGCCGACCCCGAGGCGGTGCGCGCCGCCTTGGCCGGGCACCCGGACGTGGACGCCGTCGCCGTGGTCCAGCACGAGACCACCACCGGCATGATCAACCCGGTCGGCGCCATCGGGGAGGTCGCGCGGGAAGCCGGCGTCCTGCTGCTGGTCGACGCGATCAGCGCCACCGCCATCGAGGACGAAGGCCACGAAGACCTCAACGCGGACATCATCTGCGGCACCGCCAACAAGGGCTTGCACGGGCTGCCCGGCATCTCCTTCATCCTGTGCTCGGACAAGGGCATCGAGCGCATCCAGGAGGTGCCGGTCCGTTCGCTCTACCTGAACGCCAACACCTACCTCACCGGCCAGCGCAAGGGCGACGTCCCGTTCACCCCGGCCGTGCAGGTCTGCTTCGCCCTCGACGAGGCCATCAAAGAACTCGAGGAGCGCGGCGGCGTCGCGGCGCGCGTCGCCGAGTACAAGCAGCGCGCGGCCCTGGTGCGCGCCGGTTTCGAGAAGCTCGGCTTGTCGATCCTCATCCCCGAGGAGCACCGGTCGAATTCGATCTCGATGATCTATCTGCCCGAGGGCATCGCCTACCCCGAACTGCACGACGCGTTGAAGGGCGAGGGATTCGTCATCTACGCCGGACAGGGCGATTTGGCGAAGACGTTCTTCCGTGTCTCCACGATGGGCGAGCTGCCGCTGCCGACGCTGGAGCGCTTCCTGACCGCGTTGGAAACGTCCATCTCCAAGATCCGGTCAGGTCGCTAGAGATCTTTCCGCGGTCAACCTCGCGGGCTACGCTGGCGGTCATCTCAACAGCCGCCGGGTGCCGGAAGTGGTGGGACGATGACACAACTCAACCTGCACCGTCTTTCGATCTTCATGACCGTGGTGGAGAGCGGCGGCTTCTCGGCAGCCGCGCAGAAGCTCTACATGAGCCAGCCGTCGGTCTCCAACCACGTCCGCAACCTCGAGCAGTCGTTGCAGACCACGCTCATCGACCGCTCGGGCCCGCGTATCCGCCCCACCGCCGAGGGTGAGGTCCTGGTCGAATACGCGCGGCGCGTGTTCTTGCTGACCGAGGAAGCCGTCGCGGCGATCCGCGAGGTGTCCGGCGTGCAGTCGGGGCGGTTGGAGGTCGGCGGCACGACCACGGTCGGCACCTACCTCCTGCCGCGCCTGTTGGCCCGCTTTCGCGAGCGGCACCGCAACATCGAGTGCGACATCGTCGTCGGCAACAACGGCCAGATCGTCAAGCGGCTCCTCGACGGCGAACTCGGCTTGGCGATCGTCGCCGGGCAGCCCGGCGCCCCGCAGCTGAAGACCGAGACGGTGCTCGACGAGCGCCTGCTCCTGGTCGCCGCGCCCGGACACCACCTGACGCGCGCCGCGGGAGACGGCTCCCCACGCGGCGCCTTGACGCCGAAGGACCTGGCCGGCGAACGCTTCCTGCTGCGCGAACCCGGCTCGCAGACCCGCGACCTCCAGGAGGCCGCGCTCATCGGCTGGGACCTGGACGACATGGCCAAGGCCGACATGTGGGGCCCGGAGACCATCAAGCAGTCGGTCGCCGCGGGCCTGGGCATATCGCTGATCTCCGAGCACGCCATCGACTCCGAGGTCCGCGAGGGGCGCCTCACGGTGCTGGAGATCGAGCCGCCGCTGCGCTCGCGTCCGGTCGTGGTGGCCTACCGGCGGGACCGGTTGCTGTCGCCGGCCGAGCGGGCTTTCCTCGGCCTGGTGCGCGGGTTGCGGACCTGGCCGGCGTTGGACGACGGTCAGCGCGCCGTCGCCTGAGCGCTGGGAGGCATCGGGGTGTCGGGGCGCCAGGGCGCCAGGGCGTCGGGGCGCCGCCGAAAGCGCTTGCGCCCAGCCTCTTGACGTCGTCCGTCCTCGCCGAGTTGGCTGTAGCGATGACGGACCAGCACGGATGGCACCCCGCGCCCGACCAGGCCATCGCCCGCCGCAACAGCCTCGGCGACCTGCTGCGCCGCAGCGCCGCGCGCGACCCCGACAAGCTGGCCCTGGTCTTCGGCGAACGGCGGCAGAGCTTCGCCGAACTGGACGCGACCGTCAACCGCGCCGCGAACGCCCTCGCCGCGCGCGGGATCGAGCGCGGCGACCGGGTGCTGCTGCTGGCGCACAACTCACACGGGTTCGTCGTCGCCTACTTCGCGCTGGCACGGCTCGGGGCGGTGTCCGTGCCGGTGAACTTCATGCTCGGTCCGGACGAGATCGCTTACGTGCTCACGCATTCCGGCGCCGTCGCGGTCATCGCCGAGGACGCGCTGTGCGAGACGGCGGACCGTGCTTGGGACGCCGCCGGGGCGGTGCCGCGGCTGAAGGCGGCCATCGGCGCGTCGTTTCCTGACGGCTGGCTTGATTTCGAAGCCTTACACACCTCCGCTGACGCTTCCAGCGCGGCCGACCTGCCCGACGCGAACGCCGCCGAGCCCGACGTCCCGGTCGCCGACGACGACCCGGTCCAGATCATGTACACCTCCGGCACCGAATCCCGCCCGAAGGGCGCGGTGATGACCACGCGCAACCTGGTCGCGCAGTACACCAGCGCGATCGTCTCCGGCGACATGTCCGCCTCCGACGTCGAGGTCCACGCCCTGCCGCTGTATCACTGCGCGCAGCTGCACTGTTTCCTGACCCCGGACATCCAGCTCGGCGCCACCAGCATCATCCTGCCCGGAGCCGACCCGGCGACGATCCTGCGCACCATCGAGCAGGAGGGCGTCACCAAGCTGTTCTGCCCGCCGACGGTGTGGATCGCGTTGCTGCGCCACCCGGATTTCGACACCCGCGACCTCGGCACGCTGCGCAAGGGCTACTACGGCGCGGCCGCGATGCCGGTCGAGGTGCTCGCGGAGCTGCGCGGCCGGCTGCCCGGGCTCCGCTTGTACAACTTCTACGGACAGACCGAGATGTCGCCGGTGGCGACCGTCCTCGGCCCCGACGACCAGGAGCGCAAAGCCGGGTCGGCGGGCCGGGCCGCGCTCAACGTCGAGACCCGGGTGGTCGACGACGAGGGCCGCGAGGTGCCGCGCGGCGAGATCGGCGAGATCGTGCACCGCGGCCCGCACACGATGCACGGCTACTGGAACGATCCCGAGCGCACGGCCGAGGCGTTCCGCGGCGGCTGGTTCCACAGCGGCGACCTGGGGACCATGGACGACGAGGGCTACCTGCGGGTCGTCGACCGCAAGAAGGACATGATCAAGACCGGTGGGGAGAACGTCGCCAGCCGCGAGGTGGAGGAGACGGTCTACCAGCACCCGGCCGTCGCCGAGGTGGCCGTGTACGGCGTGCCGCATCCGTACTGGATCGAGATGGTGTGCGCGGCGGTGGTCGTGAAGCCGGGGATGGAGCTGACGCCGCAGGAGGTCGTCGATTTCTGCCGGGCGCGGCTGGCCGGGTTCAAGACCCCCAAGCAGGTGGTCGTCGTCCCGGCGCTGCCGAAGAACCCCTCGGGCAAGGTGCTCAAGCGCGAGTTGCGCGACGCCGCTTCCGCCGCCGTCTCCGCGTCCGCCGGTACCGACTGAATCCGTCAGCAGATTTCCCCGTTGTGTGGCTTGATCAAGCAGTGAATACGCATATCGATGAGCCGATAGCCATGATCAGGCTTGTCATCGGTAGGGTAACCATCTGATCGCCAGTCGAGTCACACGGGATGGGGACGATGCAGACTCTAGGGGCCGGGGACCCTCAACAGATCGGGCCGTACATAGTCACCGCCCGGCTGGGAGCCGGGGGAATGGGCAGCGTCTTCCTGGGATGGGATCCCGACGGGCGGCCCGCCGCCGTCAAAGTGGTCCGCCACGACTTCCTCCAGGACCCTGACTTCCGGGCGCGCTTCCGCCGCGAGATCGCCTCGGCACGCCGGGTGTCCGGGCCGTGGATCTCCCGCGTCCTGGACGCCGACCCGGACGCCGAATCGCCGTGGCTGGCCACCGAATACGTGGCCGGGCCCACCCTGGACGCCGCCGTGAGCCGCTTCGGCCCGCTGCCCACCGAGACGGTGGCGGTCCTGGCCGAATGCCTGGGCCAGGCGTTGCAGGCCGTCCACGAGGCCGGGGTCGTCCACCGGGACATCAAGCCGAACAACATCCTGCTGGCCGCCGACGGCCCCCGGCTGATCGACTTCGGCATCGCCCGCGCCACCGACGACACCAAACTCACCGCCACCCACGCCGGCGTGTTCGGCGTCGCCGGCTTCATCGCCCCGGAACGCATCGAGCGCCAGGCCCTGCTGCCGGCCGGCGACGTCTTCGCCGGCGGCGCCGTCCTGAGCTTCGCCGCCACCGGCAAGATGGCCTTCGGCGGCGGCGAACCGGTCACCGTCGCCTACCGCGTGGTCCACGCCGAACCGGACCTGGAAGGCCTGCCCGAGGAACTGCGGCCGCTGGTCACCGCCTGCCTGGCCAAGGACCCCGAGCAGCGGCCGGACGCCGGCCGGCTCGCCGCCGAGGCCGCCCGGCTGCGAGGGGCCAGCGACTGGCCGGGCGTCCCCACGACGCCCGACTGGTCCGAGGTCTCCAGCACCGACGACACCTACGAACTCGCCTCGTCCTGGCTGCCCGAACCGCTGGCGCGGCACACCGTGCGCGACTACGACCTCACCGCCGGGTTCGCCGCCGCCGAGACCGCGCGCCTGACGCTGGCTCAGGACGGCGCGCGCCAGAACACGCCCTACCAGGGCGCGCCGACCCAGGACGCGCTGCGGTTCGACACGCCCCACGCCGTGCCGCCGCGCTACGAGACGCAGATCCCGGCGCCGCCGCGGATGTCCAGCCCCTACAACCCGGCGGAACGGGCGGACGGCGACGGTGCGCGGTCGCGGGGTGGTGGCCGCTCGGGTTCGAGTGCCGGCAACCGGAAGAAGCCGGCTTTGGCCATCGGCGGGGTGGCGGTCGCCGTTGTGGCTGTCGCGGGAGCGGTCCTGCTGACTTCCGGCGGCGACAAGAAGGACAACACCGCCGTGCAGACCGCCGCCACCAATGCGCAGTCTTCGGGGCCGGGGCAGAACCCTTCGGGGAAGGACGGTTCGGACATATCCGGGGCCAACAACGCCTCGCGATCCGGGGACAACGTGCCCACCGCGGGTTCGACGGGTTCGACGCCGGCGGCCGGCAGCAACGGTGCCTCTTCGCAGGCGCCGCCGGCGTCCTCCGCCGCCGGCGGTGCGCCCACCGGTGCGCAGCCGTCGTCCGCGGCCGGCTCCACCAGCGCGGTGCGGCCGCCGAGTTCCTCGGCAGCGCCGCCGCACAGCAGCGGACCGGCCACGAGTGCGCCTCCGGCGTCGACGTCCAAGCCGGCGCCGGTGTCGAGCACCACGGCGGCGCCTTCGGCGCCCGCCCCGGTTCCGTGCAGCGGGACCGCGTCCACGTCCAAGGGCACCGGCTACAACTGCCCGTTCGACACTCCCGGGGACGGCAGCAGCGGCGGCTCACCGGTGTATAGCGGCAGCAGCGTTGTCGGCTACCTGCATCAGGGCACGAACTGGGTCATCTGCCAAGCCGCCGGCCGCACCCAGCAGCAGGGGCAGTACTACAACAAGTGGTGGGCCTACACCGAAGCCGACGATGGCAAGTGGGGCTGGGTCAACGCGGTCTCCGCTGCTGGTGGCGACAATGACGGTGCCTTCGGGGGTGTGCCGCAGTGCAACGGTGCTTACGGGTCGCCGCCGGCGTGAGCGGAAGCTCCGCGCCGGATCATCGCGAACCGTGGTAGAGACGACCGCATGAGGCCGGTTGAGCAGTCGGTGGTGCCGAAACTCGGTGACCCAGAGCTCTGCGAGGACGGGATCGTCTGTACCGGTGCCTTCGCCGCGGTCGTCGATGGCGCCACCGACAAGTCCGGGCGGCGCTACGACGGTCTGAGCGGGGGCCGGCTGGCGATGCTCGTGGTCTGCGATGCTGTCGCCAGCTTGCCCGTGCGGGCGACGATGCCGGAAGCTGTCGCTTTCCTCACCGAGGCGCTCGCCGAGCGGCTCCCCGCGGACCTGCCGCTCGAACGTCCCTCGGCGGCGGTCACGATCTACTCGGCGGCGCGGCGCGAACTGTGGCAGGTCGGCGATGTCGGGTTCTGGTTTCCCGGCAACGCCGCGCCGCCTGTCGAGAAGCGCGTCGACGTCGCCAACGTCGCCATGCGCACCGCGATCCTGCGCGCCGAGCTGCTGCTCGGCCGCACCGTCGCCGAGCTGGCCGCCGACGACGTCGGCCGCGAAGCCATCCTCCCACTGCTGCGCCGCCAGGCCGTCTTCGCCAACAATCCGGCTGCCGGGGGTCTGGCCTTCGCCGTCATCGACGGCCGGCCGGTCCCGCCCGGCCTCATCCGCGCGGTCCCCGTCCCGGCCGACGTCACCGAGCTCGTCCTGGCCTCCGACGGCTACCCCGCCATCCGGCCGACCCTCGCCGCGACCGAGGCGCACCTGCGCGGGCTGCTCGACGTGGACCCGCTGTGCATCGGCCCGCTGGCCGCGACCAAGGGGCTCGCGCCCGGGGCGCTGGGCTACGACGACCGGTCCTATCTGCGGATCGACCTGTCCGGCTGATCATGTTTACGCCAAGTAGGCGACAGTCTGTCGCCGCCCGATCGGCGAGCCAGAGCTGCTGGAGCGGTGGCACTGTGATGAAGTAAGCCCCGTACCGCACCTTGCCTCTATTCCACAGTGAGAGGGCCGCCGTCATGGGCCGATTCAAAGTGGGCGTCCAGATCCGCCCGCAACACACCGACATCACCGCGCTGCGCCAGGCCTGGGAGCGGGCCGACGCGCTCGGGGTGGACGCCATCTTCACGTGGGACCACTTCTATCCGCTCAGCGGCGACCCCGAGGGCACCCACTTCGAAGGCTCCGCGCTGCTGGCGGCGATGGCCGTGACCACCGCGCAGGCCCGGTTCGGCATGCTCGTGTACTGCAACAGCTACCGCAACCCCGAGCTGCTCGCCGACATGTCGCGGACCGTGAACCAGCTCTCCGGAGGCCGGCACATCCTGGGTATCGGCGCCGGCTGGTTCCAGCGCGACTATGACGAGTACGGGTACGAATTCGGGACCGCGCCGGACCGGCTGCGGGCCCTGCGGGACGCGCTGCCGCGCATCAAGGAGCGGCTCGGCAAGCTCAAGCCGGCCGACCCGGACCTGCCGATCCTGATCGGCGGCGGCGGGGAGAAGGTGACGCTGCGGCTGGTCGCGCAGTACGCCGACATGTGGAACACCTTCGGGCCGGTCGACAACTTCGCGCACAAGAACCGCGTGCTCAACGAGTGGTGCGCCAAGATCGGCCGTGACCCGAAGGCCGTGGAGCGCACTGTCATGATCAATGACAGCGAGATCGACGACTACCAGTCCTACTTGGACGCCGGCGCGGATCACATCATCCTCGGCTCCGACTATCCGTTCGAGATGGACAACGTCAAGCGGCTGCTGGCGCACGCGCGGAAGTAGTCGCAGACGGAATCAGGGGCCTGGCTCGCCATTGAGCCAGGCCCCTGAGAGTGTCAGCTGATCGTCAGGACGGCAGCTTCCACTTCTGCGCGTTGGTCCCGTTGCAGTCGTAGATCTGCAACTGCGTGCCGTTGGTGGTGCTGCTGTTCGGGTCGTCCAGGCACCGCCCGGACTGCGGGTTCAGCAGCGAGCCGTTGGACTGCTGCTGCCACTTCTGCGCGCCGGTGCCGTTGCAGTCGTACAGCTGCACCAGCGTGCCGTTGGTGGTGCCGCTGTTCGTCACGTCCATGCACTTGCCCATGATCCCCAGGCTGCCGTCGGACTTGACGGTGAACTGCTGCGCCACCGTGCCGTTGCAGTCCCACAGCTGGATCTTGGTGCCGTTGGCGGTGCCGCGGGCGCTGTCGTCGGCGCACTTGCCGGCGATGCCCGAGGTGATCGGGCCGATGCCGGAGGTGCCGCCGGCGGTGTCGTAGGACGGGGGCGCGTCGTTCGCGCCGGTGCCCCAGGAGGAGGCCGCCGAACCGAGCGTCCAGTCCAGCGTGACGCCGTTCTTCCAGGTGGCCTGCGACATCCAGGTCGCGGTGGAGGCCGTGCCGTTCACGTTCAGCGACTGCACGTAGTAGTTGCTCGCCGAGGCGGCCGGGGCGTTGATCGTCATGGTGCCGCCGCTGGGCAGGTGCACCACGGCCTGGGTGAAGATCGGGCTGTTGAACATCAGGTCGCCGCTGCCCGGGGTCACCGGGTACATCCCCAGCGCGCCCCAGACGTACTGCGCGGACATGGTGCCCAGGTCGTCGTTGTTCGGGAACGCCGCCGAGGTCGGGGTGTCCTTGTAGAACTGGTTGAGCATGCGGTTCACGACGGACTGGGTGTGCGAGGGCGCGCCGGTCCAGTTGTAGAACCACGGGGTGCCGAGGTCGAACTCGTTGGACAGGAAGGACTGGTTGCCGTTGGAGCCGTCCATCGTGGTGAAGAACGAGTCCAGGATCGAGTTCGTCGCCGCGTTGCCGCCCAGCAGCTTGGCCTCGGCCGGCTGGTCGAAGGGCACGACGAAGCGGTACTGCGCGGCGGTGCCCTCGATGAAGCCGTTGGTGCTGGTCGGGCTGATGCTGACGAAGTCGCCGTTGGCGTTCGTCGGGTTGATCAGGCCGTTGCCGGTGTTGAAGATGTGCTTCCAGTTGTTGGCCCGGGCGTTGAACTTCGTGGCGTTGGCCGAGTCGCCCATCGCGGAGGCGAAGCGGGACAGGGCGAAGTCGGCCTGGTCGTACTCCAGCAGGCTGGCCGCCGAGCCGTGGACGTTGCAGCAGCCGAGGTTGCCGTTGTAGAGGTCGTCCGGGAGGTAGCCGTAGGTGTTCTCCAGCGTGGTGCCGCGGCGCACGTTGTTGTCGGTGGTGGCCTCGGTCAGCATGTCGGACAGCGCGGTGCCGGTGTCGAAGTCGGTGGCGCCGAACGCGTAGTAGTTGGCCAGCGCGGCGGTCGCGGGATCGCCGGCCATCACCCAGTTGTAGAAGTTCATGAAGCCCCACTGCGGGAACGTGCCGCCCTGGGCGTAGTCGTTCACCAGCGACTGGGCTATGTCAGAGGTCTGGGTCGGGGCGACCAGCGCGGAGAGCTGGGTCTGCGCGTGGTAGACGTCCCAGCCGGAGAACTGGTCGTACTGGCCGTGGCCGCTGGGGGCGGTGTGCACCGCGTTGTCGAAGCCCATGTACTGGCCGTTGACGTCGCTGACCAGGTTCGGGTGCAGCAGGGCGTGGTAGAGGGAGGTGTAGAACAGCTGCTGCTGCGAGGCGGTGCCGCCGGAGATCTGCATCTTGTTCAGCAGCGTGTTCCACGAGTTGTGCGCGGCGGTCTGGACGCCGTTGAAGTCGAAGCCCGAGTTCTCCGCCGCCAGGTTGGCCGAGGCGTTGGCCGCGCTGACGAAGGACAGTCCGACCTTGGCCTGCACCACGTGGTTGGAGCTGGCGTTGAAGGTCAGGAACACCGAGTTCGGGCCGGGCTGGCCGGTCTCGGTGATGATCTGCGAGGCGGTGAACGGCTGGTCGAAGACCATGTCGAAGTGCACGGTGTAGCTGCCGGCCTCGCCGCAGAAGTTGCCGCTGGTGGCGGTGCCGGTGACCTCGTTGTTCCCGACGATCTGGGCGGAGCTGGCCGAGGTGCCGTTCTCGCTGTCCAGCAGCTTGAGCAGGACGTCGGCCTGGGTGGTGGAGGGGTAGGTGAAGCGGGCCATGCCGGTGTGGGCGGTCGCGGTCAGCTCGGTCTTCACCGCGCTGGCGCCGGTGGTCACCGTGTAGTAGCCGGCGTTGCCGACCTCGCCGGTGTGCGACAGCGACTCGGTGTGCACCCCCGGATCGCCGGAGGGCAGCGCGCCGGTCATCGGCAGCACCGGTACGTCACCCATCGCGCCGCAGCCGGGGCCGGCCATGTGCGTCAGCGAGAAGCCGCGGGTGGAGGTGGCGCCGTAGTCGTAGCCGCCGCCGTCGTTGCGGCTGCCGTTGGGGGAGTCCGGGCTCCACTGGACCATGCCGAAGGGCACGTCCGCTCCGGGGAAGTCGTTGCCGCCGCCGGAGGTCATCACCAGCGTGTTGACGGTGGAGGCGGGGTCCGCGACGAAGCCGGCGGCATGCGCGGTGCCGGCGCTCAGCGCGGTGCCGCCGGCCACGCCCGCGGCCACCAGGGACGCCGACGCCAGCAGGGAACTGATGCGGTGGGGTCTGTGGTTCGGACCGGTCATGGGATCTCTTCTCCTGAGGAAGGCCGACGAGGAAGACCGACGTGGTGTGAACGTTCACAGCGCACCGGGGATTGTCTGGCCCCTGAGAAGAGTTGTCAATGGGGCGCAAGCGGGATTTGAGGCTGGTAACGTTAACCGGCGGGTGAGGTAGTGGGAGAGGTAGCAGGAGCCGGAGGGGGAGGGTAGATGGCGGAACGACCCACGATGAAGGACGTCGCGCGGGCGGCCGGGGTGTCGCTGATGACGGTGTCCCGGGTGGTGGCGGGGGAGTCCGGGGTGGCGCCGGCGACTGCGGCGCGTGTGGAGGAGGTCATCAGAACGCTGGGTTATCAGCGCAATGACATCGCGCGCAACTTGCGTCGTAAGGCACAGGATTCACGGACTATCGGGTTGGTGGTCGATGACCTGGCCAACCCGTTCTTCTCGGCGTTGGCGCGCTCGGTGGAGGACGAGGCGTACCGGCGGGGGTTCTTGGTGTTGGTCGGCAGCACCAACGATGATCCTCGCCGCGAGCGTGATGTGGTCTCCGCCTTCTGTGCTCGTCAGGTCGATGGCTTGGTGCTGGTGCCCACGGGCGGTAATCGCACTTTCTTTCGTGCGCAGATGGGGCGTGGGGTCAAGCTGGTCTGCGTTGACCGGCCGGCGTCCGGCCTGGCAGTGGACTGCGTTGCCGTCGACAACCGGGCTGGTGCGGGCACTGCGGTGCGGCATCTGCTGGGGCATGGGCACCGCCGCATTGCCTATCTGGGAGACCGTCAGGAGATCTGGACGCAGCGGGAGCGGTTCGCGGGGTATGAGGAGGCGCTTGCCGCAGCGGGTCTGACGGTGGACCCTGCGCTGGTCCGCCATGGGCTGCGTGGGCATCGCGAGGCGGCTGCTGCGATCGGCGAGCTGATGGTCGGGGCTGCGCCGCCCACTGCTTTGTTCAGTGGCAATGATCTGGTCACGCTCGGGGCGGTTGAGGCGGGGGCTTCGCGTCGCTTTGCGCTGGTCGGGTTCGATGACTTTCTGTTGGCGGACAAGCTGAATCCGCCGGTTTCGGTGGTGAGTCAGGATCCTGCTGCGCTGGGGCGTACTGCTGCGCAGTTGTTGTTCGGGCGGATTGATGGGGATGATGCGGCTCCGCGTTCGGTGGTGTTGGCGACGCGGTTTATTGATCGGGGGTCTGGGGTTGGGGTTGGGGGTGAGGGGTTGGGGGTGGTTAGTTGATTGGCTTGGGGTTGGCTGTTGTGGTTGGGCTGCGGTTCGGTGGTGGTTTTAAAGGCCTTTACGACCTTCGGCCATGGGTGGATGGCTCCGTTGGCGGTCGCAGTTCCGTTGCTGGCTTCGCGATCAGTTGGGTTGGCGGCTGGCGGGGATAGATCCCGCCCACCCGCCCTGCGGGGTTGGCGACCGGGTCGCGCTCGCGGGTGAGGGTTGTTGGTCACCGCTCGCGGTTGGCTTGCGGTCTTGTCTCGGGGTTGGCGACTGCGTCGCGTCTCGTGGGTGGGAAAGTCAAAGGCCACAGTCAAAAGCGCCTCCGGCGGGCCTTCGCTCCAATGCCGTTGGTTCGGGTGGGTAAGTAAGTGTTATGAGTGGTGCGCGACATCCATGGACTGG